>NZ_JBDPLV010000058.1:0-79828 GCF_039871605.1 Acrocarpospora sp. B8E8 | reverse complement strand
GGGCGGAGCCCGAGGGATACATACGGGCTGGGTGGGTGGGAGAACCACCGCGAACACGGCGACGGCCGGGGCGGGCGGAGCCCGAGTGGATACATACGGGCTGGGTGGGTGGGAGAACCACCCCAATGATGTGCCGAGCGGACCTCGGAGAGCGGGCGAAGTCTGGCGTGGCCAGGGCTGGGGGTCTGGGCGAAGTATGCCGGTGTGGTTGGGTGGATCGTTGGCCGGTGGAGGGGGCCGCACGATCTAAGCTTGGGTGGCGTGACTGAGATCGTGCTGGCTTCCGCGTCTCCGGCTCGGCTGGGTGTGCTGCGTGATGCGGGACTCGACCCCAAGGTGATCGTCAGCGGTGTGGATGAGGACGCGATCGTCGCGGCCACTCCCAATGATCTCTGCCTGGCTCTCGCTCAGGCGAAAGCCCGTGTCGTAGCCGATGGTCTCACCGGCGACATTCTTGTCATCGGTTGTGACTCGGTTCTGGAATTCGATGGTGTGGCATATGGAAAACCGGATTCCGCGGACGAAGCCGTGGCACGGTGGATCGCCATGCGGGGTCGATCCGGCCACCTGCTGACCGGCCACTGCGTAATCCACACGACCTCCGGCCGTACCGCATCGGCCGTCGGCTCAACCGAGATCCGCTTCGGCACACCCACCGATGCCGAAATCGCCGCCTACGTCGCCAGCGGCGAACCCATGAAGGTCGCCGGCGCATTCACACTCGACGGCCTCGGCGGCTGGTTCATCGACGGCATCGTCGGCGACCACGGCAACGTGCTGGGCATATCCCTGCCTCTCCTCCGTCGCCTATTCACCGATCTGGGTTTCCCCATCACACCTTTCTGGCAAGGCCCAGCCTCCTGATCCTCTCGTGACCTCAGCGAAAGTCCAGGCACCCGCTTGGACGCCTACAGTCCCTTCCGGCGACGGAACATTGGGGCGGGTCGCCCGCCGACGCCAGAGCTTCCGCCGCGCGCCCATCTGAGGCCGTCATTTCCGGCCAGAATGCCGCCAACCCCTGACCCCGCATCGTTGGCTTGAGCCGTTGGAACGAGCCGTCGCGGTGGGGGAGCGGACACGCTAGCCTGCCGGGCATGAGTGGCATAGGGCAACCGGTTCGGCGTGGCGTAGGCGGGTTCGCGGACGGGGTGGGGTTCTTTCTGAAAGGGCTGGGCTGGTGCGCCCGTCGTCCCGGCTGGTGGTTGTTCGGCCTGATTCCGGCTCTGATCGCGTTCGTGCTGTACGTGGTGGCGCTGATCTGGCTCGCCACGAATGCCGGCGACATCGCCGCGTGGATTACCCCGTTCGCCGATGACTGGGGCTGGAGGGGCCTCTTCCGCACCCTGATCGGAATTCTCATCTTCGTAGTCGGCCTCGGACTGTCCATCATCACGTTCACCGCCGTCACGCTCGCCATCGGCGAACCCTTCTACGAGAAACTCTCGGAGAAGGTCGAAGAGGACTTCGGCGCGGTGCCCGGCGACGACCTGCCTTTCTGGCGCTCGCTGTTCCGCTCCATCCGCGACAGCCTCATGACGCTCGTCTACGTTCTGATGTTCACGATCCCCTTGTTCATTCTCGGATTCGTCCCCGTGATCGGCCAGACGATCGTCCCCGTCCTCGGCGCCCTCGTCTCAGGCTTCTTCCTGACCGTAGAACTCACCGCCCTCGCCATGGAACGCCGCGGCCTCCACCGCAAGGACCGCTTCGCCATCCTCCGCAACAACAAGGGCTCCGCCCTCGGCTTCGGCGTAGCCATCTTCCTCACCTTCCTGATCCCCTTCGCCGCCGTCATCGCCATGCCCGGCGCCGTAGCGGGCGCCACCCTCATGGTCCGCGTACGCCTAACACCCTCAACCCTGGTGCCCTAACACTCGAAACATCCGTCGCACGGATTCATTTGGGCTTCGTACCCACGGCTGCCATCACGCGTTGTGGCATGCCAACGGTGGGATGGCCTGGTGCAACTGCCGACAGCGGTGCTTAGCGTGCGAGCGTTTGCTTTGGCGGATCTCGTCGGCGGTGAGCGCGATCAGGTCTCAGCCGTCAACGGTCATGAACTATGGCTGCCGTACTTGCAGGGCAACGGGTGCGGCAGGTTTCCAATGCCGCGCTCTCATGCGCGCGGCACGAAGAGATAGGCCGCCGCGCGCGGTGTGATGTCCTCGTCGTAGCCGCCGGTGATCAGCACTCGGCCATCTCGCAAAATGGTCGCCGTGCCGACCAGGCGTGTCGCGTCCAGCGACCCGGCGACCGGGTGGAACCGCCCGTTGTAGATCTCCGGAATCCGCGCTCCGCCCGCGATCAGAATCCGGCCATCGGTCAGCGGCACAAGCGAGCCATCGAACTTGTAGCGTGGCTCGATCATCGGCGGCAGCTCACGGAACCTTCCAGTGTCTGGGCTGTACAGTTCGGCCACGTTGAGCAGGTTGTCGCGATCACCGTCGCCAGGAACCGAGCCGCCCGCCACCAATACGGCCCCGTCCTCCGTCACCGCCGCACCCAGTTTCCGGCGCGCGGTCTCCATCCGCCCCGTGACGCGCCACCTGAACGTGTCAGGGTCGAAGATCTCAGCGCTCGTGCTAACGGGATCCCCGCCGACCACGAAGATCCGACCGTCCCGCAGCGTCACCGCCGTGCCTCCGCTTCGCGGCGTCGCGGTCGGGGCAGGGGCGAACCGTCCGGTCTGCGGATCATAGATCTCCGCGCTGCCGAGGATTCGCCCGCCGGACCCCGTACCACCCGTGATCATCACACGCCCATCCGGCAGCGACGCTGCCACGTGCCCGCCCCGACCTTCTGCCATGGAGCCCGTCGGCCGGAATGCCCCCGATCCAGGATCGAACACTTCGGCGCTGCTCACCGGATCCCTGCCCTCGCCGGGCCACCCGCCGACGATGAGCACACCGCCATCCGGCAGGCGAGTGGCGGTATGCCCGGTCCTGGCTGATCCCATTTCCGGCCCTGCCACGAAGATGCCACGCTCGGGCTCGAAGAACTCCGACCGCCGACCTCGCTCGCTGTCCCCGCAGCCGTGGGCGGTGCACCCTCCCGCCAGGAGGACCCGCCCATCTCGCAGCAGGGTGGCCGTATGCGCGGCCCGCGGGATCCCCGCGTCCCCCACCGATCGCAGCATCGTGCCCGCTGGGTTGGCGCTCGGCCGGGTTCCGTCTGTCTCCCGTGAGCTGGCCGTGGAACAGCCGGCGAATACGAGCACAACGCCGATCGCGTACATCCATCTCATGCTCGGATATACACCGCTACTTGCCCCCGGGTTTCCGCCGCTTGGTACGGCGGCCATAGCTCGTGATCCAGCCCTCCTCCATGATCGTCTGACGACGGATGTGAGCTGGGGGCGGTGGTGATACCAGCGGGCTCGGGCCTGGTGACGGCGCCGCCAGGTGATCCAGCGTAGGTCGAGGGTGCGTCGGCAGGCGAGTGCGTTGGACGCTGCTTGTTCATACGTCTCGTTAGCCGTGGGATTTGAGGACGGTCTCTATCCGGTGCTGTAGTTCTTGCAGGTCGTTGATGGCTCTGGTCAATGGTTGAGACCAGGCTTCGGCCTGTTCTGGTGAGGCTTCTTTTTCGAAGCCTTCGGTGGCGGCGATTAGGGCGGGGATGTCGCCGAGTGTCGCCACGAGATTGTCCATGTGCCGGGTGGGTCCGGGTGAGTCTTCGTAACCCTGGGGTTGGGGTGGGTGCGCCTTTGGTGTGAATGGTGGGTGCGCCGCTGCTGATGGATTGATCGCTTGTGGTGCGGGCGGATGGGATGGCGGGGCGGGGCGGAAGGGAGGAAGGGGAGGTGGTGAAGGGCGGGATTCCGGGATGCGGAGGGTTTCTGAGTGGGGTGAGGTTGTGGGGGCGCGGAGGCCGCTGAGCTGGCCCAGGCGGTTGGATTCTTGGGGGCTTGTGGGTGTGGGGATGGTTGGTGGCGGGGCGGTGGGGCGGTGGTCGTGCTGGCGGGGGATGTGGGTGATGGCGAGGGTGCCCATGACGTGGGCCGCGTCGATCTGGCGATTGACGTGGTTCTTGGTGAAGCCCCAGCGTTCGCGGCAGTAGTCCTCGAAGCGGGGGTGGGTGGCGCGGTGGAGACGCCCGGCGCGGATGCGGGAGAGAGCGTGGCCGACGTCGACGAATGTGGTGAGGCCGTGTTCGATCGCGTTCTCGGCTTCGGCGAGGGCGAGTTGCTCTTCGGGGCTCAGCTCGTCCGGCTCCGGTTGTACGGGCGGCGGGGCCGGACCGTCCGCGAGAAGTTTGAGGATCTGGCCATGGCAGGGGCCGTGAGTGCACCAGCAGGCCAGCGCCTTGCCGCGGAGTTCGCCGAGCCGTACGAGCAAATCGGGGCGGGCATTGAGGTGAACCTCAAAACGGCGTAGCTGCTCGCCGCGCAGAGCGTCATCTTTCTCGTGCGGGTTGGCCCACACGCTCCGGGAATCGATCCGGATATACAGGGATTGGGACTTGGCCCAGGCGATCAGGCGCGGGTGGCCTCGCCGCTGGTTCATGCTGACGAGGACGGTCTCGCCGCCGAGCAGGGCGGTCAGCCTGGATCGCTCATGATCGGACCAATCCTCGACGGATGGGGGAGCCACGGATCGACTGTCGCGCATGCCCATAAACAGTGCTCTGCCCAGTAACCGGCCTCGCTTCAACGCGCGGGCCTCTTTGCCGGATTATGATCTTCGCTCTCCGCGAACACATGGCTGCTGGCGAGACGAAATAACACAAATACCACCTGTATCACTGTGAAGTCGGTTCGTTATGTACCGAGCACATCCTTCCGGGCAGACCTGCATTTCATGCTCCGGTGTACTCAAATCGCAGTCGAGTGATATCAGACGGTCGAGTTTCTCGCTTGGTTCATGCGGCAAACGTGAAGATCATGCACAGGCGTTTTTTCCTGGGTGGGCTGTGACCTGCGGGAATGTGAATCACAAGGGCACAATTGCAACAGGTTCAGGTTGGCTGTCCACAGAATTGAGTTCGGCTTCTGGGCGTGAGCGCCGGGGCGGAATAGTTCGGGCATGAGTTCAGCGAACCCGAGACTCCGGTTGTCGTCGCCGACCGACATCCTGGCCGCCGTGCCGTTTCTGATCGGCTTCTATCCCGAGCGCAGCCTGGTCGTGATCGGATTGATCGGGTCGGCTGTGCGGGTGACCACGCGCTGGGATCTCCCCGCGGAACCCGGCGCCCTCGACGGACTCCTGCCGCTGCTCAAGCGCGAACAGGTCACCACGGTCATCCTCATCGGGTACGGCCCGGGATCTCTCGTGACCGCCGGGGTAGACGAGGCCACCCGCCTGTTGCGCGCGGGGGGCATCAAGATCACCGAGTCCCTGCGTGCCGCCGACGGCCGCTATTGGTCGTATGTGTGCCAGCGCGTGGCCTGCTGTCCGCCCGAGGGGGTGGTGTATGACGCCATGGCGAGTCCGATCGCGGCCGAGGCGGTGGTGCAGGGCTTGGTCGCCCTCCCGAACCGCCGCAGCCTGGAACGCTCGGTCGCGCCATACCAAGGCAAGGCCCGCGTCTCGATGGACCGCGCGACCGACCATGCGATCACCTCCATCCGGATCGCCCTGGCCAGAGGAAAACCCGCGGACATCGTGGCCGACGGAATAGCCCGCGTCCGAACCGCGATCGACGTATACGCGCGCGGCGACCGCCTCAACGACGACGACGCCGCCCGCCTGGGCCTCGATCTGGCGATAATCCGCGTGCGAGACGAAGCATGGACACTGATCGACGACCGCGCCGCACACCTCACCCTCTGGCGCGACCTGACCCGCCGCCTGAACCCCCGTCACGCCGCCCCCGCGGCCTCCCTCCTGGCAGCCACCGCCTGGCGCAACGGCGACTGCGCCCTCGCCACCCTGGCCCTCGACCGAGCCCTCACCGCAGACCCCCGCTACACAATGGCAGTCCTCCTCTCCCGCGCCATCCGCAACCTGCTCCCCCCAAACGTCCTCCGAGAACGTATGCCCACCCCCGAAGACCTGGACCGAGAAATGGGCACCCCCACCATGAAATGGCTCTCCCCCCTCCTCACCCTCCTCGAGGAACCATCCACCCTCGCGAGCTAGGGAAGTGCCGGGGGAACGTTGTTATGGGCACGAACGGGGCTCACTGCGGGTCGAGTGTGGGAGACGTTGTTGCGGCTAGTGCGGTGACCACTTAGGTTCACCGGGCCTCGACACGCCGTACGGCTTCCGGGCCTTTGATCGTGTTTGCCTCCACTGTCGGTACCAGTCATTGGCACCCACGGGCATGTCCTCCGTGACGCACCGAACGCCATCCTCACGCCGCACATCGCCTGGCGCTCGACGACATCGCTCGGAGCGCTGCAGGACGGTGCCGTCTCACGCGCACGCTGGGCACTCGCGGGCGAGCCGCTCATCGACCTTGTCCGACAGTGAACGCCTCCCCGCAGGGTCTGGCTCATGTTCTGACTGACCATGGTGTCGCCCAAGAGGGTCACTCTGATATTTTGGATCCATGATTAGTTATTTCGTATCCATAAATCTGAGTGTCGGACCCGATGCGGCGCTCTGAGGAGGCTCATGAACAGCGACATCAAGGCAGTGGTCGTCGGCGGGGGCATTCTCGGCTCGAGCGTCGCATTGCACTTGTTACGCGCGGGTGTGAAGAACTGCACGTTGTTGGAGCGCGACCGCGTCGCTCAGGCGACCTCGGCGGCGGGAGCCGGCTTCATCGACCATTGGGCTGCGGGTTCTTCCGACGACACCGGCTCGGAGGAGAACGCGCTAGCGGATTATGCGATCGACTTCTACCGTCACCTCAACGCCGCGCGCTCGGAGTCCCCGTACCGGCAGCGGGGCATCCTCTGGATGGCCGCAACCGAGCAGGACTGGACATACGTGGAGAAGCGCCTCACGGAGGGGCCTGCCGACGCCCGTGCGATCGAACCCGTGCAGATCGAAGCGATGACCAGGGGAGTAGTCAAGGCGTCGGGGGTATACCGCGGCGTCCTGCGTCCGAGGAGTGCCCAGATATCGGCTGAGCGGGCAACGCGAGCACTGGGCGCCCTCTTCACGGCCGAGGGCGGACACCTCGCCGAAAGGACCCCCGTCGTGAAGATCCTCGAGGAGGGCGGACGCATCACTGGCGTGGTGACCCCGCACGGCCGGATCGACGCGGACATCGTCGTGCTCGCCGCGGGAGCATGGACCAATCACCTACTCGAGCCGCTCGGACAGTTCCTTCAGGTCGCACCTCTCGTCGTGTCGCGTATCGTCACCGAACCCCTCGATCTTCCCGGGGACCTGCCGCTTCTCTTCATCAGAGGGCACGCATCGGGACTACCGAAGTCGGTGTGGGCGCGCGAGGAGGACGGCCGGCTCCTGTTCGGTACCGTCTACGAGACGCCCGCACGGTATTCATTTGCGGACGGTGAGGTTCCGGACCGTCTCGATCAGGTCGATCTCGACGGTGTGCTGGAAGTGCAACGTGGTGCCCGGGTTCTCGCCGATGCGATTCCGGCGTTCGCCCGGTATCGCAACTTCCGCGTGAAGCACGGCGCGCCGGGCTTCACGCCTGACGGTCGAGCCATCGTCGGGGAACTTCCCGGTGTCCGAAACCTGTACGTCGTCGCGGGTTGTAACGAACAGGGAGTCACCCACGGCCCTGGATTCGGGCGGGTCGTGGCGGAGCAGATCACCGCGGGCAAGAGCGACCTCGCCGACATCAGTGTGTGGCGTCCGGACCGGTTCAAGAACAAGTTGACCTCGGCACGTGAGGTGGTCGCCGCCTTGTGACCGCATCGCTCCATCGGGGCGTCCGCCCGTCAGGCCTGGCAGGCCCTCAGCATCGCGAAGGATCTTGCGCTAGGCGGGCGGCGCGGGCGGTGAGGTAGTCGCGTTCGGGGATGTTCGTGGTGTGGTTCGCGGCTGTGCGGTAGTCCTCGATGGCGCCGGGGAGGTCGCCGGCCATTTCGCGGAGGTGGGCTCGGGCGGTGTGGAAGCGGTGGTGGTCGGCGAGGCGGCCGTCGGCGTCGAGTGTTTTGAGGATGTCGAGGCCGGTGGAGGGGCCGAGGACCATGGCGGCGGCGACGGCGCGGTTGAGCGTGACCATGGGGTTGTCCGACATGCGTTCCAGCAGGCCGTAGAGGGCCATGATCTGTGGCCAGTCGGTTTGGTCGGCGGTGGTGGCTTCGTCGTGGAGTGCGGCGATCGCGGCTTGGAGTTGGTAGGGGCCGACCGCGCCCTTGGCCAGGGTGGTGGTGATGAGCGTGACTCCTTCGGTGATCGCGTCGGAGTCCCATTTGCTGCGGTCTTGTTCGGTCAGGGGGATGGGGGTGCCGTGCGGGCCGGTGCGGGCGGCGCGGCGGGCGTCGGTGAGGAGCATGAGGGCGAGCAGGCCGGCGATTTCGCATTCATCCGGGAGCAGGGCGTGGATCATCCGGGTCAGCCGGATCGCCTCGCGGGCGAGTTCGACGCGGTGGAGGTCGGGGCCGGTGGTGCTGGCGTAGCCCTCGTTGAAGGTCAGGTAGAGGACGTGAAGCACCGAGCTGAGCCTGCGTGCGCGTTCATGTGGGGCGGGCATTCCGAACGGGACGCCGGATGTTTTGATGCGCTGCTTGGCCCGGCTGATCCGCTGCGCCATCGTCGCCTCGGGCACCATGAACGCTTTGGCGATCTGGGCTGTGGTCAGACCGCCTACCGAGCGCAGGGTGAGGGCGATCGCGGAGGCGGGTGTGAGCGCGGGATGACAGCAGAGGAACAGCATGCTCAGCGTGTCGTCCTGGTCCGAGGCGTACGCGTCGTCGGCGGCGGGCGCGGACCGCAGTTCCGGCGGGGTTCGCGCGGCGACCAGTTCCTCCCGGCGACGGCGGGCCTGCTCGTTGCGGACCTGCTCGGTCATCCGGCGGAACGCGACCTGAATGAGCCAGCCACGCGGATTGCCGGGCAGTCCCTCCTTCGGCCATTGGGCGGCGGCGTCGAGGAGGGCTTCCTGCACGGCGTCCTCGGCCGTGTCGAAGTCTCCCGTACGCCGGGTGAGCACGCCGACGACCTGCGGCGCGAGTTCGCGCAGCAGGTCATCGATGGCCCGATCATCCAGCGTTGCCGACTCCTCGGACGGACATCATTCGGCGTGCCTCAAAGCGCTGACGCCTCCTCGAAGAGATATCGCTTGGCGTGCCTCGAAGCGCGACAGCTTCTCGGACGGACATCACTTGGCGTATCTCAAAGCATTGACGGCTTTCTCGGACGGATATCGCGTGGCGTGCCTCAGAGCGTTGACAGTTCCTCGGGTGGGGCGGACATCACCTGGCGAACCTCGATCGGCATGCTCAGCGGCTTGCCGCCCGGTCCAGGTGCGGCCGAGACGAACGCGGCGAGTTCGAACGCCCGCTCCTGGCTTTCGCAGTCCACGATCCAGTAGCCGACCAGGAACTCCTTCGTCTCAGGATAGGGACCGTCGGTGACCACGGGGATCCCGCTGTCGCCTGCCCGCACCGTCCTGGCCTGGTCGGGCATCGCCAGGCCCTGCGCGTCCACGAGTTCCCCCGAAGCGGTGAACTTCTCGGTCACGCCATGCATGAACTCGACGTGCGCCAGGACATCTTCCGGCGGCCACGTGCTGATCGGCGGGAACTCGGCTTGCTGCCCGAACTGCATGAGCATCATGTACTTCATCTCGGCTCCTTCAGTGCTCGCGCCCTACTCGGCGCTTCCACGTGTAGGTAGAAGCAGGCCACCACGTTCTCTACATCCTCCCGAGCATCCGGGACAAAACTCAACATGATGCCGGAGGGCGGTCGGCCAAGGGGGCGAGGCGAGCCAGGCGACGGCGGCCACGGGCGGCGGAGAGGCCCAGGTGACGGCCATGCGCGGTTACCGGCACCGGCGGCGCCGGGGGCGTTGGAGAAGGCCTGCGCGGACCCGGCGGACGACGGCGGTCACGGCCGGGTGAGAGGCCCCGGGTGAGGGGCCTGGGCGGAGGCCGAAGCGATGGCGGGCAAGGTGCCGGACAAGGCGGTGGACAAAGCGGAGGCTCGGGTGCGGAGCCCAGGTGATGGTGGTGGTGCGTGGTCTGGTGTTGGGGGCGGCCGAAGCGTGGTCTGGGAGAAATTGGTGTCCGCTAATGCGGGGGGAGTGTGGCCGTAATTGGTGTTGGTGTCCGGAAAGGGTTGACGTTGGATGGGTGGGTTGTTGGGAGAGCGAATGTCGGTGTGAGGTGGGTTGGTTGGTGGGAGGTCAGTCGGCTTCGGCTTGGCGGCGGCGTTCGTTGTAGGCGCGCATGCGGGCGGGGTAGCCCGTGAGTTGCACGTCGTACACGGGGAGTGCGAGGTCGCGGGCGACCTTCTTGATGACTGCGGGGGAGCCGACTCTGCGGCGGGTCCATTCGCCGTCGTGCGCGATCGCGACGGCGGTGGTGTCGGTCGCGAAGGTTTCCGGCTCGACGTAGAACTCGACGCCCCTTCGGGACTTGGCGAACTCGATCAGAGCCTCGATGTCCTGATCGGTTGCCTCGCGGTCGAATTTGGCGACCTTGGGGCCGCGATTGCGCCTAAGGCCGTAGCGGTCACGCCATCTCATACCCCTTATATACCGGTCCTGAGCGAAAGCCGGTGACAATGAGGGCGCTCCCGGGGTTACGTGGGGGACATCCCGGATGGACCGCGGCCTTGTCTCGATCGAATATGAGTAGGCGAGAGCCCACGTCATCGCGGTGGCGAGGCAGACTCGAAGTGTAAGTGGTCGCGCGTACCCGCACGGCTGCTCGGATCGACGGAAGGTAAGGCTTTTGATGCCGGCGGCAGCGACACCACCGTGGCCGGGCGGCGCGCCCGCGCCGCACCCCCAGCTCCGAGTGACCAACGATGATCGAGACCAGGTGGTCGAGCACGTCAAGGCCGCGTACGCGGAGGGGCGTCTCGACAAGGACGAGATGGACGAGCGCCTCCACCTCGCCATGACGGCCAGAACCCACGCCGACCTCATGCCGATCATGACCGACCTGTACGGCTCCCGCCCCCCGTACATCCCGCCGCCACCTTCCCTGACGCCGGTGCACGCAACCCAGCTACCGCGCCCCGTGGCCCGGGACGCGGCGGACCGTGTGGTGGGCTCGGCCGCCCACCTGATCAGCCTGACCGGCCTGTTCATCGTCGGCCCGCTGATCATTCTTCTCACGGCCGGCAAGTCGTCCCCCTACGTCCGCAGACACGCCGTCGAAGCCCTGAACTTCCATCTGACCGTCCTCGGGGCGACCTTCCTGCTTCCGATCACCGTCATCGGAATCGTCCTGATCCCGGTGATCTGGGTGCTTGGGTTTGCTCTGTCCGTCATCGGCGGCGTCTCCGCGCTGGCCGAGGGCGACTTCCGCTACCCCTTCACGCTCCGGCTGATCAAGTAGCCACCACCGCGCACCCCCCAGGCGGTGGTGGCCACCACTCGATGAGGGTCAGAATCCGATTTCGCTGCGGATCAGGATGGCCGTCCCGCGATCAGGCATCTCGCGCTCGAATATCAGGATTTTTCCCAGGAACGACGGCTGGCCGTACACCTCCTGGATGCGCACCCACTCCCGGGGCAGGGAGTATGTCCGGATGCGGCGTAGCGCGGTGTCCAGGTCCGTGACCACCTTCTGCGCGCCGACCACCCAGATGGCCTGCCGCGCCCCGGCCGCGTACGAGGCGAGCTGGCTGCCGCTCGCGGACGCGGCCACCATGATCCCGTCCTCGGTGACGGCGTGCACGCTGCCGACTACGACATCGGGCGTGGCGCCCATCCTGATCTGCGCGGCGATGTCCAGCTCCGCCAGCTGGGCGCGTACCGAACGGAACCGCCCCGACTCGTCGAGGTCCGCCGCGATCCCCGCGGTCCGCAGCGTCTCGCTCGACGCCGTGAACACCTCCTTGTCGGCCGGCACGAGCGTGCTCACCAGCGCCCTGGCGTCTTCCGGACCGTCCACGACATGGACGGCATATCCGCGCTCCCGAAGGCCCTTCGCCGCCCGCTCCAGCTGATCTTCCGCCGCGGGTACGGCGAACGCCTCATCCAGCGGTGGCGCTTCCATGACTTGGTTACTTTTTGTCATGAACCCCATCATCGGTAAGTATGGCTTAACGTGGGAGATCGCACTTTTTTCTGCGTCAGTTACCTGAAGGGAAGCGTCCATGCTTGAGTACGACGAGCGGACTTGCCTGGTCAGGCAGATCTTGGACCGAGTCGGCGACAAGTGGACGCTCAACGTCATCCATCACTTGGCCGATGGCCAGAAACGCTTCATGGAACTCCAGCGTGAGATCCCGGGTATCAGCCAGCGCATGCTCACGGTCACGCTGCGCGGGCTGGAGGAGGACGGGCTGGTCGAGCGCACGATCCACCCCGTGGTCCCGCCCCGGGTGGACTACGAGCTCACCCCGCTGGGACGCACCCTCCTGGACACGGTCTGCCAGCTGATGGACTGGACGCTCGCCCATCTGGACGACATCGAGGCCGCCCGCGCCGCGTACGCGGCGCGCGAGAACTCGCTCAAACGCCTGTCAGAACATGCGGACCCTGGGCCGGCTCAGGCGCCCGAGATCAGTCGTCGAGGACCTCGTAGCGCACGCGCATGATGCCCGTGTGCAGGTCGCCGATGGCGTCGTAGGCGGCGCGCGAAAGGTCCAGGCACAAGCCGTTGCCCCACGGCCCCCGGTCGTTGATCCGGACCACGACGGACTTGCCGCTGGCGGGGTTGATCACCCTGACCTTGCTGTGCATCGGGATGGATCGGTGGGCGGCGGTCAGCGCATTGGGATTGAAGCGCTCGCCACTGGCCGTGGTCTGCTCCTCGTGGTAGAAGGCCGCCCTGCAACTGCCGGACGAGACCACCCGCGCGTTCGACTCCGAAGCTGTCGGACTCGCCGACGGCTCCGCGCGAACCGACGCCTCCTCGCTCGGCTCAGCGCCGGCACGCGCGGAATTCGGGTCAGCGCCGGCGTCCGAGGAGTTCGGCTCCGCGCTCGAACTGGGCGCGGTTGGTTCCGTACTCGCCCTGGGGGAACTCGGTTCGGTGCTTGAACCCGCGGACGTCGGTTCACCGGCCTGCGACTGAGCCGACCCGGCCCCCGATGCCGCGCCCGGCTTCTCCGGCGACCGCACCGGCGAATGAACCCCCGCCGTAGACGTGGCAGCGGGCGCGGACCGGGCCATCCTGGCAACGTCAAGCTCGGGCTCCCTGGTCACCGACCACGCCGTCACGGCGGCGGCGGTGACGCTACCGGTGACGACCACCGCCACCACGATCCGACGCGCGGGAGAACTCTTACCGGGGGAGGAATGCCGGCCCAACGAAACCACAGTCCTTGATCGGGAGGGAAACAGGACAACAACGACTACCCAATCCCATAACGGGCCATTGGACATCTTTACGGAACATATGCGACAAATCGCCCATATGTGTATTGATGTGACCCATCTCACAGCGCCCCAGGGTGCGAGCCTAGAGCGCCGATCATGAACTGAACTGCCAAATATAACGAATTCGCATAGATCGTTAAGTCGCTGATCAGGGCAAAAGCGCCTGAACCATCCCGATCGTGTCGGCTTCCTCCGCACGCTTATCCGGCCGATACCGGAGCACCCGCGCGAACCGCAACGCCAATCCTCCGGGATACCGCGTCGACCGCTGCACGCCATCAAAGGCGATTTCCACCACCATCACCGGCTTGACGGTGACCGCCCACCCATCGGTGGGCCCATCCGCCAGCCGCAGGAACTGCTCGGTCTGCCACGCGAGCAGCTCATCGGTCAGCCCCTTGAACGTCTTCCCGAGCATGACATATCCGCCGGTCTCCGGATCCAGCGCACCCAGATGGAGATTGGACAGCTTCCCCTCCCGCCGCCCATGCCCCCACTCGACCGCCAGCACCACCAGATCCATCGTGTGCCGAGGCTTGACCTTGATCCACCCGGCCCCCCGCCGCCCCGCCGCATAGGCCGTCTGCCGCGCCTTCACGACCACCCCCTCATGCCCCCGCCGCACCGCGTCCGCGAAGAACGCCTCCCCCTCCTCCGCGTCCCCTGTCACCAGCCGCGGCGCGATCAACTCCGCCGGTACGGCTCCCGCCAGCGCCGCATGCCGCTCCGTGTCCGGCAGATCCAGCAGATCCACCCCATCCACCCGCAACGCGTCAAAGAAGAACACACTCAACGGCACCTCCCGCGGCCCGACCTTCGTCGCCACCCGCGCGGCCGTCACCTGGAACGGCTCCGGCCACCCGTCCGCCCGCAGCGCGATGACCTCCCCGTCCAGCACCAGATCCGTACGCTCCAGCCCCAGCATGGCCTCAACCAGCTCGGGCACCTGCGCCGTGATGTCATCCAGCGTCCGCGTGAACACCCCGACCTGATCGCCCGACCGGTGCGCCTGCACCCGTACCCCGTCCAGCTTCCACTCCACGGCCGCCGGCCCGCCGATCTTCTCCAGCGCGGCCGTGACCGTCGGCGCGCTCTGCGCCAGCATGGGCGCGACCGGACGCCCGACCTCCAGATGGAAGCCGCGCAGCGCGTCCACCCCACCGGCCAGCGCCGCCGCCCCCACGGCGGGCAGCCAGCCGCGCAACATGAGCGCCCGCCGCACCTCGGCCGACGGCACCTCAGCCGCCTTGGCGATGGCCTCGATCATCACCCCGTCGAGCGCGCCCTGCCGCAGCTCCCCGGTCAGCAGCCGCCCCAGAAAGGTCTGCTCCGGCCGCGTGGCCGCCCCGAACAGCTCGGCGACCAGCTGCTTGCGCGCCGCCTGCGAGCCCTGCCCCGACTGGGCCTTGATGCGTTCGAGCAGCGCGTCGATCTGGGTCAGCGTGGCCGTGGCGGCCAGCCGGGGCTCGGGCAGCTCCTGCAGGGTCCGCCAGCCCACGCCGATCTGCCGCTGCGGCAGCTCCCCGGACAGGTACGCGATGGCGATCTCAGCCTCGTCAGGCCCGACCCTGCCCAGCAACTCGGCCAGGTGCCTGATCTTGGCCAGGCGGGCCGACTCGGCGGCCACCGCGGCGGAGGTCCTGGCAAGATCGATCAGCAACACAGGGTAATCCTGCCCTAGTCCGCTGTAATGCCGCCAGTTCCCGGCATGACACAGCCCCCGGCGGCGGGCCGGGGGCTGGATTCGCCAGGGTCAGCCGACGTCGAGCAGGTCCACAACGAAGATCAAAGTCTCTCCGGGCTTGATCGCGCGACCGGCGCCCCGGTTGCCGTAGCCCAGGTGGGGCGGGATGGTGAGGCGGCGGCGCCCGCCGACCTTCATGCCGGCGACGCCCTTGTCCCAGCCCGCGATGACCTGGCCACCGCCGAGCGGGAACTGGAAGGCCTGGCCGCGGTTCCACGACGCGTCGAACTCTTCGCCGCTCGAGAACGCGACCCCGACATAATGCACACTCACGGTCTGCCCGGGCTTGGCCTCGGCGCCGTTGCCCTCGACCAGGTCGACGATCTCCAGGTCGGAGGGCGGGTTGCCCTCGGGGAAGTCGATCTCGGGCCTTTCGAGTGCCACGTGGGTCTCCTTGTTCCAGCGCGCCTCTCGGTTGCCAGGCGGCGAAGCCGCCCGCGTCCGGCAGAGGTGGCGCGCCCCCGTGCCGGCGGCCGATCGTGTTCCGACCGACCAGCCGACTCTATCGGGCGCCACTGGATCACCGGCGGCTTCCCCTCATCACCAGCTCTGGTGCAGCGGCATGCCCTCGGTGTAACCCGACGAGCTCTGTACGCCCACCACCGCCCGCTCATGGAATTCCGCCAGGCTGGCCGCCCCCGCGTACGTGCACGCGGACCGCAACCCGGCCACGATCTCGTCGATCTGATCTTCCACCGAGGGCCGGACCGGATCCAGATACATCCGCGAGGTCGAGATGCCCTCCTCGAACAGCGCCTTACGCGCCCGTTCGAACGGCGTGTCCTCCGCCGTACGCAACCGGACGGCACGAGCCGACGCCATTCCGAAATTTTCCTTGTATTTCCGCCCATCGGCGGAGGTACGGGTGTCCCCAGGCGACTCGTACGTCCCGGCGAACCACGAGCCGATCATGACGTTGGACGCCCCGGCCGCCAGCGCGAGGGCGACGTCACGCGGATGCCGTACCCCGCCGTCGGCCCAGATGTGGCGATTCAACCGGCGGGCCTCGGCGGCGCACTCCAGCACGGCGGAGAACTGCGGGCGCCCGACGCCCGTCATCATCCGGGTCGTGCACATCGCGCCGGGCCCGACCCCGACCTTGACGATGTCGGCCCCGGCCTCGACCAGATCCCGGACCCCGGCCGCGGTGACCACGTTGCCCGCCACGATCGGCACCCCGGGCGACAGCGCCCGCACCGCGACGAGCGCGGCCAGCATCTTCTCCTGGTGCCCGTGCGCCGTGTCGACGACGAGCGTGTCGGCGCCCGCGTCGAGCAACTCCTTCGCCTTCGCGGCGACATCGCCGTTGATCCCGACGGCCGCCGCGACCCGGAGACGCCCCGAGGGATCCAGCGCGGGCTGGTAGAGGGTGGCCCGCAGTGCCCCCGTACGGGTGAGGATGCCGACCAGGCGCCCCTCCCCGTCGACCACGGGAGCCAGCCGGTGCCGGCCCTCGTGCAGCGCGCCGAAGGCGGTCTGGGGGTCGACGCCCTGCGGGAGCGTCTGCGGGGATTCGGTCATGACCTGGGAGAGCTGGGTGAACATGTCCACGCCCTGGCAGTCCGCCTCGGTCACGACCCCGATCGGCCGGTTGTCCCAGTCGACCACGATGACCGCGCCGTGTGACCGTTTGGGCAGTAGGTTGAGCGCGTCTCCCACGGTGTCGTGCGGGGTGAGCGTGATCGGCGTGTCATGAATGAGATCGCGTCCTTTAACCCATTCGATGACGTTCGCCACCACATCTATGGGAATGTCCTGCGGGATCACGGTCAGCCCGCCGCGCCTGGCCACGGTCTCCGCCATCCGGCGGCCGGCCACCGCGGTCATGTTGGCGACGACCACGGGAATGGTGGTGCCCGTTCCGTCATGGGAGGAAAGATCCACGGTAAGTCTCGACCCGATGTCCGACCTGGACGGGACCATGAACACATCGCTGTAGGTCAAGTCATACGGCGGAGTTATGTCGTTGAGAAATCGCACGTTATGAACATTCCCTGCGTTCCAGCACGGTATGTAAGGATGACGCCGATCAGTTCAGTCGAATGGGGGACGATCTGTGATCATTGTTGACCGGCCCGAGCTGCTCGTCGTCGGCCACGTCGTGCGGACCACGAACGCGGCCGAGGCCGACCCGGGGCGCGCGCAGCTGCCGGCGCTCTGGGCCCGCGCGGGCGCGAAGGGCGCGTTCGCGCACGTGCCGGGACGTTCCGACGAGAACGTGTATGCAGTACTCACCGACTACGAGAACGACCACAACGGCGCGTACACCCAGATCGTCGGCGTCGCCGTGCACACCGCCGCCCGGCTGCCCGAGGGCATGGTCGCCGTCCGGGTGCCGGGCGTGCCCTGCATGCACCTGGAGGTACGCGGCCCGCTGGCGCAGACCCTGCTGGAGGCCTGGCAGTACCTCTGGAAGCACACCGAGTCCGGCGCGTCTCCCGCCCGGGCCTTCACCACCGACGTGGAGGTCCATCACCCGGCGGGCGCGGACCTCTATGTCGCCGTGCGGCCCTCTTACGCGGAGACTCAGTCGTCGTAGTTCCACAGCGGTTCGGGGATCTCGAAGCCCACCGGCTCGCCCCATTGGTTGCGATAGCTCACCTCATGCACCGGCCGCCTGGGCGCGACACCCCAGCGACCGGTCGGGTAGCCAAAGGTGACGGTGCACGCCAGCTGCCAGCCCTTACCCTCCGGCACACCGAGGATCCGCATCGCCTCTTCTCCGTGGAACAGCCCGAGCACGGTCGTCAGCGCACTCCCGACACCGAACGCCCGCGCCGCCAGCTGCGCGCTCCACACCGACGGGAAGATCGACCCCCCGGACGGGTCGTTGCGGGTGAACGCGACCAGCATCAGCGGGTACGCCTCGAAATGGTCCGCGAGATGCTGCGCCGACTTGAGGACACTGAGCGCCTGCGGATCCCCCTTCTCCCGCATCGGCTTGTAATGCGTCTCGAACAGCACCCCGAGCGCCTGCCGGTACAGCGGCCCGAGTTCGGCCTTTACCGCCGGATCGTCCAGCAGCAGGAACCGCCAGCCCTGCGTGTTGCCGCCGCTCGGGCCGCGCACGGCCGCGTCCAGGATGCGTTCCTGCACATCAGCCGGGATCGCGTCCGGTTTGACCCGGCGCATCGCCCGGGTGGTGTAGAGGGCTTCGAAGATGTCCATTAAGCGAGGACTCCAAGGTCGCGAAGAGATTTGGCGGTTTCGTCGTCCAGGCCCCAGGAGGTGAGGTCCCGCAACCTCGTCGCGGGGGCCAGGTCGCTGGGGGGTGCGCCGAGCAGGCGGGGGGCGGGCGCGGGCTGGGTGACTCCCGCGATCTCAATGAATGTGCCCCTGGTGCGGTTGTGCGGGTGCTCCGGAGCCTCGGCCAGCTCCAGTACGGGCGAGACGCACGCGTCCGACCCCGCGAACACCGCTTCCCAGTCCGCCCGGGTCCGGGTCGCGAACACGGCGGCCAGGCGGTCCCGGATCACCGGCCAGTTCGCCTGGTCATCCCGGTCCGGCAGGTCGGTGAGGCCGAGCTTGCCGAGCATCTCGGCCCAGAACTGCGGCTCCAGGGCTCCGACCGCGAGGTGCTTTCCGTCCGCCGTCTCGTACGTGTCGTACATGGGCGCCCCCGTGTCCAGCAGGTTCGTGCCACGCGCACCCCAGAATCCGGTCTGGGACGCCTGGTAGAACATCGCCAGCAGCAGCGCCGCGCCGTCCACCATGGCGGCGTCGATCACCCGGCCCCGGCCGGTGCGCCCGCGCTCGATGAGGGCGAGCAGCACGCCGTACGCGAGCATGAGGCCGCCGCCCGCGAAGTCGCCGAGGATGTTGATCGGCGGGGTGGGCTTGTCCCCGGCGCGGCCCAGCGCGGACAGCGCACCGGAGATCGCGATGTAGTCGATGTCGTGGCCCGCCGTGGCGGCGAGCGGACCGTCCTGGCCCCAGCCGGTCATCCGGCCGTAGATCAGGCGCTCGTTCACCGCGTGCAGGTCGGCGGGGCCGATGCCGAGGCGTTCGGCGACGCCGGGGCGGAACACCTCGATGACCACGTCCGCGCTCGCGGCCAGGCGTTTGAACGCGGTGACGCCGTCGGCGGACTTCAGATCGAGGCCGATGGATCGTTTGCCCCGATCCATCACGTTTGGATGCGGCGCGTCGGTGACCGCTTTGACCCGGTCCACCCGGAGTACTTCCGCGCCGTGGTCGGCCAGCATCATGCCCGCGAACGGCCCGGGAGCCAGCCCGGCCAGTTCCAGCACGCGTATCCCGGCCAACGGTCCGCTCATCTCGGCTCCCATACCTAGAACAATATTCGGAACCGGCCTTCGCGGCACCGCCTGGGGGTGGCCGGTATGGGAGAATTACCGCCTCTTACTGTGCGGCCAAGGGGGCACTGATGGAGGGGGAACGGCTGGTCGCGGGGCGCTACCAGCTCAAGCGGAAGCTCGGGCAGGGCGCGATGGGCGTGGTGTGGGAGGGGCACGACACGCTGCTGGATCGGCCGGTCGCGGTCAAGGAGGTCATGCTGCCGCTCGGCCTGCCGCCAGGCGATCTGGAACGCCAGCTTCTGCGGACCGGGCGCGAGGCCAGGACCGCCGCCCGGCTCAGCCACCGCAGCATCGTCGCGATCTACGACGTGGCGGAGGAGGACGGCCGCCCGTGGATCGTGATGGAACTCGTCCGCGCGCCCTCGCTGGAGCAGCTCGTCCGGGAACAGGGCTCGCTGCCGGTGCGGGAGGTGGCCGCGATCGGGCGGCAGATCCTGTCCGCGCTGGCCACCGCGCACGCCGCCGGGGTGCTGCACCGGGACGTCAAACCGGCCAACATCCTGGTCACGCCGGAGGGCCGGGCGGTTCTCACCGACTTCGGCATCGCCACCACCGAGCACGAGACGAACCTGCCGGTGGTCGGGATGATCACCGGGTCGCCCGCGTTCCTCGCGCCGGAGCGCGCCGAGGCGCTCGAGTTCGGGCCGCCCTCCGACCTGTGGTCGCTCGGGGCGACGCTGTATGCGGCCGTGCTCGGCAAGTCGCCCTTCGACCGGGGGACCATGATCGCCACGGTGGCGGCGGTGCTGACCGAGGAACCCGACTTCGGGCGGCTCCATCCCGCCCTGCATCCGGCGCTGTCGGCGCTGCTCAAGCGGGATCCCGCCGAGCGGGCCAGCGTGGCCGAGGCCGAGCGCCTGCTGTCCCTGGTCGACGGCGGGCCGCCCCGCGAGCCGGGGAGCCGGTGGCGGAGCCGTACCTGGCTGGTCGCGGTCGCGGCCGTCGCGATGGTCGCGGTCATCGGGACCGCCGCCTGGTCGATGATGTCCCTCGACCCGCCGGCGGCTCCGGTCATCGTGTCTCCGTCTCCGTCTCCGTCACCGGAGCCGAGCGTCACTCCCACCCGCGTGTCCTCCTTCAAGCGGTACGCCTCCCCGGCTGGCTGGACGATCGGCTACCCGCGCACCTGGACCGGCTCCCGCGCCGAGGCGTTCACCGAGTGGCTGAGCCGCGACGGCGGCAGCCACCTCGGCGTGGAGGAGGTCGTCCCGCACGCGGCCCAGCGCGAGATGATCGCCGAGATCGAGGCCATCCGCGCCCGCGACGCCCGCGACTACCGCCGCGTGCGCCTCGACCGCGTCTCCTGGTCCTACGGCGGCGCCGTCGAATGGGAGTCCACCTTCACCCCGGTGGACACCGCGAGCAGCCCCTGGCTCACTGCCGGCGTCGGCTACCGCGAACTCACCCGCCTGCTGACGGTCGGCGACCGCGCGTTCCTGATCACCTGGACGTCGGAGGAGGCGCGCTGGGCCGCCCAGACGGAAGCGATGACCAAGGTTCTGGACAGCTTCCGGCCAAGGTGATCCACAGCGGGAATAGGCCGGGAGAGTCGAGGGTTCTCCCATGTCGGAGTGGGAACAACTGTCAACGCACGCCCAACGAACCGACAGTTTTCTCGGGTTTAACGTGTCGAGTCTGGTCTGGGTTGTTTTAGGGGGATAGCGTTCCTCTAGAGACGATCTCTACTATCCTGGGGGTGGTGTCATGCCCGAGCGCACGACCAGTATGACCACCCATCGGAGAGCGGTCGAGCAGATCCGCGACTCCTATGCCGCGATCCCCGACGACGCGGCCCCGCGCCTGGCCAAGGCCACCACGAACCTGTTCCGGTTCCGCGAGCCCGCCAAGGTCGCCAAGCTCTCCGCCCGCGACCTCGACCAGGTCATCCACGTCGACCCGGACACCCGCACCGCGGAAGTCCAGGGCATGACGACCTACGAGAACCTGGTCGACGCCACCCTGCCGCACGGGCTGATGCCGTTCGTGGTGCCGCAGCTGAAGACGATCACGCTGGGGGGCGCGGTCACCGGGCTCGGCATCGAGTCCAGCTCGTTCAGGGACGGCCTGCCGCACGAGTCGGTGGAGGAGCTGGAGATCCTCACCGGCGACGGCCGGATCGTGGTCGCCCGCGCCGACAACGAGTTCAGCGACCTGTTCCACGCCTTCCCCAACTCCTACGGCACGCTCGGCTACGCGCTCCGCATCAAGATCAAGCTGGCCCCCGTGCAGCCGTTCGTGCGCCTCACCCACGTGCGGTTCACCGACGCCGACAAGTGCATGCTGGCCATGCAGGAGATCTGCGAGACCCGGGAGCACGACGGCGACCCGATCGACTTCATCGACGGCACCTTCTTCGGCCCCGACGAGATGTACATCACGCTCGGCCGGTTCGCCGAGCGCGCGCCGTACGCGTCGGATTACACCGGGATGCGGATCTACTACCAGTCGATGCGCAGCCGTACCCGCGACTGGCTCACCATCCGCGACTACCTGTGGCGCTGGGACACCGACTGGTTCTGGTGCTCGCGCGCCTTCGGCGTGCAGCAGCCCCTGGTGCGGTCCATCACCCCGCGCCGCTGGCTGCGCTCCGACGTCTACCGCAAGCTGGTCGGCCTCGACCAGCGCTACGGCATCACCGCCAGGATCGACCGCTGGCGCGACAACCCGATGCACGAGTCGGTCATCCAGGACGTGGAGGTCCCGGTCGAGCGGGGCGCCGAGTTCCTGGAGTTCTTCCACAGCCAGGTGGGCATGACGCCGCTCTGGATGTGCCCCCTGAAAGCCACCAGAGACTGGAGCCTCTACCCGCTGGACTCCGGGCGGCTCTACGTGAACTTCGGTTTCTGGGGGATGGTGGCCCTGCCGAGAGGACGGCAGGACGGCTACTACAACCGTCTGATCGAACGCGCCGTGCACGAACTGGAGGGCCACAAGTCCCTCTATTCGACCTCCTTCTATGCTCGAGAGGAGTTCTGGCGCTTCTACAACGGAGACGCCTACTGGCCGGTCAAACGTGCGTACGACCCCGGTGGACGTTTGCTCGACCTGTATGAGAAATGTGTACGGGGAAGGTGATGACACATGAATCTCGCCGAGATCTTTGAACGGGTTGTCGGATCTGGGGCCGGCATCGAGTTCTCCGCGTACGACGGCAGCAAAGCCGGCCCATCCGGCGCGGACATCCGCCTCGAGGTGAAGTCGCCGATGGCGGTCGCCTACCTGGCCCAGGCCCCGGGTGAGCTCGGCATGGCCCGGGCCTACATCTCCGGCCATCTGGACGTGCAGGGCGACATGTACCAGCTGCTCGACCGGATGTGGTCGTTAACGATCAACGACCTCCCGA
This sequence comes from Acrocarpospora sp. B8E8, assembly GCF_039871605.1. Taxonomy (NCBI): domain Bacteria; kingdom Bacillati; phylum Actinomycetota; class Actinomycetes; order Streptosporangiales; family Streptosporangiaceae; genus Acrocarpospora; species Acrocarpospora sp. B8E8. Next base: position 57,055 of record NZ_JBDPLV010000058.1, on the reverse strand, counting down.
CGTCTGAGAAAATCGCCGCCATCCGGGCGCTCGGCGTCAAGCCGCTGCTGACCCGGGTCCCGCTGCCCGCCCAGGAGGTCCGCCGCTCGGCGATGGCCCGCCTCGGCAGCCGGCACGCCAAGCAGCGCGACGCCGAGGCGATCCACCACCACTACGACGTCTCCAACCGCTTCTACGAGTGGGTGCTCGGGCCGTCGATGGCGTACACCTGCGCGACCTATCCCACCCCTGACGCCACGCTCGAACAGGCCCAGCACACCAAGTTCGACCTGGTCGCCAGGAAGCTCGACCTCAAGCCCGGCATGCGCCTGCTGGACGTGGGCTGCGGCTGGGGCAGCATGGTCCGCCACGCCGCCCGCGAGTACGGCGTGAAGGCGCTCGGCGTCACCCTCAGCCGCCAGCAGGCCGAATGGGCGCAGAAGGCCATCGCCGAGGAAGGCCTCGGCGAGCTCGCCGAAGTGCGTTTCCTGGACTACCGCGACGTCGCCGAATCCGACTTCGACGTGATCAGCTCCATCGGCCTCACCGAGCACATCGGCCGAGACCAGCTCGCCAACTACTTCAGTTTCCTCCACAGCAAGCTCAAGCCCGGCGGGCGCCTGCTCAACCACTGCATCACCCGCCCGACCGGCAAGGAGAAGACGATCAACAAGGGCGGTTTCATCAACCGCTACGTCTTCCCCGACGGCGAGCTGGAGTCGGTCGGCACCCTCATCCGGGAGATGGAGGACACCGGATTCGAGATCCGCCACGAGGAGAACCTGCGCGAACACTACGCGCTGACCCTCCGCGACTGGTGCCACAACCTGGACGACCACTGGGACGAAGCCGTCCGCGAAGTCGGCCAGGGCACCGCCCGCGTATGGCGCCTCTACATGGCCGGCTGCATCGTCGGCTTCGAACGCAACAAAATCCAACTCCACCAGGTCCTAGGCGTCCGCCTGGACGACGAGGGCGCCTCTTACGTCCCCCTCCGCCCGTCCCTCGACTGGCCCTGATATTTTCCGGGTACGGCTCCCGCGTCGTCACACGCGGGAGCCTCCATTGCGGGTCAGCCATGCGTCCCGCCATTCGGCGCTGCTTCGCCGCTCGTCAATGATCAGAACTGGCGGCGCCGGGGGCGGTGACCCCCGGCGGCCTGAAAGGTTGTTGGGTGTGCCCGTAGAGACAAGCACCAGCCGATATTTCGACGATTTACGGTCATAGGTTCTCTATTCGAGGGAGACCTGGAGGAGTCGGTCTCCTTCGCCGTTGGTGGTGCTGAGCCACAAGGTGTTGGCGTTTGGGACCTTCTCTACGGCGCGCAGTCTGCCGTGGACGCCCTGGAAGTAGGCTGATGCCTCGCCGGCGTCGGTGCCGTTCAGGGGGATGCGCCACAGGCGTTGGCCGCGCATCGCGGCCAGGTAGACCGTGTCACTGACGATGGCCATGCCGCTGGGGGAGGCCGTGTCGGGGGTCCAGGTTTTCTTCGGGTTGGTCATGCCTTCGGTGGTGCACTCGCCCTCGCAGGTGGGCCAGCCGTAGTTCTTGCCCGCTTCGATGAGGTTGAGTTCGTCCCAGTTGATGTTGCCGAGTTCGCTGGCCCACAGGCGTCCGGCCGAGTCCCAGGCCAGGCCCTGGGGGTTGCGGTGGCCGAGGGAGTAGACGGGGGTGCCGGAGGGGTTGTCCGGTGCGGCGGCGCCCTCCCGGGTGATGCGGAGGATCTTGCCGTTGAGGGAGGCCGGGTCCTGGGCCAGGCTGGGTTGCTGGGCGTCTCCGGTGGTGACGTAGAGGAAGCCGTCGGGGCCGAACCTGATCCGGCCGCCGTTGTGGGAACGGTTCTTGCGGATGCCGGTCAGGACGGTGCGGTAGTCGGTGAGGGCGGTGCCGTCGAAGCTCATCCGGGCGACGCGGTTGCCCTCGGCCGCTGTGTGCATGACGTATATGTCACGATCTGTGGTGCCGTTCCAGGTGGACGGGATGGCGATGCCCATCAGGCCGCCCTCGCCGTCGGTGGTGACGGTCTCCGGAACCGCGCCGACCTCGGTGCGCTGGCCTTCCGCGGTGACTTTGTAGATCTTGAAATCGTCGCGCTGGGTGACGAGGGCGTAGTCGCCGGACGGCGTCCAGGCGATGTCCCACGGGATGGTCCAGCCTTCCGACAGCGTCGCCGCCTGCTGCGGCACGCTCTCGGCGCAGGCCGCCGTGGTGAAGGTCTGGGTGCCGCTCGGCTCGGAGGTGTTCCCGGCCGCGTCCTCGGCCACCACGTGCACGGTGTACGGCGTCGCGCAGGTCAGGCCGGTGACGGTGACGCTGGTGGCGCCGGTTGTGGCCAGGACGTTCTCCGCCTCGTCGCGGACCAGGTAGGAGACGGGGTCGCCGGTGGACGCCTGCCAGGCCAGGTCGACGGTGGTGGCCGTGACGTTGGACTGGGTCAGTTCGGCCGGGGCGCTCGGGGGTTCGGTGTCCTCGGCTTCGGTGGTGGCGCATTCGACCAGCGGGCTGCTGTCGGAGACGTTTCCGGCCGCGTCCTTGGCGACGACGGTGAGCTGGTAGGTGGTGGCCGGGGTGAGGCCGACGATGAGGACCGGGGGAGCGGTCGCCTCGGCGATGGTCGTGCCGCCGTCGAAGATGTCGTAGCCGGTGACTTCGACGTTGTCGGTGGAGACCGGCCAGTCGAGGCTCAGCTGGGTGGGGCCGATGTCCTGGCAGACGGGCTGACCGGGCGCGGTCGGAATCTCGGTGTCGCCACCGGGCGGCGGACATTCACCGGGCGGAGTGGGCGATTCAACCGGAGGTGTTTCGACCGGGGGCGTTTCCCCAGGAGGCGTCTCGCCTGGAGGTGTTTCACCCGGGGGCGTCTCGCTTGGAGGCGTCTCAGCCGGAGGAGTTTCGGCGGGAGGAGTTTCTGCCGGAGGTGTCTCGGCCGGGGGTGTTTCCGCTGGTGGCGTCTCGACTGGGGGAGACGATTCGACCGGGGGCGAGCCGAGGAGTGAGGGAGTTTGTGATTCTCCCGGTGGGGTTTCTCCTGGCGGGGTCTCGGCCGGAGGTGTTTCCGCTGGGGGCGTTTCGACCGGCGGGGTTATCGTCGGGCATTCCGTCGGAGGCGGGGTTTCGGATGGCGGGGGCGTTTCGGTGGGAGGCGGTGTTTCGGTGGGAGGCGGTGTTTCGGTCGGGGGTGCCGTCAGAGTGCGGACTTCCAGGTGATCCAGGTGCGGGTTCCCCCGCCGGGACGTCGAGGTGACCCGGATGGTGTTCTCGCCCTGGACGAGCGTCGTCCGGAACGACACCGTCCGCCAGAAGCGCCACCAGCGCGTCCCCGGGAACCGCTGGTCCTCGGCCACGGTCTGCCCGTTCACCGAGATGTCCGAACGCCCGTTGCGCCGGTTCGTGTTCGCGTACCGGATCAGGATCTTCGCCGGTCCGGCCGTCTCGGCCGTGACCGACCATTCGACGTAACTCCCGGCCCGGTTGGACCCGTTGACGTATCCCTCGCCGGTATATCCCCGCCGGGCCTTCTCGACCCGGCCCTGGACGATCGTGGCGGATTCCGCTTCGTACCTGGTGCCTCGCTGGAACGGTGTCGCTGCGCCGGCGTTCGCAGCCGGTGCTGCGGTGACCAGAAGTCCCGCGACGAGCACTAACGCACCGGTGATCGCATGGCCTCGCATGGCGTGTCTCCCCGGAAACATGGATGGCGGCTGACCGTACCCGCGCCCCCTACCCGCATTGTTTCCGGGGAACCACATCAAGAAATTACGGCTACCGCAGTTCGCGTTTGAGGATCTTGCCGGTGGCGGTCATCGGCAGGCTGTCGCGGAACTCCACGATCCGGGGGTATTTGTAGGCCGCCATCATCTCCTTGGACCAGGCGACTAATTCCTCCTCCTGGACGGTGGCGCCGGGCTTGCGGATGACGTACGCCTTGACTTCCTCGCCGAGGGACTCGTGCGCGACACCCACGACGGCGGCCAGCGAGACGGCCTCGTGGGTCATCAGGACCTCCTCGATCTCCCGGGGATAGACGTTGAAACCACCCCGGATGATCATGTCCTTGGCCCGGTCGATGATGAAGTAGTAACCGTCCTCGTCCCGCCTGGCCACGTCGCCGGTGCGGAACCAGCCGTCGCGCATGACCTCCTGAGTGGCCTCCGGACGGTTGTAGTAGCCCTTCATCACGTTATGGCCGCGAATGGCGATCTCGCCCACGTCCTCGACCGTGTTCCAGTCGCTGTCGATCAGCTTCATCTCCACGCCCCAGGCGGGGGTGCCGATGGATCCGGCTTTGGGGACCTTGGCGAGCTGGTTGAAGGAGGCGACGGGCGAGGTCTCCGACAGGCCGTACCCTTCCAGGATGGCCACGCCGAAGGTCTTCTCGAAGTCCTTGAGCACTTCGAGCGGGAGGGCCGAGCCGCCGGCGACGGCCGTGACCAGGGACGTCGGGGCTTCGGTCACCGAGGTGAGCAGGGCCCAGTACATGGTGGGCACGCCCGCGAACAGGGTGACCCGCTCCTGGGCCATCAGGCGCAGCGCCTCGCCGGGTTCGAAGCGTGGCATCAGCACGATCGTGGCGCGGCGGCGGAAACCCGCGTTCATGATCACGGTCTGGCCGAAGGAGTGGAACAGCGGCAGCGTGGCCAGATACACGTCCTGCGGCTGGCGCGGGAACATCTCGTCGCTGATCATGGCGTTGATCAGCATGTTCTGGTGGCTCAGCTCGGCGCCCTTGGGCTGCCCGGTGGTGCCGCTGGTGTAGAGGATCACCGCGGTGTCCTCGGCGGAGGTCTGCACGGTCTCGAACACGTTAGAGACGCCGTCGAGTGCGGCCCAGATCGTCTCGCCGTACGGCGATTCGGTGGCCAGCGGGGTCGCGGGCAGCACGATGAAGTGCTCGGCGGCGGAGTCCTCGAACGCGGCCCGGCCGCGCTCGCCGAGCGGCAGCTCGGGGGTGCCCTCGAAGCAGAACAGCGCCTTCGCCTCGGAGTCGGCCAGATGGTAGGCGATCTCCCGGCCCTGCAGCAGCACGTTGAGCGGCACCACCGTCGCCCCGGTCTTCAGGATCCCGAAGTACACGAACGGGAAGTACGGCAGGTTGGGACAGGCGAGCGCGACCTTGTCGCCCTTGCCGATGCCCCGCGACACCAGCAGATTGGCCACCTGGTTGGCCACGGAGTCGATGAACGAGTACGGCAGGCGGAGGTCGCCGAAGACCACGGCGGTGCGGTCCGGGGTCTCCCGGGCGGTGTCCTCCAGCACGATGGACAGATTGAGCATGTGCACATAGTTCCATCGCCACCATACCGACCGGTAGGTACCACGAGGTTGCGAACTGGACGCATTCCACGAACCGGAGTAAGTACGGAGTTATGGATTTCGACTACGTGATCGTCGGGGCGGGTTCGGCCGGATGTGTCCTGGCCGCCCGGTTGAGCGAGGACCCGAACGTCAAGGTCGCGCTGATCGAGGCCGGCGGCAGTGACCGCAAGCTGGAGGTCCGCATGCCGGCCGGCTTCTCCAAGCTGTTCAAGACGCCCTGCGACTGGGACTACAGCACCACGAAGCAGGCCGAGCTCGCCGGCCGGGAGCTGTACTGGCCGCGGGGGCGCATGCTCGGCGGGACCTCCTCGATGAACGCGCAGATGTGGGTGCGCGGCACCGCCCTCGACTACGACCAGTGGGACCTGCCCGGCTGGAGCTACGACGAAGTCCTGCCCTACTTCCGGCGCGCGGAACGGCGCGCCGGTTCCAACCACGGCGACGTGTACGGCACCGAGGGCCCGATCACGATCTCCGAGCTGCGCAGCCCCAACGTCATCACTCCCGCCTTCCTGGCGGCGTGCGAGGAGATCGGCCTGACCCGGCTGGCCGAGGTGAACGGCCACACCAACGAGGGCTACGGCACGACCCCGGTCACCCAGCTCCGCGGCCACCGCTGGAGCGCCGCGGACGCCTACCTGCGCCCGGCCATGAACCGCGCCAACCTCACCGTGCTGACCGCCGCGCACGTGCACAAGGTGCTGATCGAGGACGGCCGCGCGGTGGACGTCTTATACGGCGACGACCTGCGGGTGCGGGCCGCCCGCGAGATCATCCTGTCGGCGGGCGCGATCGGCTCGCCGCAGCTGCTGATGCTCTCCGGCGTGGGCGACCCGGACGTGCTGGCCGACGACCTGATCGACCTGGTGCACGCCTCGCCGCAGGTCGGCGCGAACCTGATGGACCACCTGGTCACCGGCGCCTTCTACCAGTGCCCGCAGCCGGTCACGCTGAGCGGCGCGGAGTCGCTGCCGAACCTGCTGAACTTCCTGTTCCGGCGGCGCGGCATGCTCACCACCAGCGTGGCCGAGGCGATCGCGTTCATCCGGACCAGCCCCGACGAACCCGCCCCCGACATCGAGCTGGTCTTCGTGCCGGGGCCGTTCGTCGACCACGGCCTGACCAAGCCGTCCGGGCACGGGATCACCGTGGGCGCCGTGCTGCTCCAGCCCGAGAGCAGGGGCCGGATCACGGTGCGGGACGGGCAGGCGGTCATCGATCCGGCGTACCTGACCGCCGAGGCCGACCTGCGGCGGCTGGTCGCCGGGCTGAAGGTGGCCAAGCGGGTGGCCGCCACGTCGGCACTCGTGCCGTACGTGGGGGAGCCGATGGAGCCGTACTGGGGGCCGGAGAGCGACGAGGAGCTGGCCCGCTGGATCCGCGAGCGCGCCGAGACCATCTACCACCCGGTCGGCACCTGCAGGATGGGCGCGGACGAGGACTCCGTCGTCGATCCGGAGCTGCGGGTGCGGGGCGTGGCCGGACTGCGCGTCGTAGACGCGTCGATCATGCCGACGCTCAACCGCGGGCACACCCACGCGCCCACCGTCATGATCGCCGAAAAGGCGGCAGACCTCCTGAAGGCCGCATCATGAGCGTGACCGCCGACATCGACCTCTCCTACATCCCGTTCTGGGGACGCCCCCAGCAGGAGCGCGTGGACGCCTTCCGCCGCCTCCGCCAGCTGGAGCACCCGGTCTTCTGCTACGAGAACAGAGTGCCCTTCATCAAGCAGGGCAAGGGCTACTACGCGCTGGTACGGCACGCCGACGTCACCGAGGCCAGCCGCAACGCCGGGATCTTCAGCAGCGAACCCACCTCCAACAGCATCCCCGACATGCCCAACTGGCTGGCCGTCTACTTCGGCTCGATGATCAACATGGACGACCCCAAGCACGCCCGGCTGCGCCGGATCGTCTCGCGCGCCTTCACCCCGCGCATCCTCGCCAAGATGGAGGAGGACCTGCAGCGCGCCGCCGGGGAGATCGTCGCCGGCGCGCCGGACTCCGGCGACTTCGTCCGCGAGATCGCCGCCCGGCTGCCGGTCCAGGTGATCTGCGACATGATGGGCATCCCGCCCGACCGGCACGACGAGATCCTCCGCCACACCAACGTCATCCTGGCCAACGCCGACGCCGAATACTCCGGTATCACCGTCGACTTCAGCCACCCGGACGCCCCCTTCCGCCGCTGGCCGGTGGCGCGCGGCCTGCTCAAGCTGATCAAGGCCGGGCGCGCGCTCAGCCTGCTGGCCCAGCGGCTCGGCCGGGAGCGGCGCAAACACCCGACCGGCGACCTGACCTCACTGCTGGTCAACGGCGAGGAGCACCTGACCTCCCAGGAGCTCGGCTCGTTCTTCATCCTGCTCGTGGTGGCGGGAAGCGAGACCACCAGGAACGCGATCGCCCACGGGCTGAAGCTGCTCACCGACAATCCGCAGCAGCGAGGACTGCTCCTGAGCGACTTCGAGAAGCACGTGCCCGGCACGGTCGAGGAGGTCATCCGGTACGCGACACCCGTGATCCAGTTCCGCCGTACCCTGACCAGGGACCACACCATGAACGGCATGGACTATCGCGCGGGCGACAAGGTGCTGCTGTTCTACAACTCGGCCAACCGGGACGAGGCCGTGTTCACCGACCCGGACGTGTTCGACATCACCCGCAGCCCGAACCCGCACATCGGGTTCGGCGGTCCTGGGCCGCACTACTGCCTGGGCGCGCACCTGGCCCGGCGCGAGATCACCGTCATGTTCCGCGAGCTGTTCACCCGGTATCCGGGGATCCGCACCGTGGGGGAGCCCGACTACCTGCTGTCCAACTTCGTCAACGGCGTCAAACACGTGGACTACGCCTGGTGATCAACCGCCGTGCCGCGGCCACCTGTGGCAGGATGGAACAGAACGTCATTCTGGAGGGGTGGCCGTATGACGACTTCGCCGGTTGAGCGCGCACCGATTTCATCGGTAGCCGACATCAACCTGTCCGACTGGGACTTCTGGGGTCGTCCCATGAGCGAGCGGGAACACGCGTTCCGGCTGCTCCGCGACCTGGACACGCCCGCGTTCTTCGCCGAGCCCGAGGTCTCCTTCGCCCCGCCGGGAGTGGGCTACCACGCGCTGGTGCGGCACGCCGACATCCTGGAGGCCAGCCGGAACCCGGACGTCTTCTGCTCGGGCTCCGGCGGCGCGACCAACATCGTGGACATGCCGGCCGAGTTCATCGAGTACTTCGGCTCCATGATCAGCATGGACGATCCCCGGCACGCCCGGCTCCGGCGTATCGTCTCCCGCGCCTTCACACCCAAGATGATCAAGCAGTTCGAGGCGGACGTGGAGACGGCCGCCGGTCAGATCGTGGACGATCTCATCGCCACCGGCTCCGGCTGCGACTTCGTCACCGAAGTGGCCGCCCGGCTGCCCTTGAAGATCATCTGCGACATGATGGGCATCCCCGAGAGCGACTACCGCTTCGTCTTCGACCGCTCGAACGTCATCCTCGGCGCCTCCGACCCTGAATACGTCAGCGACCCCGCGGCCATCGCCACCTCACTGCTCACCGCCGGGATGGAACTTCAGCAGCTGGTCCAGGACCTGGCCGCGCACCGCCTCAGCACGCCCACCGACGACCTCATCTCCGCGCTGGTCAACGCCAACATCGACGGCGAGCAGCTGACCGCCCAGGAGCTCGGCTCGTTCTTCATCCTGCTCGTGGTGGCCGGCAACGAGACCACCAGGAACGCCATCTCGCACGGCTTACGCCTGCTCACCGCCAACCCCGACCAGAAGGCGCGCTGGCTCGAAGACGTGGACGGCCGGGCCGCCGGCGCGGTCGAGGAGATCGTCCGGCTGGCGGCGCCCGTCAACTACATGCGGCGCAAGGTGACGCGCGACCACGTCATGAACGGCAACCTCTACCGGACGGGCGAGAAGGTCGTCATGTACTACTGGTCGGCCAACCGGGACGCGCGGGTGTTCGCCGAGCCGGACCGGTTCGACATCGGCCGCAGCCCCAACCCGCACGTCGGGTTCGGCGGTCCTGGGCCGCACTTCTGCCTCGGGGCTCACCTGGCCCGGCGCGAGATCACGGTCATGTTCCGCGAGCTGCTGCGCCGGGTCCCGCAGATCGAGGCCGGTCCGCCGGAGCGGCTCTTCTCCAGCTTCATCAACGGGATCAAGCACATGGACTGCACGTTCTAGTCCAGTTGGTTACGAGTTCGCGACCTTGATGGACTTGAACACGGTGCCCACATCGGGGAGCAGGTCGTCCTTGATGTCGGGCACCTGCATGTAGACGATCGACGGCAGCGGCGCGCCGGTGTTCACCGCGGCGACCACCACCAGCGTCTTCCCGCCGTCGTCGCTCACCTCGTAGGCGGCGAGCTGGCCGATCCCGCCACGCAGCTTCTGCTGCCCGACCTTGGCCACCTTGTTGCCCTTCGGGAACAGGTTCTGCCTGGCCTTGAAGACCACCGCGCTCAGCACCGGGCGCAGGTCGTCGGCGGTCGTGTACTTGGACGCCAGGTCCTGCGCCAGCGGGCCGGACATGACCTGGGCGAACTGCGGCTTGCCCTTCGTGGTCAGGCCCGCGCTGACGAACTGCCGGGTGACGTAGCCGTAGGTGGCCAGGTTCTTCTGCTGGTCCACGTCCGTCTTCCACTGGCCGCCGAGCTTCGGGATCGAGACCCGCGACTCGCTGTCGGCGATCCTGCCCTGTACGGGGGACGGGGTGCCCTCATACTCCAGCAGGCTCGCGGCCTGGGGCTGGGAGGCGTTGGACGCGGAGGCCTTCGACGGCGACGGGGAGGGCTGGCTGGGGGCGGCGTCGTCGCTGCTGGCCAGCGGGCCCGCCAGGAACGCCCACAGCAGGGCCCCGATCAGCGCGATCAGGACGGAACCGGCGAGGGCGAACAGCCAGATGGGGCGGCCGCGCTCCTCGTCCTCGTACTCCTCGATGGCCTGGTAGTTCTCGCCGAAGACGTTGTTCCAGAGTTCCTGCTGGCGGTGGGCGGGAGGGGTCTTCGGGCCGCTGATCTGGCCGGCGGTGACGAATGGCTTGTACTGGTCGTCGCCCTGCGGGTGTTGCTGGGCCTGCGGGTGTTGCGGGCCCTGCGGGTGTTGTTGTTGCGGGGGGCGCTGGCCGGCCATCGGGAACTGGGGGACGCCGTGTTCGCCGGTTTGCGGGCCTGCGTAGGCGGGGGATTGCTGGGGCGGGGCGGCTTGTGGTGGGGCGGAGGCGTCCGCTCGGTAGAGGGGGGTTTCGCCGGTTCCGAACGCCTGGGGGGTCACCATGCCGAACGTCTGGGGGTCGCGGGGGCCGGGTTGCTGCTGGGGCTCGGGCGGGCGGTTGCCGTGGCGGGGCGGGGCCTGCTCGTACTGGCTGGGCTGCTCGAACTGGCCCGGCTGTCCGTGTTGTCCGGGCTGGCCGGGCTGTAGGTGTTGCCCGGGCTGGCCATGCTGACCGGGTAGCCCATGCTGTGCGGGCTGTGCGGGCTGGCCGAGCGTGGGCGCGCCGAAGGGGCCCGTCGAGAAGGGCTCGTGGGCCGGGTGCTCAGGCTCTCGCTGCCATGCGTCACGGGGATGGCGGTCCTGTGGCTGCGGGTCACGAAACTGGGGGTCACGGAACTGCGGGTCGAGCGGCTGCGGCTCGCGGAACTGAGGGTCACGGAACTGCGGGTCGAGCGGCGGCTGATCGCGGAACTGCTCGCGGGGGTCACGCGGTTGAGGTTCGCGGAACTGCTGTTCGCGGGGATCGCGTGGCGGGGGTTCGCGGAACTGCTGCTCGCGAGGGTCGCGCGGCGGGGGTTCGCGGAACTGGAAGTCGCGGGGTTGCTGGTCGCGGGGCGGCTGCGGTTCCATCGGCTGGCCGGGCTGCGGGTCGCGGTAGAGCGGTCTGCCGAAGGGGTCGGTGCCGCCGCGGCCCACCCGGGGCTGCTGGTCGTAGTCGTTGAGCGGGGGCGGGAGGACCGGGTGTTCGCCCGTCCGGTAGGGGCGCTGGCCGTACGGATCGGCGGCCGGTGGGGGCTCGAATGAGCGGCCCGGCGGGGTGGGCCCGGAGGCCGGGGGGACCTCGGGCCAGGCCGGGGGAACCTCCGGCCAGCCGCCACGAGCAGCGGCTCGCTGCGACTCGTCGTGCTCCGAGGGCATGGGACCTCCCGAGTTCATGCCCGAATTAGGGGCGCCTGGCATGATCTCATGCGACCCGGGGGGCACCGCAGCGAAACCCGAGAATGCCCCGCGGAACTGCTCACCCGTGGGGTCGGTCGGCGGATCCTGCATCGGAAGATCCGTTTGCCGGAATTCCGGGCCCGATCCCGGCTCGACTGAGTTCGCCACGAGATGAGGGTAAAGGAAAGGGACACCAGCGGTCACAACGGATCTATCACCATCGGGTATCGGCAGTTGACTCCGCGTGTAAGATCCGCTCTCTCGTACGATAACGTCGGCGATTCGGTTGCAGACTGCGCTAGGCTTGGGTTATGCGTGCGGAGACCCTGCTTCTTACCGGGCCGCATCGAGTGAGCTGATCTCAAGCCTCGATGCGGCTGCCCCTCGTGCTGTTTGCCGGGGGGTTTTCTTATGGGCAGGTGGCGATAAATCAGGAGTGAACCGTGGATGAGCAGGTGTACGACCCGCAGGCGCTGCAGGCCAAGTGGCAGCCGCGCTGGGAGGAACTGAAGCCCTACGCCGCGAGCGAGGACCCGGCCGACCCCCGGCCGCGTAAGTACATGCTCGACATGTTCCCCTACCCCTCCGGCGACCTGCACATGGGCCACGGCGAGGTGTTCGCGATCGCGGACGTGGTCGCCCGCTACTGGTTCCAGAAGGGTTACAACGTCCTGCACCCGATCGGGTGGGACTCCTTCGGCCTGCCCGCCGAGAACGCGGCGATCAAGCGCAACGCGCACCCGGCCGAGTGGACCTACGCCAACATCGAGACCCAGGCCAACTCCTTCAAGCGGTACGGCATCTCCTTCGACTGGACCCGCCGCCTGCACACCAGCGACCCCGAGTACTTCCGCTGGAACCAGTGGCTGTTCAACCGGTTCTTCGAGCGCGGCCTGGCCTACCGCAAGGGCGGCCTGGTCAACTGGTGCCCGAACGACCAGACGGTGCTGGCCAACGAGCAGGTCGTGCAGGGCAAGTGCGAGCGCTGCGGCGCCGTGGTGGTGCGGCGCGAGCTGACCCAGTGGTACTTCAAGATCACTGACTACGCGGACCGGCTGCTGGACGACATGGCGCAGCTGGAGGGCGGCTGGCCCGAGCGGGTGCTGACCATGCAGCGGAACTGGATCGGCCGCTCCACCGGCGCGGACGTGCGGTTCCAGGTCGAGGGCCGGGACGAGCCGGTCACCGTCTACACCACCCGCCCGGATACCCTGTTCGGCGCCACCTTCTTCGTGGTCGCCGCGGACGCGCCGCTGGCCGCCGAGATCTGCGCTCCGGAGGAATTGGGCGCGCTGGAGGCGTACCGCGCGGAAGTGGCCAAGCTGACCGACATCGAGCGGCTGGCCACCGACAAGGAGAAGACCGGCGTCTTCCTGGGCGTGCACGCGATCAACCCGGTCAACGGGGAGCGCATCCCGGTCTGGGCGGCCGACTACGTGCTGGCCGACTACGGACATGGCGCGATCATGGCGGTGCCCGCGCACGACCAGCGCGACCTGGACTTCGCCCGCAAGTTCGAGCTGCCGGTCCGGGTCGTCGTGCACACCGGCATGGCCGACCCGGGCGAGACCGGGATCGCCACGCCAGGCGAGGGCACGCTGGTCAACTCCGGGCCGCTGGACGGCCTGGCCAAGGCGGAGGCGATCGCCCGGATCATCGAGGTCCTGGAGGGGCACGGCACCGGCCGGGCCACCGTCAACTACCGGCTGCGCGACTGGCTGCTGTCCCGGCAGCGGTTCTGGGGGACGCCGATCCCGATCATCCACTGCCCCGACTGCGGCGAGGTGCCCGTACCCGACGAGCAGTTGCCGGTGACGCTGCCGGATCTGCGCGGCGAAGCCCTGGCTCCGCGCGGGGTGTCCCCGCTGGCCTCGGCCACCGACTGGGTGAACGTGCCCTGCCCCAAGTGCGCGGGGCCCGCCAAGCGGGACACCGACACGATGGACACCTTCGTCGACTCGTCGTGGTATTTCCTGCGGTACGTGGATCCGACGTACGAGGACGGGCCCTTCGATGTGGAGCGGGTTCGCAAGTGGGGGCCGATCGATCAGTACGTGGGCGGGGTCGAGCATGCCGTGCTGCACCTGATGTACAGCCGGTTCTTCACCAAGGTGCTGCACGACATGGGCATGGTCGACTTCGTCGAGCCGTTCCTGCGGCTGCTGAACCAGGGCCAGGTCATCAACGAGGGCAAGGCCATGTCCAAGAACCTGGGCAACGGCGTGGACCTGGGGCAGCAGATCGACGCGTACGGGGTGGACGCCGTCCGGCTGACCATGGTGTTCGCCGGGCCGCCCGAGGACGACATCGACTGGGCGGATGTGTCCCCGTTCGCGTCGCAGAAGTTCCTGGCGCGCGCGTTCCGGGTGATGACCGAGGTGTCCAGCGCGCCGGGCGTCGACCCGGCCACCGGGGACCTGGCGCTGCGCAAGGTCACCCATCGCACCCTGGACGAGGTCACCCGGCTGGTGGAGAGCAACCGGTTCAACGTCGCCGTGGCGCGGATGATGGAGCTGACCTCGGCCACGCGCAAGGCCATCGACTCCGGGCCCGGCGCCGCCGACCCGGCCGTCCGGGAAGCCGCCGAGACGTTGGCGATCATGCTGTCGCTGGTCGCGCCGTACGTGGCGGAGGAAGGCTGGGAGCGGCTGGGGCACCAGCCGTCGGTGGCGGTGGCCGGATGGCCGGCCGCGGACCCGGCGCTGCTGGTGCTGGACTCGGTGACGTGCGTGGTGCAGGTGGCGGGCAAGGTCCGGGACCGGCTGGAAGTTTCACCGGACATTTCGGACGCTGACCTGGAGGTGCTGGCCCTGGAGTCCGACAAGGTCCGGGCGTACCTGTCCGGGGCTCCGCGCAAGGTCATCGTGCGTGCGCCGAAGCTGGTGAACATCGTCCCGTGAGGCGTTGTCCCGGCGTGGCGGGTCCGCCCGCCGCGCCGGGACATTGACCGTGGTGTCGCCCGGCGCTCAAAATTGCGGCGAGCCACACATGTTGAATATTGGCGTGCGGTCAGGGCATGCCGCGACCACCGCCGCTCGGTTGAGCGGCGGTTCTTGGGGTGCGCGCTGACCATCGGCTCATGGCGGCCGTCCCCAGGGTGGAGGGCGGTCTACCTTGTCCAGATTTTTCACCACTTCAAGACTCGGCAGAGTCCTGGGGTCCATCGCGGCCAGCGCGGGGATGGTGGCGGCGATGCTCGTCGCGACCAGCTCCCCGGCCAACGCGGCCGGGACCGGCACCGGATACCTGCACACCTCCGGCAACAAGATCGTCGACGCTACGGGTGCGACGGTCCGAATTACCGGAATCAACTGGTTTGGGATGGAAACCGACAATAAGACGTTTCACGGCCTTTGGGCCAGTGTGACGTGGAAGTCCCAGATCGACCACATGGCGCAGCTCGGGTACAACACCATCCGGGTGCCGTACTCCGATGACGCGCTCAAGGCGGGCGCGGTCGCGACCGGCATCAACGACTTCACCAACCCCGACCTCATCGGCCTCTCACCCCTCCAGATCCTGGACAAGGTGATCGAGTACGCCGGGACCAAGGGCATGCGGATCATCCTGGACCGGCACCGGCCCACCGCCGCCGGGCAGTCGGCGCTCTGGTACACCTCCGCCGTGCCGGAGAGCACCTGGATCGCCAACTGGCGGATGCTGGCCCAGCGGTACGCCGGCAACACCACCGTCATCGGCGCCGACCTGCACAACGAGCCGCACGCCGAAGGCACCAACCCGAACGCGACCGGCTCCTGCTGGGGCTGCGGAGTGGAGGCCCGGGACTGGCGGCTGGCCGCCGAGCGCGCCGGCAACGCCATCCTCGCGGTCCAGCCCAACTGGCTGATCTTCGTCGAGGGTGTCAGCTGCCCGAGCGGCGGGCTGTCCAACGTGTGGGACAACGACCCCAGCAACGACGAGGACTGCGGCTGGTGGGGCGGCAACCTGACCAAGGCAGGGGAGTTCCCGGTCCGGCTGAATGTGGCCAACCGGCTGGTCTACTCGCCGCACGAGTACGCGACCTCGGTGTTCAACCAGACGTGGTTCAGCGACCCGACGTACCCGGCCAACATGCCGGCTATCTGGGACAAGTACTTCGGCTACATCCACAAGCAGAACATCGCGCCGATCATGATGGGCGAGTTCGGCAGCACGCTGGCCAGCAACGTGGACCGGATCTGGCTGACCGAGCTGATGCGATACACCGGGACCGGGGTGAACGGGATGTCGTTCACGTACTGGTCGTGGAACCCGAACTCGGGGGACACCGGGGGAATCGTGATGGACGACTGGGTGACGGTGCAGACCGCCAAGCAGAACATCCTCCAGCCGTACCTGATCGCCCCGGTTCCGCCGGGATCCTCCCCTAACCCGACGGACACGACCCCGCCAAGCACCCCCGCTGGTCTGGCAGCTTCCGGGACGACGTCCACAGGGACCCAACTGGCGTGGACCGCGTCCACTGACACCGGTGGCAGCGGTCTGGCTGGGTACGACATCCTTCGGGCGCCTGGCACTTCTGGTGGCACGTTCACCGTGGTCGGCGATTCGACGACCGCGTCCTTCGCGGCCACTGGCCTTACGGCTGGTACGACGTATCGGTTCCAGGTCCGGGCCCGTGACGGCGCGGGCAACCAGTCTGCGGTCTCCAACACGGTGACCGTGACGACCACAGCCGCCACCGACACCACCCCGCCGAGCACACCTGCCGGTCTGGCGGCCTCCGGAACGACCTCGACCGGGACTCAGCTGGCGTGGACCGCCTCCACCGACACCGGTGGCAGCGGTTTGGCCGGGTACGACATCCTTCGGGCCCCAGGCGCTTCTGGTGGCACCTTCGCCGTCGTCGGCACCTCCACCACGCCGTCCTTCGCGCCCACCGGACTGTCCGCCTCCACCACCTACCGGTTCCAGGTCCGGGCCCGTGACGGCGCGGGCAACCAGTCCGCGGTCTCCAACACGGTGACCGTGAC
This sequence comes from Acrocarpospora sp. B8E8, assembly GCF_039871605.1. Lineage (NCBI taxonomy): Bacteria > Bacillati > Actinomycetota > Actinomycetes > Streptosporangiales > Streptosporangiaceae > Acrocarpospora > Acrocarpospora sp. B8E8. Next base: position 40,621 of record NZ_JBDPLV010000058.1, on the reverse strand, counting down.
CACCACCGGCACCGGCACCGGCGGCTGCTCGGTCGCGGCCACCACCCAGAGCGCCTGGCAGAACGGCTACGTCATCCAGCCGATCAACGTCACCAACACCGGCACCTCGGGAATCACCGGCTGGACGGTGACCTTCACCCTCCCGGCCGGACACACGATCACCGGCTTCTGGAACGCGGTCATCACCGTCAGCGGCCAAACCGTCACCGCCAAGAACACCTCCTCCAACGGCACCTTGGCCCCCAACGGCACCACCAACTTCGGCTTCCAAGCCAGCCGCCCCAACAACGACTCCGCCCTCCCCTCGGCCTACACCTGCACCTCTCCCTAACCCAAGGGAACCGCGAGGGCCGAGCCTCGGCCCTCGCGGTACTTCGCTCGGAGGCAGATTTGAGGACTGGGTCGATTCAGACCCTGACTATGTCCCCTTCAGGGAGGGCACGGCGGCCGCGATCCTGGTGAGCATTTCCTCCAGGATCGGGCCCGATGTGCCGAAGTTGAGGCGGGCGAAGCCATCTGGAGCGCCGAACAGCAGGCCGGGATTCAGTCGGACCCCGGCCTCGCTTTCCAGGTATCCAGCCGCGTCCGGGATGCCGAAGTCGAGCCAGCCCAGGTAGGTGGCGGCCGGGATCTGGTAGCGGACGTGCGGGGGGATACGTTCGGCGATCAGCTTGCGGTTGCGGTCGAGGATCGACATGACCTCGGCCAGCCACATGTCCCCGTGCCGCCAGGCGGCGACGGTGGCTTCCACGGCCAGCACGCTGGCAGCCCCGTACAGGTGGGGCGGTTGCGCATCGAATGCCGCTTTGGTACCCGGATGCCCGAGATGTGCCACCGAGCAGTGCACGCCGCCCATGTTGAACGCCTTGCTGGCCGAAGTGATCGTGATCGTCCGGTCCGGCAGCAGGGTCCCGAAGGGAATGTGCGCGTCCGGCGCGAAAGCCAGATCGGCGTGAACCTCGTCCGAGACAACGATCATGTCGTGCCGTTCGGCGAGTTCGGCCAGCTCGTGTAATTCGGCCAGAGTGAAGCAATGCCCAGTGGGATTGTGCGGATTGACCAGCAGCAACACCTTGGCCCCTCCGGCGTCCGCCGGTCGCTCGAAGTGCCAGGTCTCCCCGTCGGCAACCAGTTCCAACGGAACCGGCCGCCGATCCATGGTCCGCAACGTGTCCAGGAACGCGTTGTACGTGGGAGTGTGCACCAGCACGCCATCCCCCGGCGCGGTCATGAGATGCAGGACGATCTGCAGAACCTGGTTCAGATCCGTGAACGACCGCACCAGCCCAGGATCCGCATGGAAGTCATACCTAGTCTCCATCCGCTCCGCGAACGCCTCTGCCAGCGGCCCCACAGTCGAGTCGTCCAGCCAGCCGGGATAACCCAGATCGGTGTCCACCCGCCGCAACACGGCTTCCCGCACGGCCTCCGGCGGCGGAAAATCCATATCCGCGACCCAGGCCGGAATCACCCCCGCTCCGACCTGCGTCCACTTGAGCCCATCCCGAACAGCAACATCAACCAAGCTCAACTCATCAAGTCTCCGACCCACAATTCAGGATATTTCCCCATAAACGGGCACGTTACTATGAATACCGAGTAACGATCACATCGGCCGTCCCCGCCACCGAGCCTCCAGGCCGCACGGCCACATCACTCCGTACGACGCCACCCCGAACGATGCCACTGCCTCGCTGACATCGGCGCGCCGTTAGCTGATCAACCCCCGCGGCCATGCCATCTTGAACGACGCCAGCACCTCGAACGAGGTCACCGCTTCGCCAGCTTCGGTGCGTCGCTCCGGTTGATCAAGCCGTGCGGCTGGATCGCCCCGAGCGCCGCTACTTCGCCGACACCGGCATACCGGTCCACCTGCTCAAGCCGTGCGGCGGGACTACCTCGAACGATGCCGCTGCTTCGCTGGCGCCGTCAGCTGATCAAGCCGCGCAGCCGCAGCCGCACGACGCCACCACTCGAAGAAGCCACAGCCCCGGCCGCTGAGGCGGACGGGGCTGGGTGGATCGCCGTTGTGGGCGCGTTTGGCTGTCGCAATGGTCAAGGAGGCGATTCCTTGGCCGAGCGGCACCGCACGGCGTTACAGCTTGCGGAGGACGGCCGTGACCTTGCCGAGGACGGTGGCCTCGTCGCCGGGGATGGGCTCGTAGTTGGCGTTGTGGGGGACCAGCCAGACGTGGTTGTCCTTGCGCTTGAACGTCTTCACGGTGGCCTCGCCGTCGATCATGGCGGCCACGATGTCGCCGTTGTCGGCGACCGGCTGCTGGCGGACCACAACCCAGTCGCCGTCGGCGATGGCGGCCTCGATCATCGAATCGCCGCTGACCTGGAGCAGGAACAGGGTGCCTTCGCCGACGAGCTGCTTCGGCAGCGCGAAGACATCCTCAATGCTCTGCTCGGCGAGGATCGGCCCACCGGCGGCGATCCGGCCGACCAGCGGCACATAGGCGGCGGTCGGGCGATTGAAGCCCGAATCCTCCTCGGCGGCATCCGGGTCGACCCACAGCACAGGCTCACCCGGGAGGCGCACTTCCAGCGCCCGCGGGCGATGCGGGTCCCGGCGCAGGTAGCCCTTGCGCTGAAGGGCGGTGAGCTGATGCGACACACTGGACGTGCTGGTCAGCTGAACGGCCTCGCCGATCTCGCGCATCGACGGGGGATAGCCACGCTGCTGAACGGAATCGCGGATCACCTCAAGGATCTTGCGCTGCCGTGGGGTGAGGCCGAGCGAGTCCCGTCGGCGCACCGCCAGGTCACTCACGCTCTCGTCGTGCTGGCTCACCAGACCGTCGCTGTTCACCCGGGCACCTCCCAATCCGTATTCCCAATGTCGCTCAGAGCGACGGTACCGCGATTCAAGATCATTATCAAACAATTGTTCGATAGTCCTCGAAAACGTCGGTCCCGTGGTGTACAACATCGTACGGGAGTTCGATCGACATCGTGTTCGATTCCGCGATCTTTCTTCCAAGTTTTGATCTTCCTCGGTGGCTGGAGGTAACGATGCAAGCCACGAAACCGTCCATGCGTCCCGATCCGGTCCCCAAAGTCCGATACCCCAGTCCCCCCGTGCGCCTCACCCGCCGGGGACGCATCGTCCTCATCACTTTCGTCGCCGCCCTCACCCTCCTCATCCTCTGGTACGGCACCCGCGCCGCCGTCACCGCCTCGACCGGCCGCCCCGACCACGCCGGCCTCCCCTGGGTCACCGTCCAGGAGGGCGACACCCTCTGGGAAATCGCCACCGCCGTGAGCGAAGGCGACGACCCCGGCCCAATGGTCCGCCAGATCATGAACCTCAACGGCCTACCCGACCCACTGATCCGCCCAGGCTCCAAGCTCTACTTACCCAGCGGCCAAGCCGGCTGACCCGAACGCGTCCCCAGGACCTGGCCAGATGGTCCGGACGCGTACGTCTGCGACGACAGCGAGGCTGGCGCCCCGCCAACTCCCCACGAACACGAAGCCTCGGACCGAGCGCGAACATCCCGTGGGTGGCTGAACTGGGGAAACCCTGGTCCCGTCAACGCGGAGCTCCGGGCAGGTCGAGAGCGTGTCCGTGGCAACTGGATGGGGAGCCCGTGCCGGTCCCGTGAATGCGGAAGGTTCGAGCCGAGTGTGTCCGTGGTGGCTGGATAGGGACAGCTGCCGGTCCGGTGAATGCGGATGGTTGAGCTGAGTGTCTCTGTGGACGGCTGGATGGGGGAGGGCCTGCTGGTCCCGCGGATGCGGGGTTCGGGCCGAGCGCGAGCGTCCCAAAGGGCGGGTGGGTGGGGGAGAACCCTGGTCAGTCCCGCGAATGCGGAAAGTTCGAGCGCGAGCGTATCCGTGGACGGGGGAGCCCCATTGGTTCCGCGGATGCGGGAGGTTCGGGCTGAGCGTGAGCGTCCCAAAGGGTGGAAGCCCGGCAAGGGGTTCCAAGGTGGTGTGGCTGACAGTGTGCTCGACACGCCCGACGTTTCGCCGTAGACGTTCCGTTGAGCTGCCGGTTCGGTCGGATCTCCGGTTGGATCGCTGTTGCCGACTTGCGATCAACCCTGGCTGCTTCTAGGTTTGGACCACAACATCTAGTGATTACACCGATGTAGTTCACCACCTATTGTGTTTCCTTGCCCGCACCACAGGACTCTGTGGGGCGTGCGTGAGCGTCCCATGACCTGGCCTGTGGCACGAGCGGTGCCAGGGCCGATGAGAGGGCCGGATCGGGGAAGCAGGGGTGACGCGGGGGAGTTGAACCGGAAGGAGGCGGGCGTTATGCATTGCCCGTTCTGCCGACATCCTGACACGCGGGTGGTCGACAGCCGTTCGACCGAGGACGGCGGCGCCATCCGGCGCAGGCGGACGTGCCCGGAATGCGGCCGCCGGTTCACGACCCAGGAGACGGTGCTGCTGATGGTGAGCAAACGCAGCGGGGTCACCGAGGCGTTCTCGCGCGACAAAGTGGTCGCCGGGGTCCGCAGGGCCTGCCAGGGACGCCCGGTCAGCGAGGACGCGCTGGCCCAGCTGGGTCAGAAGGTGGAGGAGAGCATCCGGGCCACCGGAACCGCCGAGATCCCCTCACACGAGGTGGGCCTGGCGATCCTCGGCCCGCTCGGCGAGCTGGACGAGGTGGCGTACCTGCGGTTCGCCTCGGTCTACCGCAGCTTCGAGACCCTCGCCGACTTCGAGGCCGAGATAGAACGGCTCCGAGCCGTCGCGAACGACTGAACTTCCGCCGGGCACCGCCTCTCGCGGGCACCCAGCGACACATTTTCAAATTACGACACATTCAAGACACGACAACTCAAGACGCGGGCTTAACCAGAATTGGCTGATCTGGACTACAGAAACGCAATCTCGCAGGCGGCGGATTCGACTCTGCAAAGATCAAGACTTTCTGTCCAAAGACAAGCGACGCATTGAAGACAAACGGGTTGAAACACGAGGGGCGAAGGCCCTGGAAGGGGGAGTCATGACGGAGACCGTCAACGGCACATCCACACGCGGGGGCAAGCGGACGCGCGCCAAGGGCCTGAAGATGAAGCGCATCTTCACCACGGCGGGCACCCATCCGTACGACCAGATCACGTGGGAGCGCCGTGACGTCGTCATGACGAACTGGCGGGACGGTTCGATCAACTTCGAGCAGCGCGGGGTCGAGTTCCCCGAGTTCTGGTCCGTGAACTCCGCCAACATCGTCACCACGAAGTACTTCCGCGGCGCTGTGGGCACCCCCCAACGGGAGTGGAGCCTCAAGGCCCTGGTCGACAGGGTGGTCGGGGTCTACACCCGCACCGGCATCGAGCACGGCTACTTCGCCACCGAGGAAGACGCCGAGATCTTCGACCACGAACTGAAGCACGCGCTGGTCCACCAGCTGTTCAGCTTCAACTCCCCGGTCTGGTTCAACGTCGGCACACTGTCGCCGCAGCAAGTTTCAGCGTGCTTTATCTTGGCCGTCGACGACCAGATGGAGTCCATCCTCGACTGGTACAAGGAAGAGGGCGTGATCTTCAAGGGCGGCTCCGGGTCAGGGGTCAACCTGTCCCGGATCCGGTCCTCCAAGGAGTTGCTCTCCAGCGGCGGCACCGCCAGCGGCCCGGTCTCGTTCATGCGCGGCGCCGACGCCTCGGCCGGCACCATCAAGTCCGGCGGCGCCACCCGCCGCGCCGCCAAGATGGTGGTTCTGGACGTCGACCACCCCGACATCGAGGAATTCATCGAGACCAAGGCCCGCGAAGAGGACAAGATCCGCGCCCTCCGCGACGCCGGTTTCGACATGGACCTGGGCGGCAAGGACATCGTCTCCGTGCAGTACCAGAACGCCAACAACTCGGTCCGGGTCTCCGACGAGTTCATGCGCGCGGTGGAGAACGGCGAGCAGTTCGGCCTGCGAGCCCGGCTGACCGGCGAGGTCTTGGAGAAGGTGGAGGCCCGCTCCCTCTTCCGCAAGATGGCGCAGGCCGCCTGGGAGTGCGCCGACCCCGGCGTGCAGTACGACGACACGATCAACGACTGGCACACCTGTCCCGAAACCGGTCGGATCACGGCGTCCAACCCGTGCTTCCCCGCTGATCAGCGTGTCGTGACCGACAAGGGGCTGGTTCCCATCGGCGAGCTTGTGGCGCGCGCCGCCACAGGTGAGAGCTTTTCCGTCTACACCAACGATGTGACCTCTGAGGAAGATCCCCAGGATCAGGTCGTGGCGACCTCACCCACGCGTTACATGGTGACCGGGACGAACGAGATCATCGAGCTGCGCTTCACGGATGGATCGCGCCTGCGCTGCACCCCGAACCACCGTCTCTGGACCACGAATCGCGGATATGTTCGCGCAGATGAGCTGCAGGCTGATGATCGGGTCGCCAGGTCTGTTCAGTATGCGCCCCGTTCCATGGCTTCGTGGAGTATTCCCGCCCATGCTCTCTCGGCCGCGCGCGCGGCCACATCCAGGCGGGACATGAATCTGCCGACGAAATGGGATGAGGATCTTGGTCACTACCTTGGCTGGCTCGTGGGTGACGGGTGTCTCACGGCGTCCGCCACGGTGACGGTCTATGGTCCGGCGGAGGAGCAGGAGGAGATCCTTCCCAAGCACGGTGCGCTGCTCAAGCGGCTCACCGGATTCGAGTACAAGGTGAGCGACCAGTCCAACGGGACCAAGCAGCTTCGCCCCGCCGGTGCCGCGCTCCATGATTTCTTCGCGGCTCTCGGCGTCTCTACCGGGCGTTCAGCAGAGAAGGTCGTTCCTGCCGCGGTGTGGGAAGCCCCAGAAGAAGTTCTGATCGCCTTCCTCCAGGGGCTGTTCGACGCGGATGGCTGTGTTGTGAATCAGTCATCCAACGGAACCCGTTACGTGGGCCTGGGTAGCCGATCAAATGAACTGCTGCTCGGCGTTCAGGAGCTTCTCGCATCACTGGCCATCGGGAGTCGGATCTACACCATCGGAACGAAGAAGGAGTCTTTCCACTACACCCGTAAAGATGGCAGCGAGGTGACGTATGGATCGGACGGCCCTTCCTACGACCTGCGAATCACGGCCAGCTCAATCAGGGAGTTCGCCGCGCTGATCGGGTTCAGCGTCCCGAGCAAGCAGGAACGCTTGGTTGACCTGATCGACACGACCGGCTACTACAAAAAAGCCCACAGCGTCCGGATGGTCTCTCGCGAATCCAAGGGATTCGAAACCACGTATAACCTCACCGAGCCGAGGAATCACTCGTACATCGTGAGTGGAGTAGTGGTCGCAAACTGCTCCGAATACGTCCACCTGGACAACTCCTCGTGCAACCTGGCCTCGATCAACCTGCTCAAGTTCCTCAAGGATGACGACACCTTCGACATCCCGAACTTCGTCAAGCTGACCGAGCTGATCATCACCGCGATGGACATCTCGATCACCTTCGCCGACTTCCCGACCGAGAAGATCGCCGAAACCACCCGGGCGTACCGGCAGCTCGGCATCGGCTACGCCAACCTGGGCGCGCTGCTGATGGCCACCGGCCACGCGTACGACTCCGACGGCGGCCGGGCCATCGCCGGGGCTATCACCTCGCTGATGACCGGCGCCTCCTACCGCCGCTCCGCCGAACTGGCCGGAATCGTCGGGCCGTACGACGGGTACCAGCGGAACGCCGAGCCGCACAAGCGGGTCATGCGCAAGCACTCCGCCGCCAACGACGACCTCCGCACGGTCGGCGCGATGGACCGGGCCATCCACACCGAGGCCAGCAAGCAGTGGGCCGACTGCCTCAAACTGGGCGACAAACACGGCTACCGGAACGCGCAGGCCTCGCTACTCGCACCCACCGGCTGCCTGACGGGCGACACCCTGATCACGACGGACCGCGGTCTCGTGCGGCTGGCGGAGATCGGCGATGTGTACGGCGACCGCTGGCAGGACCTGACCATGACGGTGTCAACGGACGAGGGGCCCCGCCAGGCGACGAAGTTCTTCGTCAACGGTGAGGAGCCGACGCGGCTGATCCGCACGGCGGGCGGATACAAGATCCAGGGCACGCTGACGCACCGGGTCAAGGTTGTCGATCAGGACAGCGGCGAGTGGGTGTGGAAGCGTCTCGCCGACATCGCCGAGGGCGATGTGCTGCCGCTGCAGACTCGGACCCTGGTCGGCGAGCCGCGGCCGGTGGTGCTTCCGGTGCTCGATCAGGCGTACTACGCCGGAGACCGCGCCGTGCGGGTTCCCGACGCGGTGACGGAGGACCTGGCGGAACTGGTCGGCTACTTCATGGGCGATGGCAGCCTGCACGCCAAGGGGATCCGCCTCTGCGTCGCGGACACAGACCTCGACGTGCTCGATCGGCTGCGGATCATCTCCAAGGAACTGTTCAACCTGGAGCCGGTGGTCACCCAGCAAGAGGGGTACCACGAGGTCACGCTTCAGTCCGTACGGCTGGCCCGCTGGTGGCAGGCGTCCGGATTCGCCAAGGATCTGCCGGGGCTTGACCACAGCGGCAAGGGATGGACCCCTCGCGTGCCCTCGGCCATTCTCGAGACGAACGACGCCGTCATCTATGCGGCGTTCCTTCGCGGCCTGTTCGAGGCCGACGGCACCGTGCTCGAAGGCGTGCCGAGCGTCTCGACGGCTTCCGAGCCCTTCGCCGATGAGATCCGTACGCTGCTCCTCTCGCTGGGATTCGTCACCACCACCAGAAAGACGGTTTCCGGTTTCGGTGGCGACATCTTCCAGGTCCGGCTCCGCAATGTGGACCACGCGTTGAACTACGACGAGATCATCGGGTTCATCGGCGAGCGGAAAGCGAAGCTGCTGGCTCTCCTGGAGCCGGGACGGTCGGCCAAGAAGGTGCTCGACTACGCCTTCGAGACCGTGTCCGTCAATGAGGACGGCGGTGTGCAGCCGACATACGATCTGTCGGTTCCGGAAAACGTCACCTACGTCGCGAACGGCATGGTGAGCCACAACACCATCGGCCTGATGATGGACTGCGACACCACCGGCATCGAGCCTGACCTGGCTCTGGTCAAGTTCAAGAAGCTGGTCGGCGGTGGCTCCATGCAGATTGTCAACCAGACGATCCCGCGGGCGCTGCGGCAGCTCGGCTACCAGCAGGAGCAGGTCGAGGCGATCGTCGAGTACATCGCCGAGAACAGCCACGTGGTGGACGCCCCCGGGCTGCGGCCGGAGCACTACGAGGTCTTCGACTGCGCGATGGGCGAGCGCGCCATCGCCCCGATGGGTCACGTCCGGATGATGGCCGCCACCCAGCCGTTCCTCTCGGGCGCCATCTCCAAGACCGTCAACCTGCCGGAATCCGCCTCGGTGGACGACATCGAGCAGGTCTATCTGGAGGGCTGGAAGCTCGGCCTGAAGGCGCTGGCCGTCTACCGCGACAACTGCAAGGTCGGCCAGCCGCTCTCGGTCGCCGGCAAGAAGGCCGACGAGGCGACAGCGGAACCCGAGGTCAAGGTCATCGAGGTCCCGCGCCCGACCCGCCGCCGCATGCCCGCCCAGCGTCCCAGCCTGACCACCCGCTTCACGGTCGGCGGCGCCAAGGGCTACATGACAGCCTCCTCCTACCCCGAGGACGGCCTCGGCGAGGTCTTCCTGAAGATGTCCAAGCAGGGTTCCACCCTGGCTGGCGTCATGGACGCCTTCTCGGTTGCGATCTCCATCGGCCTGCAGTACGGCGTTCCGCTGGAGACCTACGCCCAGAAGTTCGTCAACATGCGCTTCGAGCCCGCCGGCATGACCGACGACCCCGACGTCCGCATGGCCCAGTCCGTGATGGACTACATCTTCCGCCGCCTGGCCCTGGACTACCTGCCGTACGAGGACCGGGCCGCCCTGGGTATCTTCTCCGCCGCCGAACGCTCAGCCCAGCAACGCGGCGAAGACCCCACCACCCTGACCGACTCCGTCGACACCGCCGCCCTGGCCCAATCCGCCCCCATCGAGGAGAAGCCCACCCCACGCCCCACCGCCCTCCCCACCCCGACCCGCTCCAAGGTCGACTCTCTGGAAAGCCACCAGGGCCGCACCGCCGACGCCCCCCTCTGCATGACCTGCGGCACCAAGATGCGCCCCGCCGGCAGCTGCTACGTCTGCGAGGGCTGCGGCAGCACCAGCGGCTGCAGCTAACACCGCGCGGAATCGCATCCGATGCATCATTCGACCTGATCGGCTGTCATTGAAAGTCCAGGTCGAAAGGGGGAGCCGACTTCGGTCGGCTCCCCTTGATGCGTTTGGCGTTAGCGCCTCCCGCCCCGACGGTGGGGTCGGCGCAACAGCTGAGTGGGTTCCGCATGGCTGACCCTGACTTCGTCCGCAGCGCCATCGGCCAAGAGCAGCTCTGGTCCAGCGGTGTTCCCCTCGGCGACTATCTGGAGCGATGAGACGAACATCGAGATTATGTTGCTACCGGTGGTAGCATCATGCTGTGAGTGCTCAGCCGATCGAACCGAGTCCGGAGGACAATCTCCGAGGTCATCAGCTTGCAGGCGCGCGGCTCTATCAAGAGCTGGGAGAGCGTCTTGACGCAGCTGATCTTGCCGCCGTGCTCTCGTTTCTGCACGATGTCAAGGCGTCTCCGGCATTCCAGGACAGCGTGAAGCATGTTGAGGATTCCCCGGCCGCTCAGAGCGTGCATCCTGGACGTGGTGCCCGGGCTCGTAAGGTGAGCGTTTCCATGCCCGAGGGGCTGACTTCGGCTGTTCAGCGGCGTGTGGGGCGCGGCGAGTTCAGCCAGTACGTGACCGCCGCTGTGACCCGGCAACTGGAACTTGACCTGCTGGCTGAACTCTCCGCCTTGCTTGAAGCCGATCACGGGCCTATTCCCGAGGAATTCCTGGCAGAAGCGGAGGCGGCGTGGCCGGACGCCGTCTAGCCACGGGTGGCACGCTCGTTCTCGACAGTGAAGGTTTGTCCAAGCTCGCGTCCGGTGATCCGCGGGTACGTGCCTACCAGGAAGTCGCGCGCAATCGCGGTGCGAGGGTCGTGGTCAGTGCGATCACCCTTACGGAAGTGCTGCGCGGTGGGGCGCGCGATGCTCTCGTGCACCGGGTGCTGGCACGAGTGGTCAAGGTGCCGGTCACCGAAGAAATCGCCCGTCGCGCCGGAGAGTTACTCGGAGCGGCAGGGCTGTCAGGTCATCGCTGCGCGATAGACGCGGTGGTCGCCGCGACCGCGCTGGACTTGCCGCGGCCGGTCATCCTTCTCACCAGCGACCCTGATGACATGAACCAGCTCACCGAGGACCATGGCTGCGCCAAAGAGCAGCGAGTCGTTGTCATGCACGTATGACAGCAGAACCAGATCGGCGGGCCCGCCTTCGCCGTACCTGCCAGCCTAGAATCTCCGGGTGGCTGAGGCATGGTGGGTCGAGGTGGGAGAGGGGATCTGGGTTCGGCGGCATGCTGAGCTGGATCTTTCGCTGGGGCTGGTTGTCGGTGAGCGGTGCTGTCTGGTGGTGGACACCGGGGGTGATGAGGTTCAGGGGGCCGCTTTCGCGGGGGCGATCAGGGAGCTGACTGAGTTGCCGTGGGCGGTGGTGCTGACGCATGCGCATTTCGATCACGCTTTCGGTACTGCGGCCTTTCAGTCGGATGAGGTGTGGGCACATCCGGCCTGCCGCCGTGAGCTGGAGGAGACGGGTGAGCGGCAGCGGCAGGAATGGGTTACTCGCTACCGAAAAGAGAACAAGCCGGAAATAGCCGATCAAATAGGGCGCACGCGAATCGTTCTCCCCAGGTCCGCGCCGGAAGGTGACGTCGATCTGGGTGGGCGAATAGTTCGGCTCATCCATCCGGGGCCCGCACACACAGAGCACGATCTGGTAATCCATGTTCCCGACGCGCACGTGCTGTTCGCGGGAGACCTGCTGGAGCAAGGCGCTCCGCCCGCGTTCGGCGACGCGTTTCCCGATGTCTGGCCGGAAGCGCTGGATCGTGTGCTCGCGCTCAAGCCCACGACCCTCGTCCCCGGCCACGGAGATCCGGTCACCGCCGACTTCGCCAGGACGCAACGGGAAGAGATCGCTCAGGTCGCGGAACTCTGCCGATTGTTCCAGGAAGGACGAATCACCACCGAACAGGCGATCGAGAGGTCGCCGTATCCTGCGGAGTTCACGTCCGAGGCGCTCAGTCGACCTCGAACGAGAGGCGGTCGCTGAGCCAGCGGTGGAACTTTATGGCGAAGCGGACCCAATGGGCGACGATCGTGGTGAGGTGTTCGCGGGTGACGCCGGCGCCGATGTAGAGCTGGGCGTCGCCGATGACGCGGATGATGCCGTTGTCGGGGGTGAAGGCGTAAACCTTCGGCCACATGGTGTCGGTGTTCCACTCGTTCAGGGCGGTCAGCAGCAAGGGCTTCTCGTCGATCGAGTAGTGCCGGTCATAGAAGGTGCGAATGGTAAAGAGGTCACCTTCCGCGCCGAACAGGAAAAAGACCGTGAGCGCGTCGGTGGAGATGGCGAGGTCGCCGTCTGAGTCGAAAGTGAACTCGATATCGAGCTCGTTGAGAATCTCGATGATCAGTTCCTGGTCGGGCTGGACCACGGCCGGGGATGGGCTCACCCCTCCATCCTGACAGACTGAGGCTCGTGTTTGACGACCCTGGCGCGGAGTTCGAGGAACACCGGTCGAGAATGTTCGCCTTGGCCTACCGGATGCTGGGGTCCGCGACCGAGGCGGAGGACGTCGTTCAGGACGCCTACCTGCGATGGAACGGTGCGACGCGAGAGGCGATCCAGGCGCCGGGGGCATGGCTGGCCCGAGTGGTCACCAACATGTGTCTCAACCGTCTCACTTCCGCGCGTGCCCGCCGCGAGCACTATGTCGGCCCATGGCTGCCGGAACCCATCCTCACCGACCCGGACCCGCCCGCCGAAACCGCCCTGCTCCGCGAATCGGTGTCGATGGCGTTCCTCCTCCTGCTGGAACGGCTGACGCCCGCGGAACGCGCCGTCTTCGTGCTGCGCGAAGCCTTCTCGTACGGCTACCGCGAGATCTCCGCCGTGCTCGACCTGTCGGAGGCCAACTGCCGCCAGCTCCACGGCCGAGCCCAGCGCCGGTTGGGGGAACGGCGCAGGTTCGAGGCCCCGGCGGCGCGGCGGCGGTCGATCGTGGAACGATTCCTGACGGCCGCCAACGACGGCGACCTGGCCGCGCTGGAGCGGGTCCTGGCGGCCGACGTGACAGCCTGGTCGGACGGGGGCGGGCAGGTGAGCGCGGCCCTGCGGGCGGTGCTCGGACCCGCCAAGGTGGCGCGCTACGTGGTGGGCGTGACAGGAAAGGCCTCCGTCCATGCCGAGCTGACGTTTGCCGAGGTCAACGGTGAGTCAGGGTTGGTTGCGAGGGTCGGGGGAAGGGTTGTGTTAGTGGCAGCGTTCGAAACGGACGGAGAGCGGATCTTCGTTCTGCGTTCGGTCCTCAATCCCGACAAACTCCGGTATGTCGCACGGCAACTGAATTCCCAGAACCTGTCACATCCCGAGCGGCTGACCGGTTCTTAGGGTCATGAACGAATCGATACTTGTCACCGGTGGCACCGGCGCCCTCGGGCGTGAGGTGGTCGATCGGCTGAAGGACGGGACTCGCGAGGTGCGGGTGCTGAGCCGCAAGCCGGGGGCGTACCAGGGGAATCTGACCACGGGCGAGGGCGTGGCCGAGGCCGTGGCGGGGGTGGGTACGATCCTGCACCTGGCCAGTGATCCGAGGACCAAGGGCGCGGATCTCGAAAGCACCCGCCATCTGATCGAGGCGGCGGCGCCGGGGACGCACCTGGTCTACATCTCGATAGTGGGGGTCGATCGGCATCCGTTCTGGTATTACCAGGAGAAGTACCAGGTCGAGCAGATGATCGGGGCGTCCGGGCTGCCGTACACGATCTTGCGGGCGACGCAGTTCCATGATTTCGCGCGGTTCCTGATCCAGGGGATGACGCGGATGGCGGTGGCGCCGGTTCCTGCGGGGTGGAGCGTGCAGCCGGTCGACACCGGTGAGGTGGCCGATCGGCTGGTCGAGCTGGCGCTGGGGGCGCCGGTGGGGCGCGTGCCTGATATGGGCGGGCCTGAGGTGCTTCCGTTGCGGGAGATGGTCAACATCTATCTGCGGGCTTCGGGGCGGAGGCGGATCCTGGTTCCCATCTGGGTGCCGGGGAAGACGGCCGCCGCTTATCGCGCGGGGATACACCTGGCGCCGGAGCACAAGACCGGGAAGATCACGTTCGCGGAGTTCCTGGCGGCCACGGTGAAGCCCGGCGGGCCGACGAAGGGCTACGGGTGATGTACCTCGGCGATTTCGTCGAGGGTGAGGCCGTTGTCCACGCGGCGGTCCAGGACGCCGGCGAGTGTCGTACATTTCTGGACCGGGTTGGGGGTGGTGCACTCGCGGGCGTGTAGGAGGAAGTCCTGGGTGCGGCGGGCTTTCTCGATCAGGAGTTCCAGGCGGGCGATCTGGCTGTCGATGGCCTGGCGCCAGCGCTCGCCGGGCTGGTCGAGCACCTCGGCGATCACGTCCAGGCTGAAACCCAGCTCCTGGGCCATCTGGACGAACGCCAGTCGTCGCAGTTCGGTCCGCCCGTAGGTGCGGCGTCCACCGACGCGTGCGGCTGGGTGAACCAGGCCGATCTCCTCGTAGTACCGCAGAGCGGAGGTGTTGATCCGGAGCAGCCGGGCGGCTTCGCCGATGGAAATGAGGTTCATCTTCACATCTTGACTTCAAGTCGGCTTGAACTACCAGCCTGAAGGCATGGAAATGAGGCAACTACGTTCATGGGCCGTCGAAGGCCCTGTCAGTTCACCTTTCGCTTTCCCGGAGGGGCGTCGAGGGCGCTGGGCGGGGCGGGTGATGAGTCTCACCAATCCGCAGCGGGAGATCGCCGCTCTGGTCGCGAATGGTTGCGATGATCGCGTGCTCGAAGTGGGTTACGGGCCTGGGAGGCTTGTCGCGCTGCTCGCTCGTGCCGGAACCGTCTACGGTGTGGATCCTTCGCCAGAAATGCGGATCCTGGCCACTGCTCGCAATCGCAGGAAGTCCAGGGCCGGGCGTGTGGATCTCCGTCTTGGTACGGCTGACGCCACCGGCTTTCCTGATGACTACTTCGACGCGGTGGTCAGCGTGAACAATGTCGCGCTCTGGCCTGATCTGGAGGCGGGGTTGCGGGAACTCGACCGGGTTCTCAAGCCGGGCGCGTACCTGGTGATCGCCTGGCATGGCGGGACTCGGCCGTCTCGGATAACTCGCCGTCTGCGCCTGCCCGAACCCATGCTGTTCCGCGTTTATGACGCTCTGAGCAGCTTGTTCAGCAAGGTGGATCGTCACGAGCTTCGTGGGTCGACCGTTTTCCGCGCGACTCGCTGAAGTTGGGTGAAGATGGGGCTTTGTCCTGACAAATGCCGTCGCTAAGCTGCTTCTTGATCAGCGCTTACCACGGCAAAGGAAATCCCCCATGCAGTTGTCGGACAGCATCGCGCGTGCCGCCGCCATAGCCCCCGAGAGCCATACCGGAACTCTTCAGGATGTTGAGCACATTGTTGTGCTGATGCAGGAGAACCGATCTTTTGATCAGTATTTTGGTGTGCTTCGCGGGGTTCGGGGGTTTGGTGATCCTCGGCCGGTCGTGCTGCCGAGTGGGAAGCCGGTCTGGTATCAGTCCGACGGTACGCGGGACGTGCTGCCCTTCCGGCCTGAGGGGAGGCCGCTCGGCGGGAGGTTCCTGGAGGATCTGGACCACGAGTGGAACAGCGGGCACGAAGCGTTCAACCAGGGGAAATACGATCGATGGATCCCGGCGAAGACCGCGGGGACCATGGCGTACCTCACGCGTGAGGACATTCCCTTCCATTACGCGCTGGCTGATGCGTTCACCTTGTGCGACGCGTTCCACTGCTCGGTGCTCGGGCCCACCGACCCGAACCGTTTCTACATGTGGACCGGGCACACCGGGAACGATGGAGCGGGCGGCGGTCCGGTGTTGCGGAACGATCAGCTTGGCTACGGGTGGACGACCTATCCCGAGCGGCTGGAGCGGGCCGGGATCTCGTGGAAGATTTATCAGGACATCGGGGATGGGCTGGACGCGGCGGGTAACTGGGGCTGGACCGACCATGCGCCCTATATCGGCAACTACGGCAGCAACAGCCTGCTGTTCTTCAACTCCTTTCGGGACGCGCGGCCTGGTGAGCCGCTCTACGAGAAGGCGCGTACCGGGACCAATGCCAAGGCCGGGGATGGGCTGTTCGACATATTCAAGGCGGATGTGCTCAGCGGGCGGCTGCCTCAGGTCTCGTGGCTGGCCGCGCCGGAGGCGTACAGCGAGCATCCGAACTGGCCGGCGAACTACGGTGCCTGGTATATCGCGCAGACGCTGGACGCGCTGACGGCCAACCCGGAGGTGTGGAGCAAGACCGTGCTGCTCGTCACGTACGACGAGAACGACGGGTTCTTCGATCATGTCGTTCCGCCTTACCCGGCGGGGTCTCCCGAGCAGGGGGGCTCCACGGTGGATGTCACCGGCGAGATCCATACGGGGGGCGGGGACTTCCTGAACGGGCCCTACGGTCTGGGTCAGCGGGTTCCGATGATCGTGGTGTCGCCGTGGAGCAAGGGCGGCTGGGTGTGTTCCGAGGTGTTCGATCTGACGTCGATCATCCGGTTCATGGAGGCGCGCTTCGGGGTGCACGAACCGGGCATCTCGCCGTGGCGGCGTGCCGTGTGCGGCGACCTCACCTCGGCGTTCGACTTCACCTGGACCGACGTGGCCCCCGCGGCGCTCCCCGACACCAGCGGTATGGCCCCCCAGGACCGGAAACGTCACGCCGATCACGTGACGCCGCTGCCCGCCGATCCCGCACTGCCCAAGCAAGAGCCAGGATTACGGCCCGCCCGCGCGCTTCCTTACGATCTGCGCGTCGAGGGACGGACTTCCGATGACGGCTCCTTCGTGATCGAGTTCGAGAACCGAGGCGAGGCAGGAGCGACGTTCTACGTGACAGGCGAAGGCGGCCCATGGACGTATACCGTCGAATCCGGCAAGACACTCTCAAGCGCGTGGCCTCAGGTTGAGCTGTCGGTCTACGGGCCCAACGGTTTCCTCCGCACCTTCGGAGGGATTCCGGGTCAGGCCGAGATCAGCGTCCACTGCGACGAGACGCTCGAACTCACCCTCATGAACGGCGACACCCCCTGTGCGCTCACGATCACCGACACCTACGGCGTCGCGACCCCAGCGACATACCCGCTGAAGCCGGGTGCCAGCATCACGCACACGACGCCGCTCGCTACAACCCACGGCTGGTACGACCTGACGGTCACATCGGACACCGATCCGACCTTCATCCGCCGCGTGGCCGGACACGTGGAAAACGGCCAGCCGAGCATGAGCGATCCCGGAATCATCACCGAATGAAGGTGGCGCGAACACCCGCGGCGCACGCACTCATCGGACGAGCTCCGACTTGGCCGTGCTTATGCCGGGACCGGGATCAACCCCCGATTCGTCGGAAAGCGCGCTCGAAGGGGGGCGGGGTCATGCCACGTCAGGCCACTGACGTCAGGCCACTGTTGTGGGGTCGTGGCGCTCGGGGAAGTGGATGATCTTGGCGTGCCGGTACGTGTGGAGATGGATGACCTTGGTGTCGTGGATGGTGGTCGTGAGTCTGGCGCTGGGCCGCCGGCGTAGGGCAGACCGGATGTCTCTCACTTTGGCGAGTGGTGGCACCACCTTGAGCATCGCTATCCCCCCGGACGTGATGATTTCGTTACCTAACATGAAATTTCTACAGATGATGGCATAAAACTGCTGTAAAGCGCCTAGAACGGCAGCAGGCGACCGGAGGGGGAACGGAGGTCGAGGTCGGCCACCTTGCGTCGCATCCGTGACTTGGGAATGCGGATTCGTCGGCGGCGTCCTTGAATGGCCATGATGATCGCCCTCCTTCCGGTGACTTGAGCAGACTATGCGCCTTCGTGTTTGCCGTCCCCTTGTTTTTTACTTGCAGAGTTTGACCGTTGCTTGAAGAGGACGGTTGCCGGTCGCAACTGGTTGACAGCGCCTGCCGGTCTGGTTGGAGTGCGCCCCGACCGCGCGGACATGAGGCCGGGGCGCTGAGGCCGGGCCGGGATGTTGTCCCAGGCCGCCTCGGCCAGCCATCGGGACTGGCACGGGGACGGTAGGCCGCCGTGCCATCCACCTGAAAGTCCAACAAGAGCCCGATAAGTTGCCATTCCTGATCCAGTTCACGTTTGGGCAGGTCAGCGGCAAGGGTCATTGAATATCGCGAAACCGCCTGGCGGCAGGGGGTTGGGAGCGACGCCGTGGACGGTGTCCTTGGTGTGGTTGATGGCGTAAACGGTTCCGTCGCGGTGGCGGATGACCTCGACGCCGGCCGGGACGGAGGCGACGGGCAGCCCCGCCGCGGTGAGCAGCGCGGCGTAACCGTCGTCATCGAGCTGGGTGGACAGATACCAGGCTGTCCCGGCTCCGTAATGATTGCGCGTGATCGCCGGGGTTCCACTGGAATAGGTGACCACCGCCTCGGCACCCACAAGACGGACGTTCTCACTCCAGATCATGCCGGTGAGCTGGGCGTTCCAGGCCGTGCCGGAGGAGCGGGCGAGTGGGGGCTTCTCGTCCGGGGCGAGCAGGGGGATCGGTTCGGAGGGCCGCGCATGCGGAGGCGTCGCGCTCGGGGTCGTATGGGCGGCGAGCAAGGGGATTGCTTCGGATGAGGGGGCCCGCGGGGACGTCACGTCCTGGGCGAATAGGGGGTTCGGGTCGGGGGAGTGGGTGTGCGGGAGCGTCGCGTCCGGCGCGGTGTGGGGGGAGGGCAAGGGCATTGAGTCGGTGGAGTGGGTCTTCGGGGGCATCGCGTCATGGGTGGCGTGGTTGGCAAACAAGGGGATTGGTTCGGTTAGTGGGGTGAATTCGTCGATTGAGATGCCGAGGAGGTGGCGGAGGGCGCCGGGGTGGCCGTTTAGGTGGATCTGGCAGTGTTCGTTGGTCAGGGCGGTGAAGTAGGAGACGATCAAGGTGCCGCCGTTTTGCACGAACGTGGTGAGGTTGGCGGCGGATTTACTGGTGATTAGGTACAGGCTCGGGACGAGGATCGTTTCGTATTGTGAAATGTCGTGGGATGGGTGGGCGAAGTCGGGGATGATTCCGCGTTGCCACAGGGCGCGGTGGGCCTGGCGGATCGATTTGAGGTAGTCGAGGTCGGGCGAGGGCAGACCGGGGGATTGCAAAGCCCACCACGCTTCGTAGTCCCATAGGATCGCGACCTTGGTGTCGATCCCAGGAACATGATCAGGAAGCCCAGCGAGCGTCCTGCCTAATGCCGATATTTCCTGGAATGTGCGGGAGTTGGGGCCTGCGTGGGGAACCATGCCGTGATGCCATTGTTCGGCACCGCCCCGGGAGGCCCGCCACTGGAAGAACATCGCCCCCTGGGAGCCTCGGGCGATGTGCTGCATCGAGTGCCGAGCCAGCGCCCCAGGCTCTTTGGGGATCATTCGCCCCCCGGCGTACCGCACCCCGGCAGCCTGCTCCATCAGCAACCACGGCCGCCCCCGCGCCCACGACCGCGCCAGATCGGCCGCGAACGCGCTCTCCTCCTCCGCATTCCCGGACGGATAATCATCAATGGCAACAAGATCCACTTCCTCCGCCCACCGCCAGTGATCCACCGGAACCCACCCACCGAACACGAAGTTCGTGGTCACCGGCACCCCCGTCGGCCGCAGGACGTCCCGCTGCTCCACGTAACACGCGAGCATCTCATCGGAAAGGAACCGCCGGAAATCCAGCAACTGCGCGGGATTGGCCAGATACTGCGTCTTCCGCGGCGGGCTGATCTGCGCCCAGTCCGAATAACGCTGGCTCCAGAAATCAGTCGTCCACGCCTCATTGAGCACGTCCAGCGACCCATGCCGCCGCCGCAGCCACTCCCGGAAGGCGCCGGCCACATGATCGCAATGGCACCACGTCCCGTACTCGTTGTGCACATGCCACATCGCCAGCGCGGGATGCTCGCCGTACCGCCCGGCCAGCGCCGTTGCCATCCGCTTCGCGGCCGTCCGGTACGGCGGAGCGCTGGCGCAGTAGGTATCCCGGCTGCCGTGCGTGAGCCGTACCCCATCGGCGGTGACGGTGAGCGCGTCCGGGTACGCCAGGCTGAACCACGGCGGCGGGGACGCGGTCGGCGTGGCCAGATTGACCTGGATGTCGTTGGCGGCCAGCAGGTCGAGCACGCGGTCGAGCCAGCCGAAGTCGTACTCGCCTTCCACGGGTTCCAGGCGGGACCACGAGAAGACGCCCACGGTCACGAGGTTGACCGAGGCCTCCCGCATCAGGGCGACGTCTTCATGCCAGACCTCCTCGGGCCACTGCTCGGGGTTGTAGTCGCCGCCGTAGCGCATCGGCCCACCTCTTGCCGCCCATTAGGATGGAGGTCAAACTAATTGCCATGATCTCCGGTGTCAACGGCTTCACCTCGGCCACCCCCGCCGACGACTGGGAACACGCCCTGATCACCGGAAACGGCCGTCAGGGCACCCTCGTGTACGGCGGCCCGCACGCCCTGGCCCTCACGTTCTCCCACGAACGCCTGTTCCTCCCGCTCGTGCCCCCACTCGACCCCCCGAACACCGCGCGCATCCTGCCCGAACTCCGTTCCCTCCTGTACGGCGGCGCGTACCAGCAAGCAGCCGACCGAGTAACCGCCCTTGCCATCGAGGAAAACCCGGACTACACGGAACTCCGCCAGATCAACCCCTTGGTCCCCTCAGCCACCCTCACATTCCACCCACTCACCAGCAATTCACCATATTTCCGGGAATGCGATTTCACGTCGGGCCTGGTCACGCAAGGCTGGCCGGGCCTCACCCAGGAGGTGTTCGCCTCCCGCCCCGACGACGTGATCGCGATCCGCCTCACCGGCGACGTCAGCGGCATCCTCACCCTCTCCCCACCCGGATCCACCCCCATCGAATCCACCCCCACCATCACCGGCGCCTTCACCCTGCGCCTGAACACCCCCATTTACCAGGTCGAATGCCACGTCACCGCACAAGGCGGCCACCTCTGGACCACCGGCACCCGCCTGGAGATCCGCAGCGCCACCTCAGTAACGATCACCGCCAGAACCACCATGGCCACAGACCCGCTTCTCCCCAGCACCCCACACCCACCCGCGCGCTTCGACGAACTCCTAACCCGCCACGCACCCATCCACGGCAACCTCTTCCACCGCTCCCACCTCCACCTCAACCCCCACCAAGCCACCGCGAGGGCAGAAGAGACCGACCGCTCCCGCCCTCCGCAAACCATCGCGAAGGCGGAAGGAACCGACGCCGACTTCTTCGACCGCTCCCGTCACCTGAAAGCCACCGCGAGGGCGGAAGAAGCCGACGGCGACCTCTTCGACCGCTCCAGTCACCTGCAAACCACCGCGAAGGCGGAAGAAACCCACGGAGACCTTTTCGACCTCCCCCGCCTCCGGCAGATCACCGTAAACGCGGAAAGAACCCTCGCCCAGGGCGGTGAACAACTCATCGAAACGCTCTACGCCGCAGGCCGCTACGCGATCATCTCCAGCGTTGGCGACCTCCCGCCCACCCTGCAAGGCGTCTGGTCCGGCACCTGCCACCCCGCCTGGCAGTCCGGCTACACCATCGACGGCAACCTGCAATCCGCCGTCGCCGCCCTGCTCAGCACCGGAACCCCCGAACTCCTGCTCCCCGCCTTCGACCTGTTCGACTCCTTCCTCCCGGACTTCCGCGCCAACGCCCACCGCCTGTACGGCTGCCGCGGCATCCTCACCCCCGTCCACCTCTCCA
Organism: Acrocarpospora sp. B8E8; assembly: GCF_039871605.1. NCBI lineage: Bacteria > Bacillati > Actinomycetota > Actinomycetes > Streptosporangiales > Streptosporangiaceae > Acrocarpospora > Acrocarpospora sp. B8E8. The sequence goes on along the minus strand of NZ_JBDPLV010000058.1, from coordinate 18,814 downwards.
CCCACGGCCGCCAGAACCACTTCACCCCCCGCTGGTGCCAGACCTTCTGGACGGCAGGCGCCGCCTGGCTCTCCCGCCTCTACTTCGACTACTACAGCCACACCCTCGACACCCACTTCCTGCGCACCCGAGCCCTCCCCTTCATGACCGAAGCCGCCACGTTCTACGAGGGCTTCCTTGATCCCCAGGGCAACTTCGTCCCTTCGTACTCCCCGGAGAACGCCCCTCCCGGCGAAACCACCCAAGCCGCGATCAACGCCACCATGGACCTCGCCGCCGTACGCGACCTGCTCACCAATCTCCGCCGGGTCGATCCCCGCCCCCGCTGGGAGACGTTGGCGCGGCGGTTACCCTCGTACCGCATCGCCCCCACCGGCGAACTCGCCGAATGGGCATGGGACATCAAGGACAACCACGCCCACCGCCACGCCTCACACCTCTACCCCTTCTGGTACGAAGCCGATTTCCACCTCGCCGAAGCAGGGGCGATAGCCGTACAGAAACGGCTGGCATGGTGGCGAAGCGCAGAGTCCGATGAGATGGCCTTCGGCCTGGTCCAGATCGGACTCGCCGCCGCCGGCCTGGGCATGACCGCCGAGGCCGATGAGGCACTGACCCTGCTCAGCACCCGCTACTGGCGCCCCAACCTGGTCTCCACCCACAACCGCGACGCCATCTTCAACGTCGACATCTGCGGCGGAACCCCCGCCTTGATCGCCGCCATGCTCCTCCGCTCCACCCACGAGGGCCGCATCGACCTCCTCCCCGCCTGCCCCTGGCCATCCGGCGAGGTCACGGGCCTCCTGGCCAGAGCCGGAATCAGACTCGACCGCCTGGCCTGGTCCCCCAAGCGAATCGAAGCCACCCTGACCGCCCGCGAGACCATCACCGCCAAGGTCAACGGCCAAGAAGCCCACCTCCCCGCTGGAACCCCTACCGACCTTCATTTCTAGGAGCGCCGAATAGAACAACCGGCTCACCGGGTTACTCGCCGTTATCCGGCGCCGTTCAACGCAGGCGACGGTTCTCGCCGTACCGGCGCCAAGAGGTGCCCTGACATCAGGAGATGCCGTACGTCAGGAGGCGCCTGCGGCTAAGCGGAATCGCGGACGATCAGCCGGGTGGGAACGGTCACTGACGGCACGTGCTCCGCGCCGTCGATCAGGTCCAGCAGGATCCGCACCGTCTCTTCGGCGATCTCCGCCAGCGGCTGGCGGATGGTGGTCAGCGCCGGATGGGTGGACATCGCCACCGCGGAGTCGTCGAAACCGCCCAGCGCCACATCGTCCGGCACGCGCCGCCCCGCCGCCCGGAGCGTCGACAGCGCTCCGGACGCCATCACATCCGAGGCCGCGAAGACCGCGTCAAGATCAGGGGAGCGCTCCAACAGGCGCGCCATCGCGCTCTCCCCGCTCAGCCGGGTCCAGTCGCCGTGCTCGATGAGCTTCTTGGACGCCTTGCGCCCGAGCACGTCCGCGAACCCCTCCAGCCGCTGGATCCCCCCGGGCGTGTCCATCGGCCCGGTGATCATCGCGATCTTCTTCCGGCCCTGCTCGACGAGGTAGCGCGTCATCTGCTGGGCGCCGCCGCGCTCGTCGCACGCCGCGTACGGGATCACGTTCTCCCGCCCGATCACGGCCCCGAACGACACGGCCGGGATGCGCGCCCCGTCCAGCGCGTCCACCAGCGGATCTCCCGCGTGCGTGGACATGAGCAGCACGCCGTCCGCGTGGCCGCCCTTCACATACCGCAGCACCCGCTCCCTGTCCCCGGCGTCGCCGGCGATCATCATCACCAGGGACAGGTCGCGCTCGGCGAGCCGCCGGATCGCGGTCCGGATCGCGGTGCTGTCATTCGGGTCTTCGAAGATCTTCTCGTGCGGCTCGGAGAGCACCATCACCACCGAGCCCGACCGCTGGGTCACCAGGTTGCGGGCGTTGAGGTTCACCACATATCCGGTTTCGGCGATCGCGCGCTCGGTCGCCAGGCGGGCGGCGGTGCTCACGTAGCGGTCCCCGTTGAGCACGCGCGAGACCGTCCCCCGCGAGACGCCCGCCGCCGCCGCGACGTCGTGGATTGTCGGCCTCTTCACACTGGCATTCTCCACTAGCCCTTGAGGGCTCCGCCGGACAGGTCCGTACGCCAGTAGCGCTGCATGGTCAGGAACAGCGCGATCAACGGAATGATCGACAACAGCGCGCCGGTGATGATCAGGTTGTACAGCGAGGGCTGGTTGGCCCCGGCGGCGAGCAGCGAGTAGAGCCCGACGGCCAGCGGGAACTTGCCGTCGTCGCCCAGCATGAGGAACGGCAGCAGGAAGTTATTCCAGATCGCCACAAACTGGAACAGGAAGATCGTCACCATGCCGGGCACCATCAGCGGCAGCGCGACCCGCCCGAGCAGCCGCCCCTCCGAGGCGCCGTCGATCCGCCCGGCCTCCAGCAGCGAGTCGGGTACGGCCGCGCTCGCGTACACCCGGGCCAGATAGATGCTGTAGGGATGCAGGATCTGCGGCAGCAGGACCGCCCAGTAGGTGTCCGCCATCCCGATCTTGGAGAAGAGCAGGTACTGCGGCACCGCCAGCACCACCGACGGCACCAGGATCCCGCCGATCAGCACATTGAAGATGAGATTCCGCCCCGGAAACCGATATTTCGCCAGGGCGAAGCCGGACACCGCCGACACCAGCGTGGACAACAACGCGCCGCCCCCGGCGTACACGACGCTATTCAGCATCCACCGCCAGAACACCCCATCCCGGTACGCGTTGAGCTCCCGCACGTTCTCCAGCAGCCCGCTCCCCGGCGTCAGCGTCCCCAGCGTGAACAGCTCACCCGGAGACTTGCTCGCCGAGATCAGCACCCAGCTCACCGGCAGCAGGCAGTAGATCGCCCCCAGCACCAGCAACCCCGTGGGCAGCGCCCCCACCGGCCGCCGGTTCACCGGCCCTCCCCGAACGCGCGCCCGCGCACCACCCGCAGGAACCCGAACGACAACACCAGCGACACCGCCGCGATCACCAGCGATGTCGCCGCCGCCGAATACAGGTCACCGGTCACGAACGCGTCCCGATACACCTTCATCAACGGGCTCCAGGTCGAGCTGATCGTGTTGGTCAGCGGCCGCAGCGTGGTCGGCTCGGTGAACACCTGAATGGTGGCGATGATGGAGAACACCGTGGTCAGGATGATCGCCGGAACCAGGATCGGGATCTTCACCCGGAGCGCGATGGCCAGCTCGGACGCGCCGTCCATGCGCGCCGCCTCGTAGTAGCTGCGCGGGATCGCCCGCAGGTTCGTGTAGAGCACGAGCATGTTGAATCCGGTCCCACCCCAGACGGCCACGTTCGCCATCGAGTACGTCACCGCCGAAGCGCTCAGGAAATCGATCCCCCCGATCGGCGTCAGGCTCGGCAGGTAGAGGAACCCCCACAACAAGGACGCCACCACGCCCGGCACCGCGTACGGCAGGAAGATCGCGATCCGGGAGAACCGGGCCAGTCGCACGTGCGCCGAATCCAGCAGCAGCGCGAACAGCAGGGCCAGCCCGAGCATGACGACCAGCACGAGCGTGCCGTAGCCGAGCACCCGCAGCCAGCCGGCCCAGAGCTCGCCGTCCGAGACTGCCGCGCGCAGGTTGTCGAGCCCGACGAACACCTCCCGCCGCGACCCCTTGCCCAGGCCTAGCCCGGACACCCGGGTCCGCCGCAGCGCCAGATGCACGGTGTAGCCGATCGGCACCGCGAGGAACAGGATGAACAGCACGATCGCCGGAGTCAGGAACAGGTAGGGGGCGGCGCTCAGGCGAGCGCCGCCGTGTCTCCGGTGCATCTACTGCGCCAGCGTGAAGCCGGACTTCTGCATGTCCGCCACGGTCGCGTCCTGCATGGTCCCGACCGAGGCACTGAACGGGGATTTGTCCTGCAACGCCTTATCGAAGGCATCCTTGTACGCGTTGTACGTGACGCCCACATTCGGCCCGAAGGTGAACCCGCGCGCCGACGTGCCGATGGTCGCGGCCTGCTGCCAGAAGTCCGGCTGGCTCTCCACGAAGTACGCCGGAGGAGCGCCCAGCGCCGCCTGCCCCTTGCCGGAGGCCGGATACACGAACGCCTCCTTGACCAGCAGATCGATCCCCTGCGGATCGGTGTTCAGCCAGGTCGCGAACTTGACCGCGGCAGCCCGGTTCTTGGATCCCGCCGAGACCGCTGTCGACGAGCCGCCCCAGAAGCCGCTGAAGTTCTCCCCGCCGTTCCACTGCGGCAGCGGCGCGATGCCCCACTTGCCCTTGCCCTTGGGCGCGTTGCTCTCCAGCACGCCGGGCCCCCAGACGGCCGACGGCCAGCTCAGCTGCGTGCCGTCGTTGAGCGCCTTGTTCCACTCCGGGGTGAAGTACGGCATGTCGTCGATCACGCCCTCCTGGACCAGGCCGCCCCAGAAGTCGGCGACCTTCGTGGTGGCGGCGTCGTTGATGCCGACCTTCCACGCGTCCCCGGAGATCGACCACCACTGCGCGCCCGCCTGCTGGGCGAGCCCGGCGAACCAGCCGGGATCCTTGCTGGAGAAGCTGCCCAGGTAGACCTTCGGGTCGGCCTTGTGGACGGTCCTGGCGGCTTCGGCGTATTCGTCCCAGGTCTTCGGGACGCCGATGCCGTACTTCTCGAAGAGGTCCTTGCGGTAGTAGAGCATCATCGGGCCGCTGTCCTGCGGGATCGCGTAGACGCTCTCGGTGCCCAGCGTGACCAGGCCCCAGAGGCCGTCGCTGAACTCGGGCTTGACGGCGGCGGCCTCGGCGGCGATGTCGGCGACCGCGTCGGCGGCGATGAACGACGGCAGGTGCTGGTATTCGGCCTGTACCAGGTCGGGGGCGTTGCCGGCCTTGGCGGCGGTGAGGAACTTGGCGGCCGCGTCGTCGCCGCCCGCCTGCTTGCTGACGGTGACCTTGATGTCCGGATTCGCCTGGTTCCAGACTTCGACGATCTTGTCCATGTTGGGGGCCCAGGTCCAGTAGGTGAGGGATACCGGGCCTGCGGGGGCCGACGTTGCGGGCGCCGCCGCGGGCGTCTCCGCCGCGCCGCCGCATCCGGCGGCCAGCATCGTGGCGAGAGCTATGGCCAGGCGTTTGGTACGCATAGGTGCCTCCGCTGGGAAGTCTGTGAACGTTCACAGAGTGCGAGCGGCCCCATCTGGCTGTCAATGCCCGTTACGTTCTCGTTAACTCGCTGGATCTGGGCGATATCTTCCCTCCCGGGAGGTCGTGCATTACTGTGCACGTTCACAGAAATGATTAACGCTTGGGGGGCTTTGTGCCTGGATATCCCGCTCTGCCGGAGGGCATCGCGTATGGCGGCGACTACTACCCCGAGCAGTGGCCGCGCGAGGTTCAGGAGGAGGATGTCCGCCTGATGCGCGAAGCCGGGGTGACCCTGGTCAGCCTGGGAATCTTCGCGTGGGTCCTGCTGGAACCCGCCGAGGGGCGGTACGAGTTCGGCTGGCTCGACGAGATCATCGATCGGCTGCACGCGGCGGGCATCGCGGTCAACCTGGGCACACCAACCGCGACCCCACCACCCTGGTTTTCCCGGAAATATCCGGACTCGGTGCCGGTGACGCGGGAGGGGGTCCGGATCGGGCTCGGCAGCAGGGAGAGCGCCTGCTCCAGCCATCCCGCCTTCCTCGCGGCCACGTCCGCGCTGGTCACCCGCCTCGCCGACCGGTACGGAGACCACCCGGCGGTCGTGATGTGGCACGTGCACAACGAGTACGGCGCGCCGCTCGGCGAGTGCTACTGCGCGGCCAGCGTCACCGCCTGGCGGGACTGGCTGCGCCTCGCGCATGAAAGCCTCGACACCCTCAACGACGCCTGGGGCACCACCTTCTGGGGCCAGCGGTACGGCGACTGGGACGAGATCGACGCCCCCCGCTGGAGCCACACCGTGGTCAACCCCGCCCAACGCCTCGATTACGCGCGTTTCTCCAACGACGCCCATCTGTCGCACTACCGCCTGCAGCGCGACCTGCTGCGCGGCACCGGAAAACCGGTCACCACCAACTTCGCCGGGACCGTGAACTGCAAGTCCATGGATCTGTGGCGGTGGGCGCCCGAACTGGACGTGATCGCCAACGACCACTACCTGGACGGCGAGCGGCGCGACAACCACATCCACCTGGCGATGTCAGCCGATCTGAGCCGTTCCCTGGCCGGCGGCGGGCCTTGGATGATCATGGAACATTCGACCGGAGCCGTCAGCTGGCAGCCGCGCGGCATCGCCAAACGCCCGGGGGAGATGCGGCGCAACAGCCTCGCCCACGTCGCCCGGGGCTCCGACGCCGTCATGTTCTTCCAGTGGCGGGCGTCCCGGTTCGGCGCCGAGAAGTTCCACTCGGCGATGGTCCCGCACGCCGGCACCGACTCCCAGATCTGGCGTGACGTCGTCGCGCTCGGCTCCGACCTGCGGGAACTCGCCGAGGTCCGGGGCAGCAGGGTCGCCGCCGAGGTGGCGATCGTGTGGGACTGGGAGTCCTACTGGGCACTCGAACTGGAGTGGCGCCCGTCCGGCGACCTCACCTTCCTGGACAGAATCAGCGCTTTCTACGAAACGCTGTGGCGCACCCACGTCACCACCGACTTCGTCCACCCTTCCGCCGATATTTCGGGATATCGGGTGGTGGTTGCGCCGTCCTCGTACCTGCTGACCGAGGCCTCCGCCAAGAACCTGCAGCGCTACGTCGAGTCCGGCGGGAACCTCGTCGTGTCGTATTTTTCCGGCATCGTCAACGAGCACGACACCGTGCATCCGGGCGCCCACCCCGGCGTGCTCCGCGACCTGCTCGGCCTGTCCATCGAGGAGTTCCACCCGCTCCGCGAGCACGAGACCGTCACCCTCTCCGGCGGGGCCACCGCACGCGTCTGGTCGGAGCGGGTCCGCCTGACCGGGGCCCGCTCCGTCCAGACGTTCACCACCGGCCCCGACGCGGGCCACCCCGCCGCCACCGTCAACGAACTCGGCGCGGGCAGCGCCTGGTACCTCGCCACCGCCCCCCTCGACGGCCTGCGCGACCTGCTCACCCCGATCCTCGACCGGGCGGCCGTGGCCCGCCCGCAGGACCTGCCCGACACCCTGGAATATGTCCGGCGCGACCGGCATGTCTTCCTCATCAACCACGCCGACACCCCCGCGACGGTCCCCGGCCTCACCGGAACCGACGTGCTCACCCGAACGCCGTTCAACGGCGAGGTGCCCGCAGGCGCGGTCACCGTCGTCCGCCTCTCCTGACCGGAGGATCCGATGAACCGTCTCCTGGCGGCGCTGACCGGCGTCGCACTCGGCCTCACCCTGGCCGCCCCCGCGCACGCCCATCCCCGTCCACTCCCCATCCGCGGCGCCGACGTCTCCAGCCTGGCCAAATCGGAGGCGTACGGCGGTGTCTACCGCGACCGCGACGGCCGCCGCGGTGACGCCCTGCGCATCCTGGAGAAGGCGGGCCTCAACTACATCCGCCTCAAGGTCTGGGTCGACCCGGCCGACGGCTACAACGACAAGACCCACGTCCTGGCCATCGCCCGCCGCGCCAAAGCCGCCGGTCTGAAGCTCCTGGTCGACTTCCACTACTCCGACAGCTGGGCCGACCCCGGCAAGCAGAACAAACCCGCCGCCTGGGCGGCCCTGACCTACGACCAGCTCAAGCAGGCCGTCTACGACCACACCTACGACGTGCTCAACGGGCTGCGCCGCCAGGGCACCACCGCCGACCTGGTGCAGATCGGCAACGAGCTGAATGGCGGCCTGCTCTGGCCGGACGGGCGGTATGACAACTGGCCGGGCATGGCCGGGCTGCTCAACTCGGGCTACGACGCCGTGAAAGCCGTCTCTTCCCGCACCCGCGTTGTCCTGCACCTCGCCAATGGCGGCGACAACGGCCTCTACCGCTGGTGGTTCGACAACGCCGCCGCCAACGGCATCCGCTACGACGTGATCGGCCTGTCCTACTACCCGTACTGGCACGGCACCTTCGAGGCGTTCCAGGCCAACCTCAATGACATCGCCGTTCGCTACGGCAAACCGTTGATCCTCGCCGAAACCGCCTACCCGTTCACCACCGTCGACAAGGACGGCTGGGAGAACATCATCTTGTCCGCCGAGCCGTATCCCGGCTATCCGGCCACCCCTGAGGGTCAGACCGCCTTCCTTCGAAAGATCACCGAGATGATGCGGGCCGTCCCGAACAATCTGGGTCTCGGCGTCTTCTACTGGGAGGCCACGTGGACCGGCGTGCCCGGCAACGGCTGGGATCCGGCCGATCCCACCTCCGGCAACGGCTGGGAGAACCAGGCGCTCTTCGACTTCACCAACCGTCCGCTCCCCGCCATGCGCGAGTTCGGACAGGGCCGATGAGCAGGATTCTGGCCGTTCTCGCGCTGCTGGGCGTCACCCTGCTGCTCCCGTCGCCCGCCCAGGCGGCGACCACGCTCACCAACACGGGCTTCGAAACCGTCAACCTCTCCGGCTGGAGCACCACCGGCACGGCCGCCGCCGACTTCCACGAAGCGGGTGGGCGCTCCGGCAGCTACCGGCTCTCGCACTGGTCGTCCTCGGCGTACACGGTGGAGACCTGGCAGTTTCTGTCCGGCATCGCCAACGGCACGTACACCCTCCGCGCCTGGGTCCGCGCCGGTACGGCCTCCCAGAGCTGGATCTCGCTCAAGAACTGCGGCGGCGCCGAACGGCGCACCTACGTTCCCGTGTCAGGGAACTGGCTGCGGATCGCGGTCACCCAGACCGTGACGAACTCCCAGTGCACCATCAGCCTCAACAGCTCCGCCGCCGCCGGAGGCTGGGCCAACTTCGACGACGTCAGCTTCTCCACGGGCTCGGCCACCTTGTCGATCAAGGGTGCCGACGTGTCCAGCCTGCCCAAGTCGGAGGCGTTCGGCGGGCGGTACTTCACCGCCGCCGGAGTGCGCGGGGACGCGCTGACGATCCTGCGCGACAACGGCGTCAACTACGCCCGTCTCAAGGTCTGGGTGAACCCCGCCGACGGCTACAACAACAAGGCCAGGGTGCTCGCGATGGCCTCCCGGGCCAAGGCGCTCGGCCTGGGCCTGCTGATCGACTTCCACTACTCCGACAGCTGGGCCGACCCCGGCAAGCAGTACAAACCCGCCGCCTGGACGTCCCTCTCGTTCGCCCAGCTCAGAACCGCCGTCTACAACCACACCTTCGACGTCCTGAACGCCCTCAAAGCCCAGGGCACCACCGCCGACATGGTCCAGGTCGGCAACGAGATCAACGACGGCATGCTCTGGGAAGACGGCCGCAGCTCCCGCTTCGCGCAACTCGCCCAGCTCATCGCGTCCGGCTATGACGCGGTGAAGGCGGTCTCCAGCTCGACGAAGGTCGTCCTGCACGTGGCCAACGGCGGCGACAACGGCCTGTTCCGCTGGTGGTTCGACAGCGCCGCCGCCAACGGGGTGCGGTACGACGTGATCGGCGTCTCCTACTACCCGTACTGGCACGGCACCTTCGCCGCCTTCCAGACCAACATCGACGACATCGCCACCCGCTACGGCAAACCGGTCCTGCTGGCCGAAACCGCCTACCCGTTCACGCCGGCCTCCGACGACGCCTTCGGCAACATGGTGAACTCCGCCACGCCCGTGACCGGCTACCCATCCTCACCGGCCGGCCAGTCCGCGATGCTCCGCGACATCATGTCCCTGGTCCAAGCCATCCCCAACGCCCGCGGCCTCGGCGCCATCTACTGGGAACCCACCTGGACCGCCGTCCCCGGCAACGGCTGGGACCCCACCAACCCCTCCTCCGGCAACGAATGGGAAAACCAAGCCCTTTTCGACTTCAACGACCGAGCCCTCCCGGCCCTGACCCAGTTCACCCACCAGTAGCACTTCCAACCCCGGGCGGTGTCGTGGCACCACACCAGACACCGCCCGCTGGTGGTGCGGATTCTGAGGCAGGAGGGTTGCCGAGGGGTAACGTTGGAGACATGAGCGCGCAGCCTGTCCATGATCCTCGGTACGACCCGGAGGCGATCCTCCGAGCCCTGCCGGAGAAGTGGCGCCCGGTGTTCCTCGCCCAGTATCACGAGGCGTGGGAGGTGGCGCGCGAGCCTGGTGAGTACCACCGGCTGCCCGAGGTTCTCAACCTGTGGTGGCTGAACTCGATCGCGTTCGCCGATCCCACGTATGATCAGCGCGCGGAGGAGGCGGCCGGGAGCTCGGGCGAAGTCGTGCCTCTCGAGGAAGCGATTCCCGACTGGGATGAGCGCCTGGCTCGGATACGGCGTAAGTGAGCTACCGCGCAGTCCTGTCTTCGTCGGCCTTGGCCCTAGTCGAGCGGACGGCCGATCTGCTGGAGGAGCCGTGGGATGCACAGGTGCTGTATCCCGGACGCACGGACTACCGGCAGACCACCTTCGGTGATTATGGCCTGCTTCACTTCCACGTCGATGCGGAGGCCGAGTTGATCACCATCTACGAACTGGTCTGGGCTGGCTGATCATCGACACCGAGTATCCCGGGGTCAGAGGATTTCTGGAGAGGCTTCCCAGTCCCGGCAGGGGATGACCGCGTAGTGGCGGTAGAGGACGGCGACGGGGCCCTGGCCGGCCATGGCGCCGCGTAGTTCTATGGATTCGGTGTAGGGGCCGCAGACGCAGTCTGGGCTGCCCTCGTGGGGGATGACGTCGTCAGTTGGCAGAACGTGCACGAATTTGGACATCTCATTTCCCGCTTTGCTCCGGCTAAGTTCTCAAGTTACCACATAGCGGGACAAATCAGGCAAGGGCTTGGGGTGGGCTTGGCTGGGGTCAAGCTCGTCTGACCCGGAAGGCGGCCATGTCACAGCGTTGACGTTTGTTGGGATGGACGGCAAACTAATTCGCGAAGTGGTCGTCTGCTGGGGTGGGAGATCTGATGCCGTACCGTCCGCCGTTGGTGGCTCGTGAGTATTTTGTGGCGGATCCGCCGGAGTTGCCGGTTCGGGAGCGCGGGGAGGGAGGGCTTTCCGCGCTGATCCGGGCCGAGGTGGTGACCGTGGACTGGGCGGGGGTGACGTTCAAGGGGGCCACGTCGGCGGACGAGTCGCTGGTGGTGCGGATCTGCGCGGCGGGGGAGGGGGTCATCCGGGTCCGGTTGATGCAGGACGCGGACGCCAGGACACGGTCGGCGCGGGCGATCTCCATGGTGACGCCGGGGAAGTACCACGCGGTGGTGACGGCGGACGAGAGCCGGGTGGTGCTGAACGCGGGCGGGCTGCGGGTGGAGATCCAGCTGAATCCGTGGAACATGCGGTTCGTCGATGAGAGCGGGCGGGTGCTGGTCGAGCAGGATCCGGGGCGGCCCGACATCAGCGGGCGGCTGCGCACGCTGCCGTTCGGGCGGTCGACGGTGGACGGGACGACCGTGGCCTATCACGAGACGTTCCTGGTTCCGGCGGACGAGGCGTTCTGCGGGTTCGGGGAGTCGTTCACGCCGGTGAACAAGCGCGGGCAGCGGCCGCTGATGTGGAACTTCGACGCGTTCGGGGCCGAATCGCAGCGTGCGTATAAGAATGTGCCGTTCTACCTGTCCAGCCGGGGCTACGGGATCGTCGTGGACAGTGGCATGCCGGTCGAGTTCGACATGTGCCAGTCCACGCACAGCGACGTGCAGATCGTGGTGCCGGACGATCTGATCGACTACTACGTGCTGGCGGGGCCGGGGCCCGAGCAGGTACTGGCGCGGTTCGGCGGGCTGACCGGGAAGCCGGTGCTGCCGCCGAAATGGGCGTTCGGGGCGTGGATCTCGTCGGGGTTCTTCCGGGACAGCCAGGAGCGGGTGCTGGAGCGGGCCCGGACGATCCGGACCAAGGGCATTCCGTGTGACGTGCTGCATCTGGACACGTTCTGGCAGACCGATGGGCATTGGTCGGATCTGCGGTGGGATCCGGAGGCGTTCCCGGACCCGGCAGGCATGCTGGCCGAGCTGGCCGAGCAGGGCTTCCACGTCTGCCTATGGATGAATCCGTATATTTCCCACTTGAGCCCGGCCTTCGCCGAGGCCGCCGACGCCGGATATTTCCTGAAGAAGCGTGACGGCGAGGTGTATGTCGCCGACGTCTGGCATGGCTCCTACCCGGCTTCCGGCATCGTCGACTTCACCAATCCGGACGCGGCGGCCTGGTTCCGTGGCCTGTTGAAGCCCCTCCTTGAGCAAGGCGTCGCCGTGTTCAAGACCGACTTCGCCGAAGGGGTTCCCGCCGACTCGATCGCCTTCAACGGCATGACCGGCGTCGAACTCCACAACGTCTACACGCTGCTCTTCAACGACCTGGTCGCCGACGTCACCCGGGAAGTCGCCGGGCATGGCATGGTCTGGGCGCGTTCCTCCTACCTGGGCGGGCAGCGCCACTCCGCCCAGTGGAGCGGCGACGTCGACGCCACCTACCCGGCCATGGGCAGCACGATCCGCGGCGGCCTCTCGCACGGCCTGTCCGGCATCCCGTTCTGGAGCCACGACGCGGGCGGCTTCACCGGCACGCCCAGCCCGGAGCTGTACATCCGCTGGTCCCAGTTCGGGGCGCTGTCTCCATTGGTGCGCTTCCATGGCACGTCCAGCCGGGAACCGTGGGAGTTCCCGCCGCATGCCGAGCAGGGCGCGATCGACGCGTTGCGGTTGCGGTATCGGCTTATGCCGTACATCTACAGCTCGGCGGTGGTCGCGGCTGAGACGGGCGCGCCGATGATGCGGGCGCTCTGCGTCGATTACCCGGATGATCCGGTGTCGTGGCAGGCGGACCTGGAGTACCTGTTCGGTACGGATCTGCTTGTCGCGCCGATGACCTCGGCCGATGGTTCCCGGAGCGTTTACCTGCCCGCGGGGTCGTGGGTGGACTACTGGACCGGCGAGGTCCTGACCGGTGGGCGATATTTCCCCATCTCGCCGCACCTCGACCGCATCCCGCTGTACGTCCGGTACGGCGCGCTTATCCCTACGACCACCCCGGGCGACACGGTGGCCGACGACCCGGACATCACCCTTGTCGTGTACGGGCTGCCGGAAGGCATTAGCCGTACCGAAATAAGGGATTTGGACGGAACGACCACCGTGACCGCGGCGGTGGACGGAGACCGGCTGGTGGTCAGAGCCGACGGTCCCAAGCGGATCTCCCACGTCGAGCTCGTCGGCGCGTCCGCCGAGTTCGTCATTCTCTAGGAGTATGCAATGCGTAAATCCCCCTTCATCGTTCTCATGGTGGCCGCTTTGGCCGCCTGTGGGGGCACCGATAGCACCACCCCCCAGTCGTCCAGCGGCACTCAGGCCAGGACGCTCACGCTCTGGCACTACGAGGGCGCCGACAGCGCGATGGGCAAGGCCTGGGCCGAGGCGATCAAGAAGTTCGAGGCCTCCCACCCCGGGGTCACGGTGAAGTTCGAGGAGAAGGGCTTCGAGCAGATCCAGAAGACCGCCGGAATGGTGCTCAACTCCGATGAAGCGCCCGACATCATGGAATACAACAAGGGCAACGCGACCGCCGGGCTGCTGTCCAAGCAGGGGCTTTTAAGCGATCTGACCGAGCAGGCGACCCAGCGCGGCTGGGACAAGGCGCTCTCGGCGTCCCTGCAGACCACCGCGAAATATGACGAGCGCGGCATCATGGGCTCCGGCAAATGGTTCGGCATTCCGAACTACGCCGAATACGTGATGGTCTACTACAACAAGGACCTCTTCGCGAAGCACAAGGTGGAAGTCCCGACCACGTACGAGCAGTTCACCGCCGGTCTGGACACGTTCGTCAAGGACGGCGTGACGCCGATCGCCAACGCGGGCGCCGAATACCCGGCCCAGCAGATCTTCTACCTGCTCGCTCTGAGCAAGGCCCAACGGCCGTGGGTGGACAGTTACCAGCTCTACAAGGGCAAAGTCGACTTCCACGGGCCAGAACTCACCTATGCCGCCAACACCTACGCCGACTGGGTGAAGAAGGGCTACGTCGACAAGGACTCCGCCGGGATCAAGGCCGAGGACATGGGCGTCGCGTTCATGAGCGGCAAGTTCCCCATCATGGTGTCCGGTTCCTGGTGGTACGGCAGGGTCCAGTCGACGGTCAAGGACTTCGAGTGGGGGTCCTTCCTCTGGCCGGGCAACCAGCTGGCGCCGGGCTCCTCGGGCAACATCTGGGTGGTGCCGGAGAAGGCCAAGAACAAGGACCTCGCGTACGACTTCATCGACATCACGATGAGCAAGGAGATCCAGAACCTGCTGGGCAACTCGGGCGGGCTGCCGGTGGCGGCCGATCCGGCGGCGATCACCGACGCCAAGAGCAAGGAGCTGGTGGAGAACTTCAACAAGCTGTCCGCGCAGGACGGCCTGGCGTTCTATCCGGATTGGCCGGCTCCGGGGTACTACGACGTGATGGTGGCCGGCGTACAGGGGCTGATCAACGGGACCGCGCCCGGCGCGGTGCTGGACGAGATCGCCGGGCCCTACAACGAGAATCTGGCGGATATCGGCGGATGAGGTCGCGGGGATACTGGCTCTATCTGATCCCCAGCCTCGTGTTGTTCGTCGGTGTGATCGTGGCGCCGTTCCTGATGAACGTCGCCACGAGCTTCACCCGCTGGTCGGGGGTGGGCACGCCGGAATGGATCGGGTTCGAGAACTACGCCAGGCTGCTGAAGGATGAGCGGTTCTGGGGGTCATTTCAGCACAACGTGGCGCTGATCCTGGCGATGGCGGTGGTGCCCACCCTGCTCGGGCTGGTGCTCGCCGCCGCGCTGTTCGACTACATCGTCAAGAAGTTCGGGCCGCGTACGGCGTCCGCGTTGCGGGCGGCCTTCTACCTGCCGCAGGTGCTGCCGGTGGCGATCGCGGGCGTGGTGTGGGGGTGGCTGCTGCACCCCTCGTACGGCGCCGTGAACGAGATCTTCGGGATCGACGTCAACTGGCTGGGCGATCCGTCGATCGCGCTGGCCACGGTGATGGCGATCATGGTGTGGTTCCAGCTGGGGTATCCGGTGGTGATCTTCATGGCCGGTTTGCAGCGGGTGGATCCGGCGCTGTACGAGGCGGCGGAGATCGACGGCGCTTCGTGGTGGCGGCGGTTCTGGCACATCACCGTGCCGCAGATCCGGCCGGAGTTCTTCGTGGTGCTGCTGACCTGCACGATCGCCGCTCTGAAGGTGTTCGGGCCGATCTTCGTGCTGACGCGTGGGGGACCGGCGGGGGCGACCATGGTGCCGTCGTATTTCTCGTATCTGAACTTCTTCCAGCGGGTCAATGTCGGGTACGGCTCCGCGATCGCCACCGTGCTGGCGCTGATCATCGTCGTGGTGACGTTCCTGTTCCTGCGGGTTCAGGAGCGTGAGACGTGAGACGGTACTCGCTGCTGGCCGCACTGATCGTCCTGGCATTTGTCATGCTATTTCCGTTTTTGTTGGTGGGGCTCAACGCGTTCAAGTCTCCGGCGGAGTACTCGTCCGGGGGGCCGCTGGCGTTGCCTGACGGGATTTATCTCGACGGGATCGTCGCTTTCTGGGATCGCGTGGATTTCACCCGCAAGCTGTGGAACAGCCTGCTGATCAGTGGGTGTGTGGCGGTGGGCGCGGTGGCGTTGTCCGTGCTCAACGCGTACGCGCTGGGGATCGGGCGGGTGCGCGGGCGGCTCTGGATCCTGGTCGTGTTCCTGGTGGCGAACACGCTGCCGCAGGAGGCGCTCGTCTATCCGCTGTACTACCTGGCCAAACAGGTCGGCCTCTACGACAGCCGCCTCTTCGTGATCCTGATATTTGTCGTTATTCAGGCAGCTTTCGGGACATATCTGCTTTCGGCGGTGCTGGGGAGGTTTCCGGCCGAGATCCTGGAGGCCGCCGCCATCGACGGCGCGAGCAAGTGGCGGGCGCTGTGGCGGATCGTGGTGCCGATCAGCCGGCCCACGCTGTCGGTACTGCTCATCTTCTTCTTCATCTGGACCTGGAACGAGTTCTTCCTGCCGCTGGTCTTCCTGATCTCCAACGACAACCAGACCGTGCCGGTCGCGCTCGGCGTGCTGCAGGGCGACCGGCTGATGGACGCCACCATGTCCAGCGCCTCCGCGCTGCTCGGCATCGTGCCCGCCGTGGTGTTCTTCCTGATCTTCCAGCGGACCCTCACCCGCGGGATCACCGTGGGCGCCATCAAATAGCCGCCACCCTGACCTGGAGGCTTTCCCATGTTCCGACGATTGTTGTTCGCGCTGGTCCTGGTCCTCGCGATGGGGACCGTTCCCGCCCAAGCCGCTGACGACTTCCCGTTCCGCGATCCCGGGCTGCCTCTGTCGCAGCGGATCGATGACCTGCTCGGGCGGCTCACGCTGGCCGAGAAGATCTCCTGGCTGCACCAGTACCAGCCCGCCGTGCCACGCCTCGGCATCGGCTCGTTCAAGACGGGCACCGAAGCGCTGCACGGCGTCGCCTGGTCCACCGACGTCGAGGCGGGCGGCGCGGTCCGTACGGCGGCGGGGACGGTGTTCCCGCAGGCCGTCGGGCTGGCGAGCACGTGGGATCCGGCGCTGATCAAACGGGTCGGCGCGGCCGTCGGCACCGAGGCGCGGGGGTATCACGCGGAGAATCCCCGGGTGTGGGGGCTCCAGCTGTGGGCGCCCGTGGTGAACCTGCTGCGGGATCCGCGCTGGGGGCGCAACGAGGAGGGGTATTCGGAGGATCCGCTGCTTACCGGGGCGATCTCCACCGCGTACGGGAGTGGCATCACCGGGGACGATCCCGACCATCTGCGGGCGGCCCCGGTGCTCAAACACTTCCTGGCCAACAACAACGAGGTCAACCGTACGACGACCAACTCCAGCCTGCCGGCGCGGGTGCTCAAGGAATACGAGGAGCCCGCCTTCCGCACGGCCATCGCCGCCGGGGCGGCCACCGGGGTGATGACCTCGTACAACGTGGTCAACGGCCGCCCGGCCACGGTCACCGACCTGAACTCCGGCGTACGGACCTGGAGCACGCGCGATCTGTTCAACGTGACCGACGCGCACGCGCCCAACAACCTGGTCGACTCCCAGCGCTACTACCCGGACCTCGCCCAGGCGGACGCGGCCACGCTGAAGGCCGGCGTGGACAGCTTCACCACCGACGACACCAACTCCGCCAGGACGATCACCGCCGTGACCGACGCGCTGGCGGCGGGGCTGATCACCGAAACCGATGTGAACACGGCAATCCGCCACATCCTGAGCATCCGGTTCCGGCTGGGTGAATTCGATCCCGGCGGCGGCCCCTACGGGAACATCACCAAAGCCGTCGTGGACTCGCCCGCGCACCGCGCGCTCAACCGGGAGACAGCGGGCAAAGCCACCGTCCTGCTGAAGAACTCCGGCCTGCTCCCGCTCACCCCCAACCGCAAGGTCGCCGTCATCGGACCACTCGGCGACACCCTCTACACCGACTGGTACGGCGGCAGCCTTCCCTACCGCGTGACCGCCCTCGACGGCATCAAGGAACGCGCGACGGCCACCGGGACCGAGGGGGTGGATCGGGTCGCGTTCAAGCATGTGGCGTCCGGCAGATACATCACCGCGACGGGCACGACGGACGCCGACACCGTCGGAACGGCATTGGCTTCCGGGGTCGCGATGGGCACTTCGGACGCTGGGACGGCATTGGCTTCTGGGATCGCGACGGGCACTTCGGACGCTGGGATGGCATTGGCGTCCGGTGGAGGTGCCACGGACGCCGGCACCCCGGAGATCGCCGCTGCCGCCCAGTGGGATCTGACCGACTGGGGCGAGGGGGTCGTGACGTTGCGGAATGCCGGGAACGGCCGGTATCTCGGCTGGAACTTCGCGCCCTTCATCACCCGCGACGACCAGCCCAACGGATGGTTCGTCCAGCAGCAGTTCAAACTGGAGCCCGCCGGGGATGGATCCTTCCTTATCCGATATGTCGGGTATGAGGTTACGCAGCCGTGGTTCTGGCTGCCGGAGACCTACGTGCAGGTCGACCCCGACGGCAAGCTCTCGGTCGGCGCGAAGGCCACCGCCGCCAGGTTCACCAAGGAGGTCGTGACCGACGGCATCGCCACCGCCGTCGCCGCCGCGAAGGCCGCCGACGTGGCCGTGGTCGTCGTCGGCAGCATGCCGTTCATCAACGGCCGCGAAGACCACGACCGCACCTCCACCAAGCTGGCCGAAGGCCAGGAAGCCCTGGTCAAGGCCGTCCGCGCGGCCAACCCGAAGACGGTCGTGGTGCTCCAGAACAGCTACCCTGCCACGATCGACTGGCTCCAGGACCACGTCCCCGCCATCCTCTGGACCACCCACGCGGGCGCAGAAACCGGCCACGCCCTCGCCGACGTCCTGTACGGCGACGTCAACCCCGCCGGACGCCTCACCCAGACATGGCACCGCGCCACCGCCACCCTGCCCCCGATCACCGACTACGACATCATCAAGACAGGTTCGACGTATCTGTACTACTCAGGCAGCCCGCTCTACCCCTTCGGCCACGGCCTCTCGTACACGACCTTCGGCTACCAAGGCCTGACGGTCACCCCTCAAGGCGCGGGTTACGAAATTTCCGTCAAAGTGACGAACACGGGCAACCGCGCGGGGGATGAGGTGGTTCAGCTCTACACCCATCAGCGGCAATCCCGCGCGAAGCAGCCGATCAAGCAACTCCGCGGCTTCCAGCGCGTGACCCTAGCCCCGTTTTCCGCAGGTCTGTGATCGTCACCGGAGCTGCCGTGGATCCACCCCGAGGAGATAGAGGAGATCGAGCTGGGTGGGGGTGGGCTGCGGGATCACCGGTGGCGTGGCGAGGTGGCC
>NZ_JBDPLV010000057.1:0-80162 GCF_039871605.1 Acrocarpospora sp. B8E8 | reverse complement strand
CTCGGGCCGCCGAACTGCGCTGGTTGTCTCACGAGGCTCAGGAACTACCGGCTCGGACTGCCACGATCAACAAGCCGCGCCGAAGATGCCCCAATCATCCCCACCTACGGAAAACGGGCCTAGCGGGAAGCGGCCGTAACGGGTATAGAACCTCAACAAGATCACAAAGGCCGACCGAGTCGCACTACGCTTCCCGGCGATCAGATCACGTTCCTCGTCCTGGATCGAGCAGTGCTCGACCAACTCGTCAATGTGCATTGAGGCGCGCGCCATGACCGCCCAGCATCAACGACGAAGGTCGCTAATCAAGATCAACTCGGTTTGGGGCGTATGACGGCTGCTTACCGTCACCCCAGCATGGTGGAGTCGTGACGGTCAGCGTGTGGGCTAGCTAGGCGCTGTGTCCACGGGCGATATCGATGGCCACGGAGAGTTGTGGTGAAAGCCTTTCACTTGCGCCTGCCTGCTCTGCCAGGTTGCCGAGGTTGCGGTACCAGGAGGCTCGGATCTGGTCGGCTGGTTTGGCGAGCAGTCCGCTCAGACGTTGCTCAAGGTGCATGATGTCACCTGGCCTGGTTGCTCGTGTGCGCCGGCGTGAGCTAGGAAAGTCGGTTTCCGGGAGCATGCGGTCAGGTGGGATACGCAGGAGCTGTTCGTCGGTCATTGCGGCGTTGACGGAGAAGAAGCAGTGAAGGTCGCGCGCCCGTTCGACGAACGGGGCTTCGGCAGTGAACCAGTGCAGGATGGCGCCGCGTTGGGGGAACTGGCGCAAGAGGTCGAGCACGTCGCCGTGTCGTCCGGTGCTGTGGATCGATAGGAGGACGCCCGCCTCTGCGGTGACCTCCAGGACGGTGCGGAAGACGTTCCGTTGCGTCTCTTTTGACCCCTGGCGGTCAAGCCCCACCTCGCCGACGAGGAACGTGTGCTCCAGCTGCCGCTGGCACTCGCCTCGATCCCACTGGGCCAATGCGTCAGCACGCCCCGGATGTGCGCCGATGCCCCATGAGAGCGTCGGATCTGTCCGACGGACAGCCACCCGGCTCTCCGCGAGCGTACGGGTCATGGCGAAAATGTGGGCTCCGTTGAGGGTACGGATTTGCGCGGCCGTGAGTCCGCTCGGCGGGCTCGGCCCCGGCCGAGTCCATCAACCCGGCCGCCGTCGCGGCCATGCGCGAGGTAGGCATCGACATCACCGCCGAGCGGCCCAAAGTCCTCACCGTTGAGGCGGTGGAGGCCTCCGATGTGGTCATCACGATGGGGTGCGGCGACGCGTGCCCGATCTTTCCCGGCAAGCGCTATGAGGACTGGAAGCTGGAGGACCCCGCCGGTCAGGGCGTTGAGGCGGTCCGGCCGATTCGCGACGAGATCCACGCTCGTGTCGAAGAGCTCATCAAGGAGCTGACCTAGAAGGGGGCTCTGCCATGCGTCTGCTGATCATCGGAGGCAGCGATGCCGGGATCGAAGCGGGCCTGGGCGCCAAGGCCTTCGACGAGAACGCCGAGGTCACGTTGCTTGTCGCCGACCGCTACCCCAACTACTCCATCTGCGGAATCCCTTATTACGTGTCCGGCGAGGTCACCCAGGCCGAGAATCTGGCGCACCGGACCCAGGAGGAGCTGACAGCGGCGGGCCTGCACCTGCGGCTCGGCCAACGGGCCGTTTCCATTGATCCCGCCGAGCACACGGTCACCACCCAGGCGGGGCAGCAGCTGAGCTACGACCGATTGGTCATCGGCACGGGCGCCAAGCCGCAGCGGCCGCCGATCTCGGGTCTGGATCTGCTGGGCCCGCACGACGGCGTCTTCGAGCTGCATACGATGGCCGACACCTTCGCCTTGACCAGCATGCTCGGCCAGCCGCAGATGCGGTCCGCCATCATCATCGGGGCCGGTTACATCGGCCTGGAGATGGCGGAGGCGCTGTCGGCTCGCGGCTTGCAGGTCACCGTTCTGGAGCGGCTGGACCAGGTGATGGCCCGGTCCCTGGACGCCGAGGCGGCCGGGCATCTGGCCGCCGAGCTCTCCCGGCACGGCGTTGACCTGCACTGCGGAGTCACCGTCGATTCCCTCGGCCGCGACGGCACCCGGTTGCTGGTGACGGGCACGGACGGGCATCGGCGTAGTGCCGACCTCGTCTTGGTGGTCACCGGCGTCACCCCCGACACCCAGATCGCCGCCGCGGCCGGGGCGCTCACCGGGGCGGGCCAGGCACTGGCCGTCGACCGGCGGATGCGGACCAACCTGCCCGACGTCTACGCGGCGGGCGACTGCGTGGAGACCTATCACCGGCTGCTTGACCGCACGACCTACATCCCGCTTGGGACCACCGCCCACAAGCAGGGCCGGGTCGCGGGTGAGAACGCCGCCGGGGGCGACCGCGTCTTCGCCGGTGTCCTCGGCACCCAGGTGGTTAAGGTATTCGACCTGGTCAGCACCGCTACGGGCATCCGAGATCAGGAGGCGCTCCGGGCAGGCTTCTCGCCCTTGACCACCCAGGCGACGGCCGATGACCACAAGGCCTACTATCCCGGCGCGACCCCCGTCCACATGCGGCTGACGGGTGATCGTTCGAGTCAGCGGCTGCTGGGCGCCCAGATCATCGGCAGCCGCGGAGCGGAGATCGCCAAACGTATCGACGTGCTGGCGACCGGCATTCACCACGGCATCACCGTGCGGGAGATTCTCGATCTGGATCTTGCTTATACTCCGCCGTTGGGCAGTCCATGGGACGCGCTTCAGCAAGCCGCACGCCAGTGGCTGGTAACAACTGGCTCGGCTGGCTCGGCCGCTGGCGGCCAGGGCACCGCTCTGGCGGCGGGATCGACGGCCAGACGGTGACGAGGTCGACGTCGACCGGCCCTGCGGCTGTGGGCTCGGTCAGCGGGGTGAACAGGGCGCCCAGCTTGGCAACCACCGCGGGGACGATCCAGTAGTAGACCCAGGTGCCCCGGCGTTCGGAGCCGATCAGCCCGGCGGCCACCACGGTCAGCGCCAGTAGCGCGTTCGCCCGGCCGCGCCCGTTGCCGTCGAACCAGCTGACGATGACGGCGAAGGCGGACTCGTACAGCACCATCGCGCTAGCGATGCCGATGGCGGCCGACACCGCATACAGCTGGGGCAGGTTCTCCACCTGGGACCAGGCCAGTACGGCGGCCGCGCCGAGAATCGACCCGGCCGTCATCAGCCCGCGGCCGACCAGCGGGGCGCACAGCGCGGCGATCAGGATCGAGAGGGTGAGGCCGGCGGCGACCTGCGCGCCGGTGGCGTGCAGGTCGCGGGTCATCGGGGTGAGGAAGACGGAGAAGGCGTAGTAGAGCACCCCGTACCCGATGGTCTGGGTGACGGCCAGGGCGGCGACGATCCGCCGGCCATGACCGCCGCCCCTGGTCTGCGGGGCGGCGGTCTCGGTCAGGGTGCTCACTCGGGTTCCCCGGAGCAGGAGATCAGACGGCGGCCTTCGGCTGTCGTCGTCCATGTGTCCTCGCTTCCCGCGATGAAGCCTTGTGCCTCCAGCCGCCAGACCAGGGTTCCGGCCATCCGGGCGATGGCCGGGGCGAAGCCGGGGTTGGCGCTCGTTCGCCGGGCGCCGACCAGGTGAGCGCCCAGCCGTCGCGTGTCCAGCCGGCCGTGCTCGCAGATGAGGCGCAGCGCCTCCTTCTGGGCTGCGGTGGGGTAGCCCTCGGACATGTCGATCCCGTCCTTTCAGCCGCAGCAACTGCCGCCGCTGTCGGTGGCGCCGACGGTGACCAGGGGCAGCGGGGCGGTGAGCAGGCCGCCGCCGATGCCGGTGGCCAGGCCGACCCGCTGCTCCTGGGCCTCGGCCAGGCTGGAGGAGCACACTCCCGTCTCGGGCAGGTCGAGCTGCACGTCGCGGGCGGCTTCCCAGTCACCGGCCAGCGCGGCCACGACGGAGCGGACCTGCTCGTATCCGGTGGCCATCAGGAAGGTCGGGGCGCGGCCGTAGCTCTTGACGCCGACGGCGTAGTAGCCGGGCTCGGGGTGGGACAGCTCGTCGACTCCGTGGGCGGGGACGGTGCCGCAGGAGTGCTGGTTGGGGTCGATCAGCGGGGCCAGCGCCCGGGTGGAGCCGAGGATCGGATCCACATCGAGGCGCAGTTCGGCGGCGATGGAGTGGTCGGGCCGGTAGCCGGTGGCCGAGATGACCTGGTCGACGGTGACGGCCTGCTCGGCGCCGGACGGGTCGCGGCTGACCACCTCGACGCCCTGCCCGGTGGGGGTGAGCCGGTGGGTGAAGAATCCGTTCAGGAGCGTGATGCGGCCGGACTCGACATGGGCCCGCAGGCGGGTGCCGAGCGCGCCACGCGCGGGCAGCGCGTCGGCGGTGCCTCCCCCGTAGGTACGGTCGGCGCTGCCGGCGCGGATCGCCCAGGTGATCTGGGCACCTTCGAGCTGGGCCAGGGCGAGCAGCGTGGTGGCGGCCGAATGGCCCGCGCCGACGACCAGGGTGTGCTTGCCCGCATAGCGGTCGCGGTCGGCACCGAGCACGTCGGGCAGGGCGTGATCGATGAACACCTCGGCCTCGCCGTAGGCGGGCAGGCCGCTGGCGCCGAGCACGTTGGGGCTGGTGTAGGTGCCGGAGGCGTCGATGATCGCCCGTGCCCGCAGTTCCTCGCCGGAGCCGGTCCTGATGAGGAAGGGGACCCGGTCGCGGCCGTTGGTGCGAACGCGGTCGTAGCCGAGGCGGCTGATCGCGGTGACCTTCACGCCGAGCCGGACCGCGGGGCCGAGGAGCTTGGCCAGCGGGGCGAGGTAGTCGCCGATGAGTTCGGCGCCGGTGGGCAGCCAGTCGGGATCGGGGGCGTGCCAGCCGTCGGCTTCCAGTAGGCGGCGGGCAGCGGGGTCGATGTTGTACTTCCAGGGGCTGAAGACGCGGACGTGCCCCCACTGGGCGACCGACGCGCCAGCCTGGTTTCCGCCCTCCAGCACCAGGAAGTTCAGGCCACGTTCGGCGAGATGCGCGGCGGCGGCCAGCCCGACCGGCCCGGCGCCGATCACCACCACCGGCAGCTGCTCCAGGCCGCCACCCGAAGCGTCCGGGACGGCGGCGGGTTCGAGTTCGGCGGTGGTGGGGCCGCAGCATCCACTCATGGCTGTTTTCTCCTCACGATCAACTGACGTCGGGTCGGGCCGCTGGCCGACTGCGGGGCAGGCCGACCGGGTGCACCACGACTTGATTAGAGCTTCATCTAATCAAGCCGTTGTGGGCAGCATGCCTCATTGATTCGAGTTCTGTCAATTTAGATGAATACCAAATCAAGAGGTGTGCGGCGACCGTGACGGATCAGGTGCGGGCGGGCACGCGGCCGGTGCCGAGCCGGGCGGTGAGGCGACCGACGAGGTGACGGGCATCCGCGCCGACGCCGCGCAGGGTGTTGGAGGAGGGGGTGCGCTGCCATTCCAGCCCCAGATAGCCCAGCCCCGGGTGGCTGGTCGACAGGCCCCGGTCATGCCGGGGACGGCCGTCGGCGTCCAGCGCGCCGAGACCGGCCAGGTAGTCCAGGTTCGGCCGGTAGCCGGTGGCCAGCAGCACCACGTCGACCCGTTCGCGGGTCCCGTCGGCCCACTCCACTTGGTCGGCTGTCAGGCGGGTGAACATCGGCCGCCGGTCCGGCAGCCCGGCGGCCAGCGCCCGGCGGTAGCGGCCCGGATCCAGCACCGGCGCGGGCACCGGGTCGCCGGTACGGCGTAGCGGAAGCCGGTCAAAACCGGTGAGGCGGAACCAGAAGTGCAGGTCCCGGCCGAGCGGCCGCTGCGGCACGAACCGGACCGGGGCCCGGCTGGCCAAGGTGACGCGGGCGTGAGCGGCTAGCTCGACGGCGATCTGGACCGCCGAGTTGCCCGCCCCGACCACCACCACCCGCCGGCCCGCGTACGGCTCGGGGGAGCGGTAGCCGGCGGCGTGCCGGATCTGGCCGGTGAAGGTGTCCGCGCCGGTCAGCGGCGGCAGCCAGGGCCGGGCGAAGGAACCCGTCGCGGCGATCACGCTGCGCGCCGACATCCTCTGCCCGTCGGCCAGTCGCACGGTGAAGCCGCCCCCGGCCGCCGCGACGACGCCGACGACCCGGGCGCCGGTGCGGATCTGCGCGCCGTCGCGGGTCAGTTCGCGGGCGTAGCGGGTCAGGTAGGCGACGACTTCGTCGCGGTGCGGGTAGTGCTCGGGGTCGCCGCCGAAGGCCAGGCCGGGCAGGCAGCTGTAGCGGGCGGGGGAGAACAGGGTGAGGCTGTCGTAGTAGTGCGGCCAGGAACCGGCGAGCTGCTCGCCGGCCTCCAGCAGAACCGCGGTGCGCCCGCGTTCTCTCAGGCTGTGTAGGGCGGCCAGGCCTGACTGGCCGCCGCCGATGACGATGGTGTCTATGACGGTGTTCATGCCGTCCGATAGTATCCTCATATCTGGAAATGACAATATGACTTCCGAGGGCGATGCTAGGACCATGACGACCGATGCGGTTCAGCTCAGCGAGGCGGCCCGCGGCCTGCTCAAGGCGCTGGCCAGCGACACCCGCCAGCAGATCCTGCTGCTGTTCGCCGGGGGAGGCGAGTTGACGGTCAACGAGGTCGCCGAGCGGCTGTCACTGGCCCAGTCCGCGACCTCCACCCACCTGGCCACCTTGCGCGAGGGCGGGGTGCTCACCTCGCGGCGGGAATGGAAGACCGTCTACTACCGCGCCGATCCCGAGCGCATCAACCGAGCCCTGCTGGACCTGCAGTCGCTCTTGCACGCCTGCTGCCCGCCCCAGGACGCCCCGGCTCCAGGCTGCTCCCCGTCCACCTGCGGTTAGCCGACGCGACGGGTTCGCGAGGAAGCCAGCGGGGGGGGGGGGGGGCTTCGGAGCCGGGGTACTGGCCCGAAAATAGAACCTCAGCTGGGCGCGCGGCAGCACCCGGCGGAGCGTCAGCGGAGCCGGGTATCAGCCGAGGGATGAGGGCTAGGCCACCTCTTCTTCCGCTGGGTGGGTGGTAGCAGGGGTGGTGTCGAGTGTGACGGTGTAGCCGAGGCGCTCCAGGCTCTTGACGTGGTTGCGGACCTGTCTGCGGTGGTGCATCCGCGTCTCGTAGTAGTCGGGGCCGAGATCTTCGTAGCGCATGCCGGGATTGGACAGTAGACAATGGATGATCTTGAGCTGGGTGTTGCCGGTGGCGACCTGGGCCTTGGGCTTCCCGCGGCGTTTGGCCAGGCGCCTGTATCGGGCTCCGACCCGGGTCTTGGTGCGTCCCGCTGCTGTGGACGATTCGCCGAGTACGGCGCCGATGTACCGGTTGCCTTTCGTGCGGGCGTTACGGCCGATGAGCTTGCCGGCCGACTGTTTCATCAGCGGGCAGAAGCCGGACCAGGACACCAGGTGGGCAGCGGTGCGGAACCTGGACATGTCGATGCCGATCTCGGCGAGTAGGTCCTGGGCACTGCGTCGCCCGAACCCGGTGACCGAGTCGATCTGGGTGACTTGCTCCTCGAAGGGGGCCAGAAGAACGTCGATCTGCGCGGTGACGTCGTCGATATCGGCGGTCTGGCGGTCGATGCGGTCCAGCATCTTGCGCAGCAGGAACGCGTGATGCTCTTGGAAGGTGTCGGCACCGTCAAGGGCCTCCACCAGCTCGGGGATCTTGCTACGGGCCCGGCGGACCGCCAACTCCGCCAGCGTCCGCGGGTCCTTGTGACCCGCGATGAGCGCTTCCATGATCGCCCGGCCGGACACGCCGTGCACATCGGTCAGTACGCAGGACAGCTTGATCAGAGCATCCTCGAGCAGCTTCTCCACCCGCTGCTTCTCCCGGGTCCGTTCCTGGGTCAGATTCCGCCGGTAGCGGGTATGCAGCCGGATCGTCCGGAACTCCTCGGTGGCCACGAAACAGGCCGCGAGCATGCCCCGCTCGAAGTTCTTGGCCAGCCAGACGCAGTCGGCCTTGTCGGTCTTCGGCCGCCCTGGTAGATGCTTGACCTGCTTGGTGTCGGCCAGAACGCAGTTGAAGCCCTCGGCCTCCAACCGGAAGAACGGCGCCTTCCAGTAGTCACCCGTTGCCTCCATCGCGACATCGGTGACACCGTGCACGCGCAGCCAGTCCGCCAGCGAGAGCAGCTCTTTCTTGGTGGTGCCGAACGTACGGACCTCCTGAGCGCGGCGCTTGGGGTTCTTGTCGCTGGGCACCCGGATACACGCATCCACCTGGCCCTTCGCGACGTCCAGCCCGCATACCCGGTCCAGGTACAGCGGCTCATCCTCAACATCCTCCACGCGGCCTCACTCCTGATCGGGGGAACGGGACACGCCGCCCGGGGTACCGGGGCGAGCGGAAAATCTGGCCCGCGTGCACGTAGCGACAAGGAACAGCCCTAGAGAGATCGGTACCCGGCGTCAGACTCAAGGACGGGCTCTACCGCGCCAAGTTCACTCGACGTCGCAGACGGCGCCCGACCATCGTGACGCAGGAATCCGGCGCCACCACGACGAACGCCGAAACCGACCGAACCTCGAAGCCGGACCCTGCGAGTACGGCGAGTCAGCACCGCATTTTCACGCCGGAACCGGCGTCACGCAGCGATACAAAGACCCAAGGGTTGATTAGGTAGTTTTCTATATTGACAGACTTCAAATCAGCGGACCATGCTCTGATTCGACAGACATCAAATTCAAGGCCGGGCGCTCCTGGACGGACGCGCGGAAGTGAAGGAGAAGCCGATGGGCAACCAGTCCCCAGACCTGCGAGAGCAGGTGCGTGAGCGGTATGCGGCGGCCGCCGTCGCGGTCGCCACCGGAGGCGGCGCCTGTTGCGGGCCGCAGGCCGTGGAGGTCGATGAGCGATTCGGCGCCATGCTGTATGAGGCCGAACAGCGGGACGCGCTGCCCGCTCAGGCGGTGGCGGCCTCCCTGGGCTGCGGCAACCCGACCGCCGTCGCCGAGCTGCGGCACGGTGAGCGGGTGCTGGACCTGGGCTCGGGCGGCGGCATCGACGTGCTCCTCTCAGCCCGCCGGGTCGGGCCCACCGGCAAGGCCTACGGCCTGGACATGACCGAGGAGATGCTGGCCCTGGCCCTGGCCAACACACGCAAGGCGGGCGCGACCAACGTCGAATTCCTCAAAGGCGCCATCGAGGCCATCCCGCTGCCCGCCGCCACCGTGGACGTGGTCATCTCCAACTGCGTCATCAACCTGTCGGTCGACAAGAGCGCGGTGTTCGCGGAGACCTTCCGCGTCCTGACCCCGGGCGGCCGGATCGGCGTCTCCGACATCGTCGCCGACGACGACCTGACCCCCCCAGCGCGCCGAACGCGGCGACTACGCCGGCTGCATCGCGGGCGCGCTGTCCTTTAGTGAATACCGGCGGGGCCTGGCGGCCGCGGGATTCACCGCGATCACCGTCACCGCGACCCATCAGGTCGCCGACGGCATGCACTCGGCGATCATCCGCGCCGTCAAACCCACCCTTGTCGCCCCCGGCAACGCCACCGCCGATGCGGCACCGGAAACGGGTTCCTGCTGCGGGGTGACGGCCTGCTGCACCCCGGCCGAGTCGGCCGAGGATCCCGCGCTCACCGTGAGCCAGGCCAAGACGCAGGCGGGCTGCGGCTGCCAAAGCCAGTCATGATCCGCCAAGCCGCACCAGTCACGCGGATCGTCGGCATGAGCGCGGCGACAGTAGGCCTTCCGCGATTCCGCAGGAATCACCATCTGGACGCCGCGACCAGTCCCAGCCCGTGCCCTCGTGGAGCAGACGGCCTTGGTGCGTTCGGACGCTCCGCACCCTACGGTCAGCGGTGTGCAGACGAAAGCGCGGTTGAAGGGTATGGATCACGACTTGCGGCTTCTGGCGGATCTTTTCGCCCACGGGGCGCCGCGGATCGGGATGGACGAGGCGGGATACTTCCTGTCCAGCCCGCGACTGGACTGATCGGCGAAGGCGCCCTCCTGCTGGAGACGGCCGGCCAAGCGCGTGCCGCCCCACGATGGCGGCCCGGACGAGTTCGGCCCGTCCGGTCTCCTCTTCGGTCCGGGTGTGCCGGGCCACCATCAGGACGCTCATGATCCCGACCATGATCACCATGAAGCCGAGCATCTGGTGACCCAGCATCGAGCCGTAGGTGTAGTCACTCAGGTAGTGCGCGGGCCCGGTGAACGCGAGCCCGGCTGGACTGTTTATCGTCTCGCCCGCGGTCTGCCGCTCGGCGGCGGTCTTGTACAGCTGCGGGAAGGCGGCCGTCGGCCACATCGTTCCGAGCGTCAGGGCCGCGACAGCAACGAGTAAAGGCGCCTTTCACGTTCATCACGCGGCCGTGGCGTCCAACACCCTGGCCATCAATGGCTTGCCGGGGTGCTCAGCAGCGGTTGTGCGCCAGTTCCGCCAGGTGACCAGGCCGGGAGCAGGCGGCCCAGTCCGATCGTTGTGACGGAGGTCGCCCGGGAACCGGCCAGGGTTGTCTGGGCCGAAACGACCACCGAGTGAGCCGATGATCTTCGGCACGGCGCGTCCTTCGGCTGGCGACCTGAGCTGCCGGTGGGTGTCGTGCCGCTCCCTGCAAGCTGGGATACGGCCGCACGCGGGTGCACGCACCACTCCCACCGCATCTAATTGGCCGGCTATCCGTCGATCACCGGCAGGATGCGCCTCTTCCTGTCTTCCTGGCGGCCGGCTGACTCAGGAGACCAGCGCGTGGTCCAGCAGCACGTGTAGCGTGACGGCGCCGACCAGCACGTCGTTGTCCACCACGGCGAGCAGGGGGCTGCGGGTGCGGGCCATCAGGGCGGCCATCTCCAGCACGGTCGCGCGACCCTCGGCGATGGGAAGCTCGCGCGGTTGCTCGGGCAGGCACTCCCGGACGGTCCGATCGCCCAGCCCGCGCAGGAACAGGTCGGCGTGGGCCTCGTCCACCACCCGGGCCAGGGCCGGATCGTCCTGGCAGTAGCGCGGTACGGCCAGGCGCAGCACCTGGGTGCCGGGCAGGATCGTGAACGGCTGGTCGCGCTCGTCGACGACGATCAGGCCGGGCAGGTCCCGGTCGGCCAGCAGGCGGGCGGCCTCCAGCGCGGGCGTGTCCAGGGTGACGGTCGGGAACCCGATGACAAGATCGCGTGCGCGCATCGAACGCCTCCAAGGGAGGTCTCCAGCTTATCCCGCGAGGTAGCGCAGCCACAGGTACGGCGTGGCCACCGCCACGGTCACCAGAGTAACGACCAGGCCGTACCGGGTGAACTGCCAGAAGCTGATCCGGGTGCCGTTCCGCTCGGCCAGACCCAGGATGACGACGTTGGCCGAGGCGCCAACCGCGGTGGCGTTGCCGCCCAGGTCGGCGCCGAGCGCCAGCGCCCACCACAGCACCTGGCCGTCCGGGCCGAAAGACTGGGCCAGATCGGCGACGATCGGGCTCATCGTGGCGACGTAGGGGATGTTGTCCACGATCGCCGACAGGCTGGCCGAGGCCCACAGCAGCACCATCGCGGCCAGCCCGAGCCTGCCCTCGGTCGCTGCGGCGGCGGCCCGCGAGATCTGCCCGATGACACCGGTCTCCACCAGCGCGCCGACCATGACGAACAGTCCCATGAAGAACACCAGCGTCGGCCACTCCACCTCGCGCAGCGCCTGCTCGGTGGTCACCTTGGTCGCGGCCACCAGGATCCCGGCGCCCAGCAGGGCCACGACCGCGGGTTCGTAGTGCAGCACCGGGTGGAGCGCGAAAGCCACGATCACGATCGCGAGCACGGCGAGCGACTGCCACAGCAGCCGCCGGTCCTGGATCACTTCCCGCTCGTCCAGGAGCATCACCTCGGCGACGCGTTCGGGATGGTAGAGGTACGACCCGCGGAACAGGATCCGGCACAACCCCAGGAAGACCGCCACCACGAGGAGGATCAGCGGCGCCAGGTGGATGAGGAAGTCGTTGAAGGTCAACCCCGCCCGGCTGGCGATGATGATGTTGGGCGGGTCGCCGATCAGCGTGGCGGTGCCGCCGATGTTGGCGGCCATCGCCTCGGCGATCAGGAACGGCGCCACCGGCAGCGCCAGCCGTTCACACACCAGGAACGTCACCGGCGCGATCAGCAGGACCGTGGTGACGTTGTCCAGCAGTGCCGAGGCCACCGCGGTGATGACGACCAGGAGCGCCATGAGCCGGAACGGCCGCCCCCGTGCCCTCTTGGCGGCCCAGATCGCCAGGTATTCGAAGATCCCGGTCTGCTTCAGCACGCCAACGATGATCATCATGCCGAGCAGCAGGAAGATGACGTTCCAATCGATCCCGGTCGACTCCGAGAAAAACGCCGCCTGACCGTCAACCGCGTGAATCAGCAGCATCAGCGCCGCCCCGCCGAGCGCGGCGGCCACCCGGTGCACCTTCTCCGTCGCGATGAGCACGTACGTCGCGGTGAAGATCACGATAGTCGTGATCGCGGTCACCGGCGGCCTCCACCTTCGGGAACAGGTCAAGCCACGCGACGCCGACCAGAACTGCCAGCACCCTAGTTCAGAGGTAGCGGCGTCGCCACTCGGCAGCGATCCGCCGCCACTCCGCTTCGAGTGTGTGCGCCTGACCACGGCTGCTCCGAGTCAGCGTGAGGCGCCTGGCCACCACGATGAGCGCGGCGGCGCCGAGTATGGTCAGCAGCACGGTCCAACCGGCCCGGGTGGCCGCGTCTTGCGACGTCGCCGGGGCATCGGCGATTGTGCCGCTCTCCCGGTCTACCCACACCTCGATGACGGTCCCCACCTTGGCGGAGATCGGGGCCGTCACCGGCCCGCTGTGCTCGACCCGGTCGGGGGTGGTCCAGCGGGCCTGAAAGCTCCGCCAAGGAGTCAGGTAGACCTTCCCGCCGGAGGCGGTGACGGGAATCGCCTCGATCAGTTCGGCCTCAACGCTGACTCGCTCCGCAGTTTCGCGCTTGGCCTGCTCGTTCACGCTGGAGTAGGTGGATTGGCCTACGACAAAGGCGGCCAATACGGTGGCGCACAGGGCGTACCGAACCCAGCGAGGAACGGCCGGATCGGCTCTCACGGCTGTGGCCGGAAAGAAGCGGACCACATCTGCGCCTCCGGACGATCGACTGTACTTCCTGCCGACCAGACTTCCCGGCGCACCACTGTGAACCTATCAAGGTGCCTCCACGCCGACCAGAACCGACCAGAGTTGACCAGGCCGGCCGCCGCCAGATCCACGCGCCAGACGCGCATCTTTTTGGACAAACGTGATCTCCTTGCTGGAAGAAGAGTGAGCATGGCGAGGCGGCCGCACCGTTTCGAGGGGCGGTGCCTGGCCGGGGGTTAGGAGCCCCGGTCACACAACGCCTCCACCTCGGACAGGATGTGGCTGGACAGCAGCACGGTTCGCCCATTGCCGCGCTCCTCTGCGACGCATTCGCGGAAGTCGGCTTCCATCAGCGGGGTCCAGCCCGCGGTCGGCTCGTTCAGCAGCAGGAGCCCCACGAGGCGAGGCGCCGCGATGACGGCGACCTTCCGCCGGTTCTCCCGTGAATAGGCGCGGCCCTTCTTGGTCGGAACCAGATCCAAGCGCTCCAGCAGCACGGGCCGGCGGCGCGGATCCACCCCGCCAAGCAGCCGCGCGAGCAGGTCGATGGCCTTACCGTCGCCGGACAGGGTAGGCCACAGGACGACGTACCCGGCATGTAGGCCAGGCACCGGTACAATTCGACCGCGTCATGCCAGGGGCGGCCGCCGAGTTGCTCGGCGTGACCGGATTGGCGGCGCAGCAACCCCAGCAGCATGCGTGGCGTGATGGTCTTGCCCGCGCCGCCGGGGCCGAGGAACCCGTAAACGTCGCCGGTGCGGACGTCCAGGTTCAAACCGTCCAGCGCGTGACGGCACCGAAAGTCTTGGTGAACCCGCTGATGAGCACGGCAGGAATGCCCGACATGGGCGCCTCCCCGAAGCCGGTCGGATATGGCGGTGCCGACCAGACTTCCCGGCGCTCCGAGATCGGCGGTAACAGCGCAGGAGCCGAGCCACCAGAGCGCGCGCATACGGATTCTCTACGTCAAAAAAAGGGGGTGAAATCAGGTAGCGGCGTATGGGGGGCGTCAATATTCCCGCCGCCGGCGTATGGAAGCCGTCAAGACGTATGAGAAGCCCTCATCTTTCGCGATTGACTTCGTTCCCGGGCCGCCTGCTTGGGCGGCCCGAAGCATTTGGTTCAGACATGAGGAGCAGGGATGGCTGACGTCATCTTCGTCGCCCTGACGATCGCGGTGTTCGCGATCTTGGGGCTTGCCGTCAAGGCGGTGGAACGGCTGTGAGTGCCGTCAACGCCGTCGGTCTGGTCCTGGCCGCCGGCCTGGTGATCTTCATGATCGTGGCTCTGCTCTTCCCGGAGCGTTTCTGATGTCCTCGACCTTAGCCGGGCTCGGTTTCATCGGATCCCTTCTGCTCGCCCTGGCCATCTGTTACAAGCCGCTGGGCGAGTACATGTACCGCGTCTACACCGGTACGCATCACCACCCGGTCGAGCGTCTCGTCTACCGGCTGATCGGGGTCAAGGCCGACACCGAGCAGCGCTGGGGCGTGTACGCGCGCAGCGTGCTGGCCTTCTCGGTGATCTCGATCCTGTTCTTGTACGGCCTGCAGCGGCTGCAGTCCCACCTGTTCCTGTCGCTGGGCATGGAACCGGTCTCCCCGGCGCTGGCCTGGAACACCGCGGTCAGTTTCGTCACCAACACCAACTGGCAGGCCTACTCCGGCGAGGCCACGATGGGCCACCTGGTGCAGACCGCCGGCCTGGCCGTGCAGAACTTCGTCTCGGCCGCGGTCGGCATGTCCGTGGCGATCGCCCTGGTCCGCGGTTTCGCCCGCAAGAAGGCCGACACCTTGGGCAACTTCTGGGTGGACCTGGTGCGCGGCACGGTCCGCATCCTGCTGCCGCTCGCCTTCCTCGCCGCCCTGGTGCTGGTGGCCGGTGGCGCGATACAGACCTTCGCCGACCACTCGACCTGGGCGACGCTGACCGGCGGTGAGCAGACCTTCACCCCGGCCGCGGCGGCTTCCCAGGAGGCCATCAAGGACCTGGGCACCAACGGCGGCGGCATCTTCAACGTCAACTCCGCCCACCCGTTCGAGAACCCCACCTCGTGGACCAACTGGCTGACGATCTTCCTACTGCTGGTCATCTCCTTCTGCCTGTCCCGCACCTTCGGCCGCATGGTCGGCGACAACCGGCAGGGCTACGCGATCCTCGCGGTCATGGCGACCATCTTCACCCTCAGCGTCGGTCTGACCAACTGGTCCGAGCTGAGCGCGGGCGGGACCGCCACAGGCGATCGGCCAGGCGATGGAGGGCAGGGAAACCCGCTTCGGCGTGTCGAACTCGGCGATGTTCGCCTCCTCCACCACGCTGCCCTCCACCGGTTCGGTCGATTCCTTCCACGACTCCTACACCGCGCTCGGCGGCGGCATGCTGATCTTCAACATGCTGCTCGGCGAGGTCGCGCCGGGAGGCGTGGGCGCGGGCCTGTACGGCATGCTGATCCTCGCGGTGATCACCGTGTTCGTGGCGGGCCTGATGGTCGGCCGCACCCCCGAGTACCTGGGCAAGAAGATCGGCGCCCGGGAGATCAAGCTGGCGTCGCTGTACTTCCTGGTCACCCCGATCCTGGTGCTGGTCGGCACGGCCGTCGCGATGGCCACCGAGACCGGTCGCTCGGCCATGCTCAACAGCGGGCCGCATGGCTTCTCGGAGATCCTCTACGCCTATACCAGCGCCTCCAACAACAACGGCTCGGCCTTCGCCGGGGTCAGCGTGAACACCGAATTCCACAACACCACGCTCGGCCTGTGCATGGCCTTCGGCCGTTTCCTGCCGATCATCCTGGTTTTGGCCCTGGCCGGTTCGCTGGCTCAGCAGGCGCCGGTCCCGGCCTCGGCGGGCACCCTGCCCACGCACCGGCCCCAGTTCGTCGGCCTGATCGTCGGCGTCACCGTCATCCTGGTCGCGCTGACCTTCCTGCCCGCCCTCGCGCTGGGGCCGATCGCGGAAGGACTGTTCTGACATGTCAACTCCCGTGCTCCATGCGCCGGGCCGTACCTCTGCCCCGAAGAAGATCGGCGGCGGGCTGCTCGATCCAAAGCAAATGATCAAGTCGCTGCCGGACGCGCTGAAGAAGCTCAATCCGGCCTCCATGTGGCGCAACCCGGTCATGTTCATCGTCGAGATCGGCGCGGCCTTCACCACCGTTCTGGCCATCGCTGATCCGTCGTTGTTCGCGTGGGCCACCGTGGTGTGGCTCTGGCTGACCGCCGTATTCGCCAACCTGGCCGAGGCCGTGGCCGAAGGCCGCGGCAAGGCCCAGGCGGCCACGCTGCGCGCGGCCCAGCGCGACACCACCGCCCGTCGGCTCAAGAGCCGCACCTCCACCGAATGGGACGTCGTCGGCGCCCCCGAGCTCAGGCAGGGCGACTTCGTCGTGGTCGAGGCCGGGGAGATCATCTACGGCCTGGGCGGCATCATCGTGCCGTTCCTCGGCATCAAGATCATCGACCTGCTCCTCCAGTTCCTTCCGGGAATGTCATAAATGGACCGCATGCCAGGCTGGATCCGCCAGCACCTCGCCGCGCTGCGGGCGCTGCTCGTGCTCACGGCGGTGACCGGCATCATCTATCCGCTCGCCGCGACCGGCGTCGCCCAGGCCGTGTTCAACGGCAACGCCAACGGCTCGCTGATCGAGAAGGACGGGAAAACCGTCGGCAGCGCCCTGGTCGGCCAGAACTTCACCGACGCCGACGGCAACCCCGCCAGGCAGTACTTCCAGTCCCGGCCGTCGGCGGCGGGCGACGGGTACGATCTCACGTCCACGAGCGCCAGCAACCTCGGCCCCGAAGACGTCCTGGACACCTTGGCCGTCCCGGGCGCCACCGACGAGGAGGGCAACCCCGAGGAGGGCCAGCAGAGCCTGCTCACCCAGGTGTGCGCCCGGTCCAGGGCCGTCGGTGAACGGGAGGGCGTCTCCGGCACCCGCCCGTTCTGCACCGCCGATGGCGTCGGCGCGGTGCTGAAGGTCTTCCCGGCCGTCGGTACTGCGACCCGTGCCGTCAGCGTCAACCAGGCCTGCCCCGCCGCCCCCTTCATCGCCGCGTATGAAGGCGTGAAGGTGGAGTGCGGCACGCCCGGTGAGGACTACTCCGCCGGCCGTACCGTCCCGATCCGCGGCCAGGCTGTCGCGGTCGTGCCCGCCGACGCGGTCACCGCCAGCGCCTCGGGCCTGGACCCGCACATCTCGGTGGCCTACGCCGAGCTCCAGGCTCCTCGCGTCGCCAGGGAGCGCGGCCTCGACCTCGCCACCGTCACGGCGCTGATCGAGCGGCACACGACCGGCCGCGGCCTGGGCTTCATGGGTGAGCCCGCGGTCAACGTGCTGGAACTCAATCTGGCCCTCGACCAGGGGTGAGGAGGATGCCACGCGGGCGGCTGAGGGTCTACCTGGGGTCCGCCCCGGGTGTGGGCAAGACCTTCGCGATGCTCGGCGAGGGCCGCCGTGGTCTGGAGCGTGGCAGGGACGTGGTCGTGGGCCTCGTCGAGACCCATGGCCGCCCCCGCACCGCCGAACTGCTGCACGGCATGGAGGTGATTCCCCGCAGGAGCATGCCCCATCGGGGAACCCGCTTCACCGAGCTCGACGTGGACGCAATCATCGACCGGCGTCCGAAGACCGTGCTGATCGATGAGCTGGCGCACACCAACGTGCCCGGTTCGCGCAACGCCAAGCGCTGGCAGGACATCGAGGAGATCCTGGACGCCGGGATCGACGTCGTCTCCACGGTCAACATCCAGCACCTGGAGTCGGTTAACGACGTGGTCCAGGCCATCACCGGCGTCCCGCAGCGGGAGACCGTGCCGGATGAGGTGGTACGGCGGGCCGAGCAGGTCGAACTGGTCGACATGTCGCCGGAGGCCCTGCTCAGCAGGATGGCCCACGGCAACGTCTATCCACCGGAGAAGATCGACGCGGCACTGTCCAACTACTTCCGGGTCGGCAATCTGACCGCCCTGCGCGAGCTGGCGCTGCTCTGGGTCGCGGGAAAGGTCGACGACCAGCTCGACCGCTACCGCGCCGACCACGGGATCGCCGGGACGTGGGAGACGCGCGAACGGGTCGTCGTCGCACTGACCGGCGGCCCCGAAGGCGACACGCTCGTGCGGCGAGCCGCCCGCATCGCCGCCCGCACCAAGGGCGCCGACCTGATGGCCCTGCACGTCACCACGGGGGACGGCCTGACCGGCGCCGACCCGGCCAGCCTGGCCCGCCAGCGGACGCTGGTGGAGAGCATCGGCGGCACCTACCACCAGGTGGTCGGCGAGGACATCCCGCGGGCGCTGCTCGACTTCGCCCGCGGCGTCAATGCCACCCAGCTGGTGCTGGGAGCCTCCCGACGCGGCCGGTTCGCCCAGCTGTTCTCCCGAGGGGTCGGGGTGACCACCACGGCGCTGTCCGGTTCGATCGACGTGCACATGATCACACACGAGGAGATCAGCCGGGGCAGGCGACGCCCGTCCTCATCCCGGGCCGCGCTGACCCGCACCCGGCGGCTGGCCGGGTGGGGCATGAGCGTGCTGGGACTGCCCGCCCTCACCACGGCTCTGTACGGGCTGCGCGACGCCCTCGCCCTGCCCAGCCAGATCCTGATGTTCCTCGGGCTGGTGATCGGCGTGGCGCTGGTAGGCGGGCTGTGGCCCGCTCTGGCCGCCGCGATCGGCGGCTTCCTGCTGCTCAACTACTACTTCACCCACCCCTACCGCACCCTGATCATCTCCGACCCGGAGGTGCTGCTCTCGCTTATCGTCTTCGTGCTGGTCGCGGTCGCCGTCAGCGCCATCGTCGATCTGGCGGCCCGCCGTACCAGAGAAGCGGCCCGGGCCAGCGCGGAAGCCGAGGCGCTGTCCACCCTGGCCGGCCACGTGCTACGCGGCGAGGCCGCGCTGCCTTCCCTGCTGGCCCGCCTCCGGGAGACCTTCGGCCTGGCCTCGGTCACCCTGCTGGAGCGCATCCAGGCCCCCGGCCCAGATGACCAGGGCGACCCGCAGGCATGGCGAATCCTGGCCACCGCAGGCGGCGCGCCCTGCACCAATCCCAGTGCCGCCGACACCGACGTGATCATCGACGAACACCTGACGCTGGCGGTGCGCGGCCGGTTGCTGGACGCGGCCGACCGCAGGGTGCTGGAGGCCTTCGCCGCCGAGGCTGCCGTCGCGCTGCGACAGGAGCGGCTGCGTGAGGAGGTCGAACAGGCCAAGCCGCTGGCCGAGGCCGACAAGATGCGCACCGCGCTGCTCGCCGCGGTCAGCCACGACCTGCGCACCCCGCTCGCCTCGGCCAAGGCCGCGGTGGAGAGCCTGCGCAGCATCGAGATCCGGTGGAGCGATGCGGACCGTGAGGAATTGCTCGCGACCGCCGAGGAGTCTCTGATCAAGCTGAACCGGCTGGTGGAGAACCTGCTGGACATGAGCCGCATGCAGGCCGGCGTGCTTGGCCTGACCCTGCAACCGGTGGCGCTGGAGGAGATCGTGCCCCGGGCCATCGACGACCTCGGCCCGATGAGCGAGCGGGTCGAGGCAGACATCTCCCTCGAACTACCCGAGATCATCGCCGACCCGGCGCTGCTGGAACGCATCCTGGTCAACCTGATGTCCAACGCGGTCCGCTACAGCGCACCACAGGAGAAGGTGCTGGTCACCGCCAGCTCGCACGGGGATCACGTCGAGGTTCGCGTCGTCGACCATGGTCCCGGCATCCCGCCCGAAGCCTACGACCGGGTCTTCATGCCGTTCCAGCGGCTCGGCGATCGCGACAACCACACCGGTGTCGGCCTGGGTCTGGCCCTCTCCCGGGGACTCGCCGAGGCCATGGGCGGAACCCTGGTGCCCGAGGAGACGCCAGGGGGAGGTCTCACCATGATTCTTACCCTGCCCATCTCTTCGCGAGCGGTGGTTGCCTGACAGGCATCCTGGTCATCGACGACGAGCCGCAGATCCTGCGCGCCGTTGCGGATCAACCTCGCCGCCCGTTACTACGAGGTCGCGGTGTCCACCGACCGCGGCTCCGCCCTGCGAGGCCGCCGAATTCCACCCCGACCTGGTCATACTCGCCCTCGGCCTGCCCAACATCTGAGAGTCGATATCCCCGTGTGAAAGCATAAGAAATGCGCGCCGGGAGAATGCCGATCGAGTTCCTGATCCCTGGCGGCTTCATGGCGGTCGTCCTGGCCTGTGCCGCTGTCACGTTGAGCGGCGGCGCGTTTCAAGGTGATGGCCATCGTGGCCGGCATGTTCGGGGTGTGGGCGCGTAATCTGATCGCGGCCTTCGCTACAGCGATCATAGCGTGGCTGTTCATGACCGGTTTCCTGGTGAATGCCATGAGCGAACTGACGTTCTCGCGGAACGATGTGTCCAGGCTCGGGGCGATACTCCCGTCTGGGGAACCGGCCTGGCCGATCACGGCCGCGTCGCTCTTCTCTCAGCCGACGATTACCTGTTCCTCGGGGAGTTCGTAGCGGCGGGTGCGCCCCTTCAGGGCGAGAGCGGAGCCGAGAGTGAGAGGTCCGATCCGGCCGATGAACATCAGCACCACCAGCAACAGATGTCCGGCGGGGGTGGCGGTCGCGGTGATCCCCGTGGACAGACCGACCGTTCCGAACGCCGAGACGACCTCGAAGAGCACCTGGTCCAGGCTGTGCGGGGTGAGCACCAGCAGGATGTAGGTGGACAGGGCGATCAGGACCACGCTCATCGCGGTGATCACGACAGTCTGGCGCTGGGCGGACTCGGGCAGGCGGCGATGGCCGATGTTGACCCGGCTCTCGCCGCGCATCTCAGCCCAGATGATGAAGGCCAGCAGGCCGAAGGTGGTCACCTTGATGCCGCCCGCGGTGCCGGCGC
The DNA here is from genome assembly GCF_039871605.1 of Acrocarpospora sp. B8E8. Taxonomy (NCBI): domain Bacteria; kingdom Bacillati; phylum Actinomycetota; class Actinomycetes; order Streptosporangiales; family Streptosporangiaceae; genus Acrocarpospora; species Acrocarpospora sp. B8E8. The sequence goes on along the minus strand of NZ_JBDPLV010000057.1, from coordinate 59,281 downwards.
TGCCGCCGCCGATGAACATCAGCAGGTCGGTGGCCAGCCAGCTCGACGGGTACATGTGCGTGATATCGAGGCTGTTGAAGCCTGCCGTCCGCGGCATGACCGCGGTGAAGAAGGCGGCCAGGAGCCTGGCCGGGTCGTCGAGGCCGCCCAAGGTCTTCGGATTGCGCCACTCGGTGGCCAGGAAGACCAGGGTGCCTGCGACGAGCAGGGTGACGGTGACAGCCACGGTGATACGGGTCAGCACCGACCAGCGGGTCGGATGTCGCCAGGAGCGAGCCAATTCGAACACCACGGGGAAGCCCATCCCGCCGATAATGACCGCGACGGCGACCGTCAGGCAGATCCACGGGTCGGTCACGAAGCGCATCAGGCTGTCCGGCCACAAGGCGAACCCGGCGTTGTTGAACGCCGAGACCGCGTGGAACACACCCAGGTAGACGGCACGTCCGAACGGCTCGCCGTACCCGATCATCAAGCGGACGGCGAGTACCACGGCCGCGACGGCTTCGCAGCTCAGGCTGAACAGCACGACGTTGCGCACCACGCGACGCACGTCACTTATGCTGAGCGTCTTGGTTTCCGCCTGCGCCAGGATCCGGGCACGCAGGCCGAGGCGACCGGCCACCAGGACGGTGAACAGAGTGGCCAGAGTCATGATGCCCAGCCCGCCGACCTGGATCAGTCCGGCGATCACCACCTCGCCGAAGACCGACCAGTGGGACTCGGTGTCGACGATGACCAGGCCGGTCACGCAGACCGCGGACGTCGCGGTGAACAGCGCGGTCACCCAGCCCACCGCCGCACCCGAAGTCGTGGCGACCGGCAGCGCGAGCAGGACCGTGCCGATCAGGATGGCGGCACCGAAGCCGGTGGCCACGACCTGCGCGGGGTGATGGAAGCGGTCCAGGAGGATCGCTGACCACCGGGCGCGCCTGGTGGCTGGCTTCATGCGGACGCTCTCCCGCGTTTCCTGTCTCGAAGATGGCGGGCCACGCCGTGCCAGGCAGGCACGTCGCGCTCGTCGTCGAACCAGCGGGCCACCACGATGTCGGTGGAGGAGTGCAGCAGGATCGACAGCACGATCGTCACCGCGACCAGTTGGAAGATCTCCTGGGAGACGGCGATGCCGGAGGCCAGGACGATCAGGCCGTAGACCACTGAGGCGAAGCCCTTGGGTCCGAACCAGGCCACCGCGGCCTGCTCCCGCACCGACAGTCCCGAGCCGAGGAAGGAGATCCAGATGGCGACGGGGCGGGCCAGGATCAGCGCCAGGATGGCGAACAGCCAGCCGCGCCAGCCCACCGACCCCAGCAGGGGGAAGCTGATGAGGGCGCCGAAGACCAGCAGCGCGGCCAGTTTGAACAGTTCGGCGATCAGCTCGCCGAAATGCTCGAATGACTCGCGTTGCCGCTGGCCGAAGGTGGCCACGGTGATCCCGGCGGCGAACGCGGCCAGGAACAGGTTGCCGTGCGTGACCTTGCCCAGCGCGAGCACGAGCAGACCGATCGCCAGGGCGTTGAGCGGCTCGTACTGGGTGGAAGCGGAGAACCAGCGGGTCTGCTCCAGCTTGATCGCCAGCCACGGGATCGCCACTCCGATCAGCACCCCAAGGCCGAGTTCCAGGCCGAGCTCGCCCAGGTGCATGTCTTGCGATCCGGCGGCGATGGCCAGGAACAGCATGACGAACGGAAGGGCCAGGCCGTCGTTGACGCCCGACTCCACATTGAGCAGCTGGCGTAACCGGGGCGGGACCTTCTCGTTGCCGACCAGCGCGGCGGCGAACACCGGGTCGGTCGGGGCCAGAATGGCGCCGATCAGGAGAGACTCGATCCAGCCCAGGCCGACCAGGTAGTGCGCACCCACCGCGGTGATGGCCAGGGTAAGCGGTAACCCCCAGCCCAGTGCCCGGCCGGGCAGCTTCCAGGCGGTGCGCAGATCGGCCCAGCCGACCCGCATGCCGTCGGTGAACAGCACGGTGAACAGGGCCAGCTCGGCCAGTATTGCGACGATCTCGTCGTCATGAGTGAGCGATACCAACCCCAGCGCGCCGTCTCCCAGCACGAATCCGGCCACGAGAAACAGCGCCGCCGTAGACAAGATCGTGCGATTGGCAAGGCTGGACAGCAGGACGGCCAGCAGGAGTACGCAGGCGAACGCCGACAGTAGCCCAGCCATCGAGGATGCCTCCGTGGGTCGACGCGAACAACCTTGCCGACCAGACTTCCCGGCACACCGTGCCATACCGTAACAGCATTGGGGGCAGAGCCGTACATACGGAGTCGTGACGCGGTTCATACTGGCCCTGACGGCCTGTTGACGCGGTCGACCATGGCCCGGCATATCCCGAGGTCGCCCGCCGCAGCTCTCAGACCATGAGGTAGCGCAGCCACAGGTACGGCACGGCCAGGGTGACCGTGACGAAGGTGACCACCAGGCCATAGCGGGTGAACTGCCAGAAGCTGATCGGCGACGCTCGTGGCCGGCGTGATCACGCTGATGATCTGAAGCGCCTGCGTGGTGAGCCGGCATCGCCACCCACCGGCTGCTCTGGCGCACCCCTACAGCGGCGGCAACCTCACTCGGTAGCGCGATCAAGCTAAGGCAGCACCACCTCAGGACGCCTCGGGCAGCTGTGCGCGGCGTCGGGTCGTGGAACTGCCCCGCGCGCGGGGCCGGGCGTCACCGTCATCGTTCGCCCCGGTCGATCACGCGCTCACAGGCGCGGAGAGCTCGTCGCCGTCATCATGGCGCGCGGGAACTGGTGATACAACGCCCGTTGGCTGCTTGACGGATGGGACCCCAGCGTAGATGTGGGCCCGTTGGCCCGGAATGCCGGATCTCAATACTTCCTCAGAGAATCCTCAGACTTCCACCAAGCGACGTGCCTACAGAAGGCCCGATGATCGAACGGTCCCGGTCCGCTACCCGGTCCGGGAACCCGAATCGGAGGATGGGATCGGAACATGACCACACCCAACGGCGCCGCCACCGTCATCGGCGCTGGTACGGCCGGGCCCGGCAACCGCCCAGATCCTGGACGGAGCCCGATGCTCGATGCGGAGAGGCCCAGGACGTACTGCGAGGCTTTCCAGCGGACAGCGGCGGTGGATCCGGACGCGGTCGCCCTGCGCACGGTCGGCGGCACCGCGACCCTGACCTGGGGGGAGTACGCGAATGAGGTACGCGCGGTCGCGGCCGGGTTGAGCGCCATCGGGGTGGGCCGAGGCGACACCGTCGCGCTGATGATGGCCAACCGGCTGGAGTTCTATCCGCTGGAGGTCGGGGCGCAGCACCTCGGTGCCACCTCGTTCTCGGTGTACAACACGCTGGCCCCCGAGCAGCTGGCCCATGTGCTGGCCAGTTCCGGTACGAAGGTCGTGATGTGCGAGGAGCAGTACGTCGAGCGGATCCGGCGTTGCGGGGCCCCGGTCGAACACGTGGTGTGCGTCGATGGCGTGCCGGAGGGCACCATCAGCGTCAAGGAACTCGTCGGCCGCGGTTCGCCGGGCTTCGACTTCGAGGCGGCGTGGCGGGCGGTGCGGCCGGACGACGTGTTGACACTGATCTACACCTCGGGAACGACCGGCGAGCCCAAGGGCGTGGAGATGACCCACGAGAGCCTGCTGTTCGAGGTGTTCGCCGTCGCCGAGGTGCTGCCGGTGGCGTTCGGCGACCGGACCACGTCCTTTCTGCCGAGCGCGCACATCGCCGACCGGGTGGCCGCCCTGTATTTCCAGGAGACGCTGGGCACCCAGATCACCGTGGTGCCTGACGCGCGGCAGATCGCCGTGGCGCTCGCCGACTGCCGGCCCACGATCTGGGCATCCGTGCCCCGCGTGTGGGAGAAGCTCAAGGCGGGCATCCTCGCGAGCGTGGCGGCTGAACCTGACGAGACCAGGCGCCAGGGGCTGCTGTGGGCGCTGGAGGTCGCCGCGCGCAAGGCCGAGGCCGGCATGACCGGATCGGAGTTGCCCGCGGAGCTGGCCGCCGAGTACGCCAAGGCCGACGAGGTAGTCCTGTCCCCGCTGCGCGCCAAGCTGGAGCTGGACCAGCTGAGGTGGGCGGTCTCCGGCGCGGCGCCGATCCCGAAGGAGGTCCTGGCCTTCTTCAGCGGGCTGGGTGTCCCGATCGCGGAGGTCTGGGGCATGTCGGAGCTGAGCTGTGTCGCCAGCGTGACATCGCCGGCCGAGCACCGGCTGGGCACGGTGGGCCATCTGCTGCCCGGGATGGAGGGCAGGGTCGCCGAGGACGGGGAGTTCCTGGTACGCGGGCCACTGGTGATGAAAGGCTATCGGGGGGAACCGGCGAAGACCGCGGAGGCGATCGACGGGGACGGCTGGTTGCACACCGGCGATGTGATGACCGTGGACGGCGACGGCTACCTCACCGTCGTCGACCGTAAGAAGGAGCTCATCATCAACGCGGCCGGCAAGAACATGTCACCGGCGCACATCGAGAACGTCATGAAGGCCGCATGCCCCCTGCTCGGCGGCATCGCCACCATCGGGGACGGGCGGCCGTACAACACCGCGCTGGCCGTGCTGGACGCCGACGCCGCAGCCGCCTACGCCGCCCGGCACGGGCTCCAGGACACCTCCGCCGCGGCGCTCGCCGCCCACGCGGACGTGGTTCGCCAGATCACGGCGGGGATCGCCGCGGGCAACGCCAAGCTATCCCGGGCCGAACAGATCAAGCGGTTCCAGATCCTGCCGGCCTTCTGGGAGCCGGGCGGAGACGAGCTCACCCTGACCTCGAAACTACGCCGCAGGCCGGTCGCCGAGAAATACGCCGCCGAGATCGAAGCGCTGTACGCCGACCGACCAGGAGCGGGCGTACTCGAACCCGAACCGGCACCCGCCTCGGCCGCCTTCTAGTCCGGAGTCGGCCCGGGTGTGAACCGGAAAGGCGGGCAGGGTGAGCAGGCGTGAGGGCAGCAGCGCGATAGTCATCGGTGCGGGTATGGCCGGTCTGGTGACCGCTCGGGTCTTGAGTGACCATGTCGACCGGGTGCGGATCTTGGAGCGGGATCACCTGCCCGAGGACGCGATCCCGCGTAGCGGTGTCCCACAGGGACGCCGCGCCCATGTCTTGCTGACTGCCGGTCAGCGGGTGCTGGATGGCTGGTTTCCGGGCCTTGCCGACGAGCTGCGGGCAGGGGGTGCGGTTGCCTTCGACACCGACGGGCTGGTGTGGCACCAAGGGGGCGCCTCCTGGACAGCGTCCGATCTCGGCGTCTGCGCCTTGTCCATGAGCAGGCCCCTGCTTGAGACAACAGTCCGCAGGCGGTTACTGCGGCAACGGCCCAACGTGTCGGTCGCCGACGATACAGCGGTGGACGGCCTGGTTCTTGAGGATGGCCGGGTGGTCGGTGTTCAGGTCGACGGCGTGCAGCACCGGGCCGACCTGGTGGTGGCGTGCTCCGGCCGCCATACCCGTTTCCTGGACCTGCTGGCCGAAAGGGGGTTTCCGGCACCCGAGGTGTCGGCTATCGGCATCGATCTGGCCTGCGGCACGCGGGTGGTGCCGCGACAGCCGGACGACCTCACCCGCGCCGTTGCCGTCGAGGTCGACGACCCGGCCCAGGGCCGCCGCATGGGCCGTATGGTGCCGGCGGAGGGCAACCGATGGATCATCACGCTCGGCTCCTTCCACGACGACGCACCGCCGATCGAGCTGGCCGCGTACGAGGACTTCGCCCGTTGCCTGGCGTCGCCGCTGATCGCCGACGTCCTGGCCCGGACCGAGGTGCTGACACCGGTATTGACCTATCGGATGCCCACCAGCCGGCGCCGCCACGTGGAACGGCTGGACCGGACTCCGGCGGGATTCCTGGTGCTCGGCGATGCCATCTGCAGCCTCAACCCCGTCCACGCGCAGGGGATGTCGTCGGCGGTTCTGCAGGCCCAGGCCCTGGGCCGGGCCATCGCCCGCCATGGCCTAACCTCGCCGCAGCTGGCCCGTGCCTTCTACCGGCAGGCGGCCAAGGTGGTCGACGCGCCGTGGAGGCTTGCCGCTGCGGCCGACTTCGCCCACCCTTGCACCAGCGGCCCCGAATCGGTGGGCACCGGCCTCGTCAACCGCTACCTCGACATGGTGTTGCGGGCCTGTCGCACCTCGATCCCGGTGGCCCGCCAGACGCTGCGGGTGCAGAACCTACTCGCCCGCCCCGCATCGCTGATGACCCCGGTCATGGTTTTGAGGGTCCTGCTGGCCGCCCGCCGCTTCTCAGTGGCGGCGAATCCCGCGGGTCATGAAGTCGGCAACCCGGTCGGGTAGCCGGATTCATTCGGTCAGAAAGGCGTCGATGCGGGTAAGGAATTCGACCCAGGCCGGTTCGGACGAGGTGAGCAGGTGGTTGCGGCTGTCGAGCAGGACCAGCCGGCTGTCGGGGATGAGGGCGGCCAACTCGTTGGCCTGTGAAGCCGGGACGCGCTCGTCGTCGCGGGAGTGCAGGATCAGCGTCGGGCAGGTGACCCGTGGGCGATGGCGGACACGTCGATCCGGGCGAACTCCTCCAGGAACCGGACTCCGTTGGCCGGTGACGTCGTCCGCTGTTTGATCGGCCGTGACGGTACGGGGCACCGCTATCGTCAGCTTCCGGCCGAATGCCCGGTATGAGAACGATGTCGTGGGGCGCGACGAGCTGTGGATCTGAACTGATGTCCGTGCGCGGCTCACCCACGGCCGGGCTCCTCCTCTGCCAGGAAGGCGTCCAGCTCGTCCAGAAACCGGGGCCAAGCCGGTTCGTCGGCCGTCAGCAGATGGTTGCGGCCCTCGAGCAGGACCAGCTGGCTGTCGGCAATGAGCTGGGCCAGTTCCGTCGCCTGCGAGACGGGAACGCGTGGATCGTCGCGGGAATGAACGATCAGCGTCGGGCAGGAGACCCGGCCGGCGAGATCGGAGACATCGAGGCGGGACTGCTCCTCCAAGAACCAGGCCCCGTTGGCCGACGAGACCGACCGCTTCTGGAAGCTGGTGAACTCATCCCATCGCTGCGGCGGACTTCCGGCGAGGAACTGGGAGCCGAAGAACCGCTGATAGCTGTTGTCCTGGGCGTGCCACCCGGCCAGGGTGAGTTTGAGGTCGAGGTCCGCCTCGTCGAGCTCGGCGGCGTCGCGCGCCCGGGCGATCCGGCCGCGGGCATAGGCCGCGTTCAGGACCAGCCGGCTGACCCGTTCGGGCCGGCGCGCGGCGTACGCCACCGCCAGCGGGCCGCCCTGGGAGACGCCGAGCAGGGGGAAGCGATCGAGCCCTGCCGCGTCGGCCACGGCGTCCAGGTCCTCGATCCACTCCTCCAGGGTGAAGCCCATCGTCCAGTCGGACAGGCCGTAGCCCCGCTCGTCGTAGCGGATCAGCCGCCGGCCACGGGTCAGGCCCTCGAACCAGTGGGTGAACATGGGCATGGTGCGTTCCAGGTCCATCTGGCTCAGCCAATTGGCGGTCCTGACCAGGGGAGGCCCGGCGCCGGTGACAGCCCAGGCGACGCGCACGCCGTCCGCCGTCCGGCAGAACCGGATGGTGTCGCGGGCCCCCGTGGTCATCCCGACCGCGGCGATCGGTTCTACGAACATCACCCTCGCCCACGCCGATCCTCGCCCTGGCCGAGCAGATGGTGACCCCGATCTGGTCGCGTGTATCCGGTGGCTGCCGACTCGCCCGCGACACCGTAGCCGCCATCCAGCGCATGGGATTCACCATCGAGCGCCTCGATCGTTTCCCTTCCACCACCTCACCCACGCCCTGGGGATCGCCAAGCCCGAGTAGCCTCCGGCATGGATGAGACAAGCCCAAGGCGGAAGGGTCATAGATCCCGCTAGACCGGTCGTACCCTTCGACAGCAGCGACCCGTGAGCTGGTCGAGCGCCCCTCACGCGGGGAACCGCCGGGCACCTCGGCCCCCTCAGCTCTTAAGAGGAGGTTGGGCGTGCCGTGCTTGTTCCCGGTGGGTCAGTGGGGCCGACAGGCCGTACCGGGACCAGAGCAGGCGTTGGAGGAGCAGGGTCAGCGTGTCGGCCAGGATCATGCCGGTGATGTTGACGGCCAGGTGGAGGGCGGAGCCGCCGACGTCTTCCCAGGTGCCCAGGGCCAGCGCGAGAGAGGCGTAACCGGCGGCCGGGACCCTGGTGACCGAGATGAAGACGCCGACCAGGGCCGAAGACATGCCCGCAGTGATCGACAGCACCCCGGCGGCGCCCGCGAGCAGGGCGACGATGAACGACCATTTATCGGGTTTGACGATGAACTTGACCTCTCGGTGACCGGTGAGCACGCCCGCGTCGATCCAGCCCAGCCGGCTCGATACCAGGGCGCAGGCGAAAGTGATCGCGATCGCGGTGCCGAACCCGATCGCCGGGGCCCGGACCGCCTTGCCGATCAGCGCGGGACGGTGGCGCAGCAGGCCGAAGCAAATGGGGTGCCGGCAAGAACGCTGCCGTGAGGCCCAACCGGGATGATCGTGCTGGTGGCTGCTGCGCGCCCGTTACATTTCGTCGCCGACCAAGACTTCGCGGACCTGCGCCGCTACTGGACGCGCCGGGAAACCCGCCGGAAGCCGATCCGGGGCCTCTTGAGCCGGATGCCGGATCTTGTGGGCGGTTATGTTCCGCTCCGCTGCCGGTCGACCACCGATTCCAGCACGGCGACCGTGCTCGCGGCCCCATCCTCCTCGCGTACGGCGGCGGCCAGTTGCCTGGCGCGCTCGTTCATGACGTCGTCGGTGACGGCCTGGCCGATGGCCTCGGCCAGTGCAGGGGCCGCCGCCAGCCACGCAGCAGTTCGAACACCACCGGGAAGCCCAGGCCTCCGGCGATGACCGCGGCGGCGATGGTCAGGCAGATCCACGGATCGGTGACGAACCGCATCAGGTTGTCCGGCCACAGCGCGAAACCGGCGTTGTTGAAGGCCGAGACCGCGTGAAAGATTCCCAGGTAGATCGCCCGCCCGGGCGGCTGGCCGTAGGCGAGCATGAACCGCCCCGTCAGCACGAGCGCCGCGGCGGACTCGCAGATCAAACTGAACAGCACGACGTTGCGCACGACGCGGGGCAGGCCGGTCATGGTCGCGGCCTTGGTCTCAGCCTGAGTCGACAACCGCCCGCAGCCCGATGCGTCGGGAGACCATCAGGGTGAGCAGGGTGGCCACCGTCATGATGCCCAGACCGCCGATCTGGATCAGCACCGCGATCAGCACCTCGCCGAACACCGACCAGTGGGCGGCGGTGTCGACCACCACCAGGCCGGTGATGCACACCGCCGAGGTCGCGGTGAACAGCGCCGTCACCCAGCCCACCGGCTCCCCCGAAGCGCTGGCGGCCGGCAGCATGAGCCCGGCCGTCCCGGCCGCCACCACTACGGCGAACCCGGCCACCACCGCCCGCGCCGGATGCCGTAGCAGACCGGACACGCCTATGGTCATGACCACAGTCATGACGGTGGTCATGACCGAGGCCATGCTCCCGCGCCTCATCGCCCCCACCCCGCCCAGGCATCGGCCGGACCGGGCGCACGCGGAGACCGATTTCCACGATTTCCATACCAGTGGTCGACTAATCGGCTCCGCAATCCGCTCCAGGCCATGGCAAACACCGTCCCGGCAAGGTGGAAGAGGGAAAGGGGGAATGGGGTGAGTCCGGCTGGCGGTAACGCCTCGCCTGCTGGGGCGCAGGACCCGAGGCGAGACGATATCGGGCTAATGCCGCGAATAGGTGTTTCTTGACGCGTTCTTGACGCTATCCCCTTTTTCTCCGCGTGTGCCGCAGCGGCCCGGCGTGGATCTGGCGCCCCTGCCGTTCACGGCGCCGTGGCAGGCCCGCCCGCCTGACGCTCCGATGCTCAGTCGCCCCGGCCGGCCAACGCCGGGCACTGGGGTAGGCGGGTCAGCGGGTGTGATCGGCTCGGCGCCACCAGGCGGCCGTAGCGAGGGCGCCGGCTGCAGCGGTGGCCAGCACCAGTGCGAAGCCCAGCGGTCCGGGCTGGTCTTGGCCGGGGCCGGCGAGGCCGGCATACAGGGCGGGGACCGACCAGGGGAAGTAGGCGCCGAAGCCGAGGGCGGCGATCACCTGGGCGGTGAACACGATGACGAACATGACGCCCACGGCCGGCAGGTAGCCGCGACCGAGGCTGGCGGCCAGCGCCAGCGGGGTGGTCAGCAGACTGCTCAGCGCACCCGTGACCACAATCCGGACCAGGCCGTGCACACCCGCGGAGGCCGTCCAGCCGGGCAGGCCGAGCGCCGCGCCGATGAGCAGCCCGAGCACGCACACCCAGGCGGCCAGCAGCAATGCCCACAGAGCGGCGAGGGTGAACTTGGCCGCGACGATGGCGGTGCGGGAAGTGGGCAGGGCGAGCAGATCGGTGGCGGTGCGGTCGCTGAACTCGCGGCCGAACAGCCAGATGGCGGTGATGCCGTACAGGATCAGCCCGCCGACGCCGACGGCCTGGGCCAGCAGGGCCAGATAGCCGGGCCAGTCGGGGCTGGCTCCGGACAGCTGGGCTTTGTCCCCGAGCAGGCCGAGCGCGCGGGCGCGGGCGGGGTCGGTGAGGATGAACATGAACAGCCCGCACACCACGGCGACGAGGGTGAAGGCCAGGGTGGTGAGCCAGGGCAGGCGGCTGCGCCGGATCTTCAGCAGCTCCGACCAGAGTGCCTCACGCATGATCGGCTCCGACGATGCGCAGGAAATAGGTTTCCAGGTCCTCTTCCACCGTCACGAGCCGGGTGGGCGGGACGTCGGCGTGGACCAGGACGGTGGCCACCTGGTCGGGCCGGGTCAGAGCGTGCTCGTCGGTGAGCTGCAGCCCGCCTCCGTCGGCGGGGTGGGGATGGTAGCCGTGGGCGCGCAGCGCGTGGTCGGCGGCGGTGTCGTCGCGGGTGGTCAGGTGGAGGTGGCGGTGCCGCTGCCGGTCCAGCTGGTCGGCGTGGTGCTCGGCGCGCAGGCGGCCGTGGTGGAGGATGCCGATGCGGGTGGCCAGGCGGGCGACCTCGGCCAGCAGGTGGCTGGACAGCAGCACGGTGGTGCCGTGCTGGTGGGCCAGGCCGGCGAGCAGGGTGCGGATCTCCACGACGCCGGCGGGGTCCAGGCCGTTGACGGGTTCGTCGAGGATGAGCAGGTCGGGGATGTGGATGAGGGCTTTGGCCAGGGCCAGGCGTTGCAGGTTGCCCAGGGACAGGGTGCGGGCCCGGCGGTCGGCGTAGGGGGTCAGGGCCAGCTGGTCGATGACGTCCGCTACGCCTGTGACGTTTGCGGTCACGCCCGGCAGGCGGCGCAGCCGACGCACGAGCTCGAGGTTCTCGCGCACGGTCAGCTCGGGGTAGGCGGCGGGCGCTTCGACGAGATAGCCGACCCGAGCCCAGGCCGAGCGGTCGCCGGCGGAGACAGCGGCGCCCAGGACGTGTACGGATCCGCGGGTGGGGGCGATCATGCCGAGCAGCATGCGGATGAGCGTCGTCTTGCCGGCGCCGTTGAGGCCCAGCAAGGCGTAGATCTGTCCCGGCTGCACCCGCAGGCTGACCTCGTCGACCGCGGTCACGTCGCGGTAGCGCTTGACGACCCCGTTGACCTCGATGACCGGCATCGCTCCACCGTGTCCGATCTTGACGTTCTGGATAGCTTCCCTGCGGGTGTGCCGGGAAGCCCGGTCGGCGATTGCTGTCACCGGCCAACTGCCGCGCCACGCTACGCGTTCACGTGCCGCAAACGGTGTGGTGATCGGCAAGGAGGAACGCGCGTATCTTTGCGGCGACGGCGGGATAGTCGGAGCCGAACCAGATCATGTGGCTGTCGGCGCGGCTTTCCACCAGTTCGGCCTGTGGGATCGCCGCGGCCAGGGATTGGGCGTGGGCGAAGGGCACCGCGCGGTCGTTGCGGGTGGCGATGATCAGGGTGGGCTGGCTGATGTGGGCGGTGCAGTCGGCCACCGGACGCATGTCGGCGACAAAGCCGCGGCCCGAGCGCATGGAGGCGTACAACTCGGTCAGCGTGGCGCGGTCGGCGGCGCTCAGCTGCGCCAGCACCTGGTCGACGGGAAGAAGGGACAGGTCGCGCGTGAGCAGCCGCAAGGCCGGCCCGGGCGCGAAGCGAATCGCCGTGCGCAGCAGGGCCCAGGTGACGGCTTCGACCCGGGGATGGAACACGATCCGTCCGCCGAGGCGGGTGCGCCGGTCGGGCCAGGGCAGGAAACCGACCGAGCTTTGCAGAATCACCCGCTGCACGAGGTCTGGATGGCGGGCTGCCATGGTCAGCGCGGTGCGTCCGCCGGCGGAGATGCCGACCACCGCGGCGATCTGGTCGATCTCCCGGTCCCGGCACAGGCGAGCGATGGTATCGGCGAAGTCCGTCACCGTGGCCCCCGCGGTCATTGGGGTGCGCCCGTAGCCGGGACGCGAGGGAATCAGCACCCGAAATCCCGCATCGGTGAAGACGTCCTCGCCCAAGGCCAGCTGCGCCCGCACGTGACCGCCGTGGAACACCACCACCGTGCCGGCGCCGTCACCGTGCGTCCGGTACTCCACCGTCCCCGCCCCTACGCGGGCCAGGATCAGATTCCGCTCTCCCGCAGGGGGGAGCCGACGTAAAGATCTGCCCGTTTCGGTCGCGGTAGCCTCTGTGGTCCCGTCTGCGCGGTGCTGTCGCGGGGAACCGGTCATCTGCGCCTCCGGAGCTGATCGTCGTGTCAGACCTTTGCCGACCAGGCTTCCCGGCGCACCGCCGTTGACGTTACTCCCGGCTGGCAGGCGGCGCCAGCCCTTGCCGGGCGCGATCGCGCAGCCGTCTGGCCGCGCCGTGCCAGGCGGGAATGTCGCGCTCGTCGCTGATATCGGGATCGAACCAGCGGGCGACCACGATGTCGGTGGAGGAATGCAGCAGGATCGATAAGACGATGGTGACCGCGACGAGCTGGAAGACGCCGGGGGCGGCAGCGATGCCCGAGCCGAGCACCAGCAGCCCGTAGACGACCGAGGCGAACCCCTTGGGCCCGAACCAGGCCACCGCCGCCTGTTCCCGCACCGTCAGCCCGGACCGCAGGAAGGAGATCCAGATGGCCACGGGCCTGGCCAGGACCAGGGACAGCACGGCGAACAGCCAGCCGCGCCAACCCACCGACCCCAGCAGCGGGAGGCTGATGAGGGCGCCGAAGACCAGCAGCGCGGCCAGTTTGAACAACTCGGCGATCAGCTCGCCGAAATGCTCGAAGGATTCGCGCTGCCGTTCGCCGAAGGTGGCCACGGTGATCCCGGCCGAGAACGCGGCCAAGAACAGGTTGCCGTGGGTGGCCTTGCCCAGGGCGAGCACGAGCAGCCCGATGGCCAGCGCGTTGAGCGGCTCGTATTGGGTGGAGGCGGAAAACCAGCGGGTCTGCTCCAGTTTGATCGCCAGCCACGGGACCGCCACCCCGATCACGATCCCAAGGCCAGTTCCAGGCCCAGCTCCCCCAGATGCAGATCCTCCGATCCGGCCGCGATCGCCAGGAACAGCACCACGAACGGCAGCGCCAGCCCGTCGTTGACGCCCGATTCGACGTTGAGCAGCTGGCGCAGCCGTGGCGGCACCTTGTCGTTGCCGGCCAGGGCCGCGGCGAACACCGGATCGGTCGGCGCGAGGATCGCCCCGACCAGCAGCGCCCGCGCCCACGCCAGCCCGACCAGGTAATGCGCGCCCGCGGCCGTGATCAGCAGGGTGAGCGGCAGGCCCCACCCCAGGGCGCGGCCCGGCAGCCGTCAGGCCGCGCGCAGCTCGCGCCAGCCCACGCGCATGCCGTCGGTGAACAGGACAGCGAACAGGGCCAGCTCGGCCAGCGTGGCGACGATCTCGTCGCCGGGGGTGAGCGAGACCAGGCCCAGCGCGCCGTCGCCCACGACGAATCCGGCCAGCAGGAACAGCGCCGCGGTGGACAGGATCGTGCGATTGGCCAGGCTGGAGACCAGCACCGCCAGCAGCAGCACCACGGCGAAGATCAGGAGGAGATCGCCCATCAGCTCAGCCGCACGTTCGGGTCAGCGGTCACGGAGGATGCCTTTCGATCAGGACAGTAAGCGCGGCGGCATCAGGCGAGGTAGCGCAGCCACAGGTACGGGGTGACCAACGCCACGGTGACGAGGGTGACGATCAGGCCGTACTTGGTGAATTCCCAGAAGCTGATCGGCTGCCGGTGGCGGGCGGCGATGCCCAGGACGACCACGTTGGCCGCCGCGCCGACGGCGGTGGCGTTGCCGCCCAGGTCGGCGCCGAAGGCCAGCGCCCACCACAGCACCTGCGCGTGCTCGCCCCCGCCGCCTGCCTGCACCAGGTCGGCCACGATGGGGCTCATCGTCGCCACGTACGGGATGTTGTCCACGATCGCCGACAACCCGGCCGAGGCCCACAGCAGCACCATCGTGGTCAGGCCGAGCCGCCCTTCCGTGGCTTGGACGGCGAGCTGGGAGATCTTTCCGATGACGCCGGTCTCCACCAGGGCGCCGACCATGACGAACAGGCCCATGAAGAAGACCAGCGTCTCCCACTCCACCTCTTCGATGGCCTGCGCGGTGGTCACCTTGGTGGCGGCCACCAGGATGCCCGCGCCCAAAATCGCGACCACGGACGGCTCGTAGTGCAGCACCGGATGGAGCACGAAGGCGGCCATGACCAGCCCGAGCACGCCCAGGCTCTGCCACAGCAGCCTCCGGTCGGCGATCGCCTCGCGTTCATCGAGTTGCATGATCTCGGCCGCGCGGTCGGCATCGTAGAGAAACGCCTTGCGGAACATCACCCTGCACAGGCCCAGGAACACGATCATCAGCAGCACGACCATGGGCGCCATATGGACCAGGAAGTCATTGAAGGACAGGCCGCCCCGGCTGGCGATGATGATGTTGGGCGGATCCCCTACCAGGGTGGCGGCGCCGCCGATATTGGAGGCCATCGCCTCGGCGATCAGAAAGGGCACCACCGGCAGCGCCAGCCGCGCGCACACCAGGAACGTCACCGGCGCGACCAGCAGCACCGTGGTCACGTTGTCCAGCAACGCCGACGCGCCCGCCGTGATCACCACGAGCAACACCATCAGCCGGTACGGCCGCCCGCGCGCCCGCTTGGCCGCCCAGATCGCTAAATACTCAAACACACCGGTGCGTTTGAGGACGCCGACGATGACCATCATGCCCAGCAGCAGGAACACGACGTTCCAGTCGACGCCGCTGTGCTCGGAGAAGAAGGCCGCCCCCGCGTCGGTGGCGTGGATGGCCAGCATGATCCCGGCCCCGCCGAGCGCCGCGGCGACCCGGTGGATGCGCTCGGTGGCGATCAGCGCGTACGCGCCGAGGAAGACCGCCACCGACAGCCAGGCGAGCACGCTCACGCGGAGGTCACCCGGTCCATCAGCACCTGCAGCGTGACCGCCCCCAGCAGGCGGCCGTTCTCCACGACCGCGACCAGCGGACTGTTCGTGCGCGCCATCAGCGCCGCGATCTCCAGCACGGTCGCGTCCGGGTCGGTGACCGGCAGTTCCCGCCGATCGGGTGGCAACGCCTGGCGGACGGTATAACCGCCGATCTCGTCCAAGAATCGGTCGGCGTGGGCTTCGTCGATCACGCGGGCCAGGGCCGGGTCGTCCTGGCAGTAGCGGGGCACGATCAGGCGCAGCACCTGGGTGCCCGCCAGGATGGTTGCCGGCCGCCCGCCGTCCTCCAGGACGATCAGACCGGCCAGTGCCTGTTCGGCCATGAGCCGGGCGGCCTCGCGGACCGGGGTGTCGAGGGTGACGGTCGGGAAGTCGGTGAGCAGATCGCGAGCACGCACGGCGGAGGCTCCCACGGAGTCGGCGACAGAAGCGCCGACCAGACTTCCCGGCTCACCTGCCGACGACCCTATCAACGACCGAAACCAGACAAAAGCCCGACCGGCCGGACCGATCTCCTCCCGGAGCTGGCTGACGTGCCCACCGGAGGATCGCCATGGCGGCCTGGCGCCGGGCTACGGAGTTGGTCGCCGTAACCCGGCTGGGGGCGGGTTGTTAGGCTGACGGTTATCGCAGGCGCACCAGGACGGGGGAGGTCATCACGATGAGCCATGTCCCCATTCCCATTCCCATTCCCATGCCTGGGTCCTTGAGGCCGGTGTGTGGCCCTGCCGTGCGGGGATGGCGCGGCGAGCGTGTAGTGCTGGAGCCGCTGGAGCATCGCCCGATCGGCACAAACGGTTATGTCAGTACATGGGGCGCCCTGGTGAGCGTCTCCCCACCACGGGCCTTCTGAACCCGCTGCTTGAAGCGGGCGCCCGGTTTCCCTTATGCGTCATCCCACGCCGGTGTGTGGCGTGCTGGACGCACGTACTGGACGCAGGGGTGTGACATCCCCCTTCTCGCGCCGTTCCTGGAGTTCTGATGTCTGTTTTCACACCGATGACCGCTACGCTGCGCTCGGACGCGGTCGGCGGCTCCCTGCTGATCGGCGCCGCCGTTGTGGCGCTGATCTGGGCGAACTCGCCTCTGGTCGGCTCCTATGAGGCGTTGCGTTCCTTCACTTTCGGGCCTGCCGCGCTGCACCTGGATCTGCCGGTACAGGCGTGGGCCGCCGAGGGGCTGCTGGCGGTGTTCTTCTTCATCGTCGGCAACGAGCTCAAGCAGGAACTCGTGCACGGCGAACTCCGCGACCCGCGCAGCGCCGCCCTGCCCATCGTCGCCGCTGTGGGCGGTGCGGCGGCTCCGGCCGTGATCTTCGTGGCGTTCAACTTCTCGCGCCCGGAGGCCGTGGGCGGGTGGGGCATCCCGATGGCCACCGACATCGCCTTCGCGGTGGCGGTGCTGGCCGTCGTCGGCCCTCACCTGCCCGCCCCGCTGCGGACCTTCCTGCTGACCCTGGCCATCGTCGACGACCTGTGCGCGGTGATCGTCATCGCCGTCTTCTACGCCTTCGGCCTGTCCTGGCTGGCGCTGGCCGGCGCGGTGATCGGCCTGATGGTGTTCGGCTACCTGCAAAACGGGCGCGGAGCCCTGGCGGGCCGGGTGCGGGCCGCGGTGCCGGGCTGGCTGCTGTTCGGGCCCTTGGCGGCGGCGATCTGGGCGCTGATGCACGCCTCGGGGATCCACGCCACCATCGCCGGGATCGCGATGGGCCTGCTGATGCCCACCAGCGCCCGCCCCGGTGAACGACTCAGCCCCTCCCACCGCGCCGAACAGGTGCTGCGCCCCCTCTCGGCCGGGCTGGTGCTCCCGGTGTTCGCGCTGATGTCCGCCGGAGTCGCGTTGAGCGGCACCGGCGGGGTGTGGTCCAGCACGATCACCTGGGGCATCGTGGCCGGGCTGATCGGCGGCAAGTTCCTGGGCATCTTCGGCGCCGCCTACCTGACCGCCCGCTTCACCCGCGCCCGCCTCAACCCGCGGCTGGGCTGGGCCGACATCGCCGGCGTCGGCGTGCTGGGCGGGATCGGCTTCACCATCTCGCTGCTGATCGCCGAACTGTCCTACCCCGGCCCTGCGCACCTGACCGCCGCCAAGACCGCGATCCTGCTGGCCTCCGCCATCGCTTCCCTGCTGGCGGCTCTCTTGCTGGGTGTCCGCAGCCGCCACCACCGGCTCACCTCCGCGCCTACGACTACTACGACTCCTGCCCGCAGGTGAACCGCAGCGAGGCGTCTTCGGGTCAGACAACCTCCTCTCCGAGGCGAGCGTGGACCTGGCATACCGCCGCTCCGCAGGTGGCGCCCGCCGGTCGTGCCGCCCCTTGATAGGTTCGGGGTGGTGCGCCGGGAAGTCTGGTCGGCAGGGAATGCACGTCGATCATCCGGAGGTGCAGATGTGGTCTTCTTGTTTGCGGCCGCTGTCATGAGCGCCGCTCCGATCCTTGCTCGCTGGGTCCGGTACGCCCTGTACGCCACCGTATTGGCCGCCTTCATCGTTGGTCAGTTCACCTACACCGACGCCGCCGAGCAGGCCCGGCGCGAAACCACGCAGCGGGTCAGCGTCATGGCCACGCTGATCGAGCCGATTCCCGTCAGCGCCGCCGGTGGCCAGATCCACACCAATTCCGCCCGGGTGTTCCGGGCCCAGTGGACCACGCCAGACCACGCCGAGCACAGCGGGCCGGTGACGGCACCGATCGCCGCCGAGGCAGGCACCCTCATCCAGGTGTGGGTAGAGCGCGAGAGCGGCTCGATCACCGAAGCTCCGGCATCCTCACAGGACGCGGCCACCCGGACCGGCTGGGCCGTACTGCTGACGGTGCTCGGCGGCGCCACGCTCATCGTTGCGGCCAGGCGCCTGACGGTGATCTGGGGCAGCCACAGCCAAGCTCGCACGCTTGAATCGGACTGGCGCCGGATCGCGGCAAAGTGGCGACGCCGGTACCTCTGACTGAGGGTGCTCAGGGGGTTTCTGGCTCTCAGAAACCCCCCCTTTCCCAGAGCAAGACCAAGAAGAGGCGCTGGCAAGAACGCTGTCATACGCCCCAAAAACTAAATTGATCTTGTTCATGGCGCCTGGATTGTTGGTGCTGCACCATCACACCGCGCGCTCGGATGCACATCTACGGTCGAGCAGCGACCGAGGACCGTGGGGTGGATCGCCCGCCGTTCATCACATTTCTGCAGGGTGTGTGCCGGTCTGGGCGGCTGCGATGGCGCCGCCGATGACCGCGCTGATGCGGCCGGGGGCCTGTTCGGGGTCGGGCTGGCCGGCGTTGAGCCAGGCGATGACCGCCTCGATGGTCAGTGTGGGGATCAGCTGGGAGGCCCAGTCCAGCCAAGGTCCGGCCGGGATGAGTTTGGCGAGGTTGCGGCGGGTGATCTCGGCTGAGGCGGCGGTGATCGAGTCGATCAGGTCGCGGAATTCGGGTTCGCGGGCGGCGTGGTGGAACAGCAGCCGGAAGCCGTCGGGGTCGGCGGTGGCAGCGCGCAGCAGTGCGGGGAGTGCGGTGTCGTCGTAGTCGTCCAGGCCGGTGGCCTCGGCCAGGCGCAGGCAGGCCCGGTCGAGTACCGCGCGGTACAGGTCGGCTTTGGAGTCGAAGTGCCGGTACAGCATGGCGCGGGTGAGGCCGGCCTCGGCGGCGACCTCGTCCAGGCCGGTGGCGGCGTATCCGGCCCGGGCGAAGGCGCGGGTGGCGGCGTCCAGGATCTGCTCGCGCCGTTCGGTGCGCCGCATCCGGCGCGCCGGGGCCTGGGGGGTTCCGGTCACCGCTCACCTCCTCTTGTATACGCCGGAGTCTACAAGTAACTTAGTAGACATTCGAGTGTATAAACATGTGTGTACAAGGAGGGTTGCCATGCAACTGCCGTTCGAGCAGCCGGACCCGATGCGCCCCGCCCCGCTGCTGCGCCGGCTCCAGAGCCAGGGCCCGATCCACGCCATCCGCACCGCCGTCGGAGATCCGGCCTGGCTGGTGACCGACTACGCACAGGTGCGGGCGCTGCTGGACGATGACCGGCTCGGCCGCGCCCACCGCGAGCCGGAACGCGCCTCGCGCACGGGGGAGTCGGCGCTGTTCGGCGGGCCGCTGGGCGAGTTCGGCACCGAGCAGGCCGACCATCGGCGGATGCGTGCCCTGCTGCAGCCGCACTTCTCGCCCAAGCGCATGCGTGCGCTGCGTGCTCGTGTCGAGACCCTCACCGCGAATCTGCTGGATGAGCTGGCCACCGCCGGGCCGCCCGCCGACCTGCACGCCGCGCTGGCGTTGCCGCTGCCGATCGCGGTCATCTGCGAACTGCTCGGCGTCCCGTACGAAGACCGCGCCCAGTTCCGGGCCTGGACCCAGGCCGCCGCCGACATCACCGACCGCGCCCACTCCGAGCAGGGCCTGGCCGAACTGTTCACCTACGGTCAGAAACTCGTGGCCCGCAAACGGGCCGACGGTGACCCGGACGCCGACGTGATCTCCCGCCTGGCGGGCACCGACGGGGTCAGCGACGACGAGGCCGCCGCGCTGGGCATGTTGCTGCTGTTCGCCGGACATGAGACCACGGTGGCCGCGATCGGTGAGGGCGCGCTGTGGCTGCTGTCCACCCCCCGCCAATGGCAGAGGCTGGTGGAGGATCCGTCCCGTATCGAGGCGGCCGTGGAGGAGATCCTGCGCGCCCCCGGCCTGGGCGGCGGCGGCATCCCCCGCTACGCCCGCACCGACCTGGACATCGCCGGCGCGCAGGTACGGGAGGGCGATCTGGTGCTGCTGGACACCGGCGCGGCCAACCACGACCCGGCCGTGTATTCCGACCCCGACCAGTTCGATCTCAATCGGACGGCCGTGCCGCATCTGACCTTCGGTCACGGCGCCCGCTACTGCCTCGGCGCGCCCCTGGCCCGCATCGAGCTGCGGGCGGTCTTCTCCCAGCTTGTCGCCCGCTTCCCCACCTTGACACTCGGGTGCACGGTGGAGGAGCTGACCTTCAACCCGAACGTGCTGACCGGCCGGCTGACCGCGCTGCCCGTCGCCTGGTGAGCGCGATGAGTACGACGACGAAGACCGATGTGCGGCGGCCGATCTTCGCCCGGATGTATCCCAGGATGGCCGCCGCCATGGACGAAGGCGGCATGACCGAACGCCGCCGAGCGCTGCTGGTGGGCCTGACCGGTGAGGTGGTCGAGGTCGGTGCCGGGCACGGCGTCAACTTCGCGCATTACCCGGCCGAGGTGGCGCGGGTGGTGGCGGTGGAGCCGGAACCGCGGTTGCGTGAGCAGGCGCGGGCGGCCGCCGCCACGGCAGCGGGCGACGTCGAGGTGGTGCCCGGCTTGGCTGAGCGGCTGCCCCTGGCCGATCGCAGCGTGGATGCGGTGGTGTTCTGCATGGTGCTGTGCTCGCTGCTCGATGTCGGTGCGGCGCTGGCCGAGGCGCGGCGGGTGCTCAAGCCCGGCGGGCAGATGCGCTTTCTGGAGCATGTCCGCGCTGACACGCCCGGTCTGGCCCGGGTGCAGGATGTGCTGGATGCCACCATCTGGCCCCGCCTGGTGGGCGGCTGCCGAACCGGCCGCGACACCGTGGCGGCCATCGAAGGCGCCGGCTTCACGGTGGGGAACATCGAGCACTTCCTGTTCCCGCAGGCACGTACCCCGTTCTCCTTCCACGCCCTCGGCACCGCCACACCGCCGCCGCCGTCATCATCGGCGATCTGATCACAGGGCCGGGGCTGTGATGCCGGTGGCCCGGACGAGCAGGGCGCGCGCGGCGGGGGCCAGCAGGCGCCATGGGTGGCTGCGGGCGCGTGGGTCGTGCTCGTGTTGCCAGCTGGTCAGCTCGCTGAGGATTCGCAGCGCGTGCAGGCCGGCGTACCAGTCGAGAGGGCCGGTCTCGGTTTGCGGGTTGGCGGCGCGGTAGCGGCGGACGAAGCCGCGGGCCAGCAGGCGGGCCGCCGCGGCGATGGCCGGGCGGAGGGGGGCGGGCGCTGGCAGCGGGGGGTGGCGCAGCAGTAGCCAGGTGGCGGTGATGTCGTAGCCGGGTGGGGCGAGGACGGCGGCCGTCCAGTCCAGGACAACCAGGCGTCCGCCGTGTTCGATCAGATTGAGTGGGTGCAGATCGCCGTGGCAGATCACGCTGCCCGACTGGTCGGGTCGGCGTGAGGTCAGGGCGTTGCTCGCGGCGATCAAGGCGGGCTGTCGGCTGGCCTGCGCTGCGGCGGCCAGGTGCGGCAGGAGTTCATCGACGGTGAAGGCGGTGCTGGGCGCGGCCTGGCGGACGTGCTCGACGACTGGGCCGGGGTCGATGCGGTGCAGGGCGGCCATGGTGTCGGCGAGTTGGGCCGGCAGGTGGCCCATCAGCCACGGGAGGCGGCGGACGGCGGCCAGGCCGTCGAGTCCGGCCAGCAGTGGGGTGCCGGGGATGAAATCCATGATGGCCCATGCGCCGTCGAAGGGCTCGCCGGCCGGGCCGCTGAGGCGGATCGCCGGGGTGGCGAGGCCGGCTTCGGCCAGCCGGCGTTGTACGGCCAGTTCCTTGGCGCCCATCGCCGCGTGTGGCGCGATGCGGAGCACCAGGTCGGCGGGCACGCCTGGCGGTGTGCCGCGCACCGCCAGCCGCGCCATGCTCGCCCACTGCCCGCCGGTCAGGGGAACCGGCTCAGCGGTCAGCTGGGCTCCAGGCCAGGCGGTCCGCAATGCCGCCTCCACCACATCCGCCGTAATCTTCACGACATTTACCGTAACGGTATTTACTGTTACTGTCGATGGTGTGAGCGACGCTGCTATCCCTGCTGACGCGCCTGCCACTCCTGCTGCGGTCGAGCTGGGCATCGACGAGCTGGCCCGCCGGACCGGCGTGCCGGTCCGGACGATCCGCGAGTACCAGAGCATAGGCGTCCTGCCGCCACCCGAGCGGCGCGGACGTATCGGCATCTACCGCCAGTCCCACCTGAGCCGGCTGGAGCTGATCGCCCGTCTGCAGCACCGCGGCTACTCGCTGGCCGGTATCCGGGACCTGCTCGCCTCCTGGCAGGACGGGGCCGACCTGGGTGAGGTTTTGGGGCTGGGGCCGGACGAGCTGGTCCACATCGACGAGCCCGGCATGCCCGCCACGGCCAGCCAGCTCGCCCGGCTGCTGCCCAGCCTGGTGCCCGAGCACCTGGGCGAGCTGGTGGCGACCGGGCTGGTGGAACACTGTGGCCCGGACCGGTACTGCGTTCCCAGCCCGTCGCTGCTGCAGCTCACGATGGACCTGCAGAATGCCGGATTCCCGCCGGAGCAGCTGCTGGCCGTGCTGGGCAGCATCGGGAAGGCTGCCGATACCGTCGCCGACGCGGTCCTTGGGCTGCTGGGTGAGCGGCCGGCCGGCGTTGACGATGACCGCCTGGTGAGGCTGATCAGGCGCGGACGCGGATTGCTGGCCCACGGCACCGGCCGGCTCACCATCCACACCCTCGGCCGCCGCCTGGGCATCACCACAGACGAGGCGAGCATCGCCGCACTTGGCCGCCGATTCCCGAGGAATCTCTTGCAGGACGCCGTGGAGCAGGAGCGATGAGCAGTACAGCAGATTCCGCCCAGCGCAGCTGGGATGACGAGGACGGTCGGCGGTGGGCCGCCGACGCCGATCGCCGCGACCGCGTGCTGGCCCCCGTGGCCGAGGCGCTGCTGTCGGCCGCCCGGCTTGGCCCGGGGCAGCGGGTGCTGGACATCGGCTGCGGATGCGGCGCCACCACGCTCCAGGCTGCCGAACAAGTCCTCCCGGACGGCATGGTTGCCGGGATCGACGTCTCCGCGCCCATGCTGGAGGTGGCTCGCGCCCGGCTGGCTGCCAGCGGCCTGAGCAACGTGCGGTTCGTCCACGCCGACGCGCAGTCCCACACCGTCCCCGGCCTGTTCGATGTGGCGATCAGCCGCTTCGGCACGATGTTCTTCACCGACCCGGCCGCGGCGTTTTCCACCCTCGCGGCAGGCATGCGCCCCGGCGCCCGCCTGGTCTTGGCCACCTGGCAGCCGCTAGCCGCCAACCAGTGGCTGATCGTCCCCGGCGCCGCGCTGCTGCGCTACGGCACGATGCCCGCGCTCGGCGAAGGACCGGGCATGTTCGCTCAGGCCGACCCCGCGGTGGTGGAGCAGGTTCTGGCCGGTGCGGGTTTCGTCCAGGCCCGGTTCGCCGATGTGCGGCTTCCGCTCACCCTTGGTGCCGACCTGGAGGAGGCGGTGGACTACCTGGCCCAGTCGGGGCCGGGCCGCGCCGTCCTGGCCACCGTCCCTGCCCACGAACGCGACGCCGCGCTCAGCGAGGTGCGTACTGCTCTGACCGATCACGCCGATCAGGCCGGTGTGCACTTGGACGCTGCCATCTGGCTCATCACCGCCACCCGCCCCTGATGCGCTGGGGCGGGGGCCTCACCCGGCGACCGCAGGCATGGTGGTGGCGGCCCGAGCGATGAGCCGCGCGGCTTGGCGGATCTCCGTCTCGGTGCTCCAGCGGCCCAGGGACAGGCGCAACGCCGAACGGGCCCGCTCCTGTGGCAGGCCCATGGCCGTCAGCACCGGCGAGGGAGCATCCACCCCTTCATGGCAAGCCGAGCCGGTGGAGGCGGCGATCTCGGGTACGGCAGCCAGCAGCGCGCGCCCGCCGATGCCGTCGATGCTGAGGTTCAGCGTGCCGGGCAGGCGCTCGGTGGGATGGCCGTTGAGGTGCACGCGCCCGGGCAGCAACGCCTCCAGTTCGCCGTGCAGCAGGTCCCGCAGCTTCGCCAGGCGCTCGGCGCTGCCGGGCAGCCCTCGGCGGGCCAGCTCGGCGGCGTGGCCGAGGGCGGCGATGAAGGCGACGTTCTCCGTCCCGGCGCGCAGGCCGCCCTCGTGGCCGCCGCCGTGAATGACCGGCCGCAGCGGGGTTCCGGCGCGGACGTACAGGCCTGTCGTTAACGACACTGTCACCAAGTACACGGGAGCACGTTGAACCTGGTCAGGAGGGGGGCTGATGCCACGGGTTTCGTGGCGACTCGGCAGAACGTGCGGTGATCACTGATCAGATGTTGTGTTCGATCACCGTGCGTGGCAGGGGAGTGCGGCCGGTGGTGAGCGTGCTCCGGTCGGGACCGGAGTGGGAGCATGAGGGGCCGCGTTCGGTGAAGGCCGCACCTGTCTCGATGGACATGGCGGGGAAGAACTTCTTGGCCTCGGGTGACTGGCTCGAGGTGACCCACCGGTAGTCAGGTCCGTCGCGAAGCACGCGATGGATCAGGCGGCGGCCGAGGCCTTGGCGCTGCCATCCCTCGTCGATGGAGATCTTGTTGATGCTGCCGTACCGGCATTGGTCGCAGACCTGCCAGACCACGCGGGCGATGTCGTAGTCGCGGGAGTCGTAGACGTAGATCTCGCGAAGCCCTGCCGGGCGGGCAGGGGGATGGTAGACGAAGCGCAGGAGCGCCGTGGGTGTGGTCATCCGCGTCCACCACCAACGGATCCTGGCGACCCGCAGAACGCGTATGGGGCTTCTGTTCCCGCGCACGTGATCATCCTGTCAGCGAGACGTCACCCAGTCGACGACGATGGTGCGGCGGGACGCCGGCGTCCAGCAGGGCTTGACTCTTGTGGGGGTACGGTACTGGCAGCAACCGAACGGCCAGTGGCGTTAGCGAACCGCCGAAGGCTGGCTTAGCGCCACTGGCGGTTCCGATGCAGGTGGCCCGAGGAGCGAACGCGAAGATGCGCGCCGCCAGCGTGGGCCTCGCGTGCGGGCGGAGGAGATGACGGCCAGGGCCTCGTGCACGCCGGTCATACTCCGACGACTGGGTTGTCGGTCCACTGCTCGCCCTCGTTCTTATGACCGTTAGCCCTGGTCATGATCAATGACGACCGGGTGTTCCAGGGTCTTGCCGTCGCGGCAAGGCGGTGACGAATCCGCGGCGAAGCGAGTGCCCGGTCCAGCTGCCGTCCCAGCCCGGTGGCCTTCGCGGCCCGGGTGACGATGTCGGCGATCGCTTCGGCAGTCCGTGAGTCGGCGTCGTAGGAGGGGGGAGCCGCGTGTGGGGAATCGCATTCCCCATTTCTTCGTGGCGATAGCGACACGGGGAACGTTCCCCGTGTCACGCTGAGAGCGGTCCACTGCAGGTGGGAGGGCACGATGGACAGCGACGCGACCCACTGGTATGCCAGCGACGACTGGCTCGATTTCCAGCTCGGCAGGGGGGAAGGGCCGAAGACGCCTCGCGGCGTATACGGCGAGGACGCCGAGTGGCTGTACCGGTGGACTTGCTACGCCCAGGTGATGACGCTGGCAGAACGAAACGTCACAGACATCACCCAGATGTTCCTGCTGATGGCAGACGCGCAGCTCCGGCTCTACCGCGATCTGATCGACCCCGAGAGATTGCGGGCGTCCGGCGCCGAGCTCGGGCGGCGCGTGTACGAGATTATCGTCAAGGCGGTCAAGGACTTGTTTGAGCACCTTCCGCCCTTCGAGACGCAGGCCTCGATGGAGGCGGTCCACGCCTGGTTCTACACGCTCACCGAGCGCTCCCCCAAGACCGCCGCCCGCAAGTGGCTGTCATCGACCAGCGACTCCTCGTCCGGGGCTGAGCCTGTTGGGGAGCCGCCTGTGCGGACCATGAGGGACCGGATGTGGAGGGATGGGCTGGTGCGAGCCAGCCTCCTCCCCGCCGAGGCAGCACCGGGGTTGCGAGCGCTGACCAAGGTGCTGGATGAGGCCATGGCACCGTACCTGCGCCAGCCGTACATCGAGAGCGGCGACATCATCGAGCAGCTGCTGCCAGCGGATCTGGCGCGCAAGGTGCGCGAGGACGCCACCAGGCTGCAGGCCAAGCGTGCTCAGTACAGCGCAGAGGTGCTGGAGACGCTCGGCATCGACGAGGCGGGGCACACCGAGCTGATGGCAAAGGCGCTGCCGAAACTGGGCAAGTGCATCGCCCAAGGCGAGTCGATGCTGCTGCTGGGGCCAACCTCCAGCGGTAAGAGCCGGGTGGGGCGCATTGCGGTGTGCCATGCGATCAGCCGGGTCCACCGTTCCCACGGCAGGGCCATCGTGCTGCTGCCGACCAAGGCGCTGGTGAACCAGGCCGTCAAGGAGTGGACGGAGTTCCTGGAAGACACCTCCTGCCAGGGCTGGCGTATCCTGCCCGGCTCGCGCGACTACCCGCAGAACGACGAGGCGATCGCGCGCGGCGAGTTCGAAGTGGCCGTGGTCATCCCCGAGAAGCTGGCTGGGATGATGGCGGCCGGGATGACGCTCAGCGGCTGTGACCTGGTGGTAGTCGACGAGCTGCAGCATCTGGCCGACCCGCAGCGGGGACCGCAGCTGGAGATGCTGCTGACCGCGATCAGAGCCCGCTATCCCATCCCCCTCATTGGCCTGTCGGCCACCCTCACCGGCGACGCAGCCGAGTCAGTGGGCAAGTGGCTGAACATCGCGCCGGAGGCGGTCGTCACCACCACCAGGCGCCCCGTCCCGCTGAACAAGCTGGCCAGCGACGAGCGGCAGGTGCGCGTGCTGACCGCCGAGGGGCCCCGCGAGGAGGACGAGCACCATCTGGACGCCGTGCTCGGGCAGTGGAATTTCAACAGCGAGATGCGGCGCCTGCTGCAGGGCATAAAGACCTACCGGCGGGCGCTGGCGCTGGCGGTGACACTGCTCAAGGACGACGCGCGCGCCATCCGCAGCGTGCTGTGCTTCGTCGGCTCCCGCCAGGATGCCCAGAACCTGACTGAGGCTGCGCAGCAAGCGCTCGCTCTCGACCCCGCCATGCCGCGGGTGCGGCGCAGGCTCGGTCCGTTCCAGGGCAGGTTCAGCAACCTCAGCGAGGAGGAGGCGAACCGGAAGCAGCAGGAATTCGGCCGCTTCCCGCGCACCAATCTCCGCACGTCGGTTGAGGAGACGCTGCGTACGGGCGTCGGATATCACTCCGCGCGGCTGGAGCAGCCCCTGCGTGACGTTGTCGAGGACGCCTTCCGCAATGGGATCATCCGGCTTTTGTTCGCCACCGACACGTTGAAGCTGGGCATCAACCTTCCGGCTGACGCGGTCGTCGTTGGATCCCTCACCACCCCCACGGGCGGCGGCAACAACCGCGTCCTGGACCGCGACACGGTCGCCCAGCGGCTGGGTCGGGCAGGGCGGCTCGGCCTGGGAGAAAGCCCTCGCGGGTACGGTTACCTGGTCGTGCCCGAGACCCAGCCGGCCAAAGGCAGCGTCGTATTCGACCACACTGAGCTGGAAGGGCTGGCGCGGCACGTGGCAGCCGCCTTCCCCGGCGAGCCGGAGCTCGACCGGGCGCTGCGCGCACTGTGCGATGTCGACGCGGTCTTCGAGCACTATCTGGCCTATGTGGCGCCTGGCGCGGCAATCACCTCGCGCGTGGGTGAGGAGTGGTTCGCCACCGAGCTGCTGCATGAAGTGGTGCGTGACACGCCGCCCTTCAGCCAGCAGTACCTGGAGCAGGAAGTCGACCGGCTGTTCGACGCCTCGCTCGGCAAGGTGGCGGGCGCGGCGCGGCCCTCCGCCGGGCAGGTGGTGCGGCTGCTTCACGAGCACGCGCTGATCGGAGCGTCGCCGCGCAGCACCGGCGCTGGCGGCGAGCTGGTGATTACCGGGCTGGGACGGGCGGTGAGCGCATCCGGCCTGCCGTTCACTGACGCCACCTGGGTACAGGAGATCGTGAAGGCGGGGGCACAGGGCGCCGGAGATCTGACGCTGCTATGGCTGGCGGCTCAGTCGCGGCACGTGCGGGAAACCACCGAATGGATCTCGGTCGTCTCGCCCGCCGGCGACGTCGACGCCGAGTTCCGGCTGCGCGACTGCGTCCTAGACCTGGCCCGTGTCTTCGCCACCCCGGCCGAGGATAGGAAAGCCGTGGCCGAGCGGCTACGGGCAACCGACTTCGTGCAGGACCTCCCGCCTGGCGACCTTCTCGGGCGGGGCGAGGCGGCCGAACAGCTGCGCTGCGTGATCACCGGCCCCGCCGAGGACCTCGGCAGAGAGGGCATCACCGCCTTGCTGCGAGCGTGCGTGCTGGTGCTTTGGATGGCCGGGTGCCCGCTGAGCAGACTGGAATCGACCATCCAGGACAACATCAAGGTGGGCGTCCGCATGGGCACGCGCAGCGTCGCGATCCATGCCACCGACGTGCGCAACCTGGGCGAGAACGCCAGCTATCTGTTCGACGCGGCCAAGGAGCTGGCCGGGGTCCGCCCTGAAGGGACCGCGTTCCGCCGGTTCGAGGCGATCGCCGAAAGCGTGGAGCTGGGAGTGCCGGTCGCGCTGGCGCCGCTGGCACGCCTGAACCTGCGGGCCACCCACCGAGAACGCATCGTCCATCTCGTGCCGCTGCTACGCAGCCGGCCCCACGACAGCTTCGACACCATCATCGACGTCGTGAACCTGTACATGACCCGCCCTGATCCACGCACGATCGCGCGGATGCCGACCCAGATCCAGCAGCAGCTGATGGAGCTGACGCTAACCGACGAGGAACGCGCCAACGTCGATCAGCTCCTCCAGGTTCGCGAGCAGCGGCGGCGGCGTCCGACTCGGTTGCCGGCCGAGTGCAGGGACAAGGAGATCCCCGGCGTCGGTTACACCTTCGACCAGGCATTGGACCTGATGCGCGAGCAGGACGCCGAGGACATCAGGCAGGAGGTCACTGCGCTCGCGCAGGCCTGCGGCCTGGCCGTCGAGGCCGACGAGCCAACGGCGCTGCAGTTGACCAGTACGCACGATCCCGCCGTGAGCGCCCGCATGGTCATCGAGACCGAGTTGGTCACCACCGCTCGGATCAGCTCGGTCCGCGGTCAGGCTGACCTGGTGCTGGCCTGCGCCGGGGTGACCGAGGGCGCGGCGGGGGCCGCGCTGTACTCGACCGGCAACCCCGTGGTGGTGGAGCCGGCCGTGCTGCTGGAGGCGATGGCCCGGATGATCGAGTTGGAGGGGCCGCGGGTGATGAGCGAGAGCGAGGTGCTGGACCTCATCGGACGCGGCCTGCCCTTGGATGGGGACGGCGGCTATGACGTCGTTGGCCACCGCCTGCTGAACCTGCTGACCGCGGCCCCGCCGATGCTCAGCCGTGCCGATCTCACCCGGCTCATGGCGGGGCTGCGGGTGGCGCCGCCTCCGCCCCTTTAGGGTTACGCGAGGAGATCTTATGCTGCGGTTCGACCTCGGCGTCTTCGCCGACGCGCATCACCTGCTGGCCGTCGATCCGCGCGGCCGCGACGTCCGCGGGCTGCTAGGGCGCATACAGGTCGCGGCCGAGCGCCTGTGCATGGCGGGCGGGATGTCCCACCGGGTCGTGGTCGCCGATTGCGCTGACTCCGGCGCCCGCGCCATCGCCGAAGCCTTCGCCGCTGACGCGGCCTTCCGCATCCGGCACGTTCCGTTCATCGGCGGCATCGAGCGGGCGCAGGTGCTGGCCGCCGAGGTATTCGAGGCTGTCGCTGTGCGGCCGGATCTGCGCGCCGTCGTCGTGATCGGAGACGAGGAGGTTTACCAGCCGCTGGTCGACCAGCTGCACCGGGGCGGGCGGGCTCTGATCGCGTGTACCGCGAGACCACCACGGTCCGGCGCCGCAGACGGTGTGATCATCCTCCCGCTGGGGATAGCAGAAACGCCGCCGCCCATGCAGGAGATCAACGAGAGCCTTCGGCGGGCCTGCCAGAGCTTGACACCTAGTACGGCCACGGACGAGGAGTCGCTGGTCACGGCCGCCAGAGCGATGCTCGAGGCGCTAGCGGGCGAGGCGTCGCTGTCACGCCTGGCCAACACCTCGGGCCTGACGATCCATCAGGTGCGGGCCGGGCTGACCATGGTCGCGCCCGCCTACACCAAGGAGCAGCTCAAGCTGCTGGATCTGTTCCGCCGGGCGGTCGCGGGGACTTCCTGGAGCGTGGCGCGGCATGGAGCCAAGCGCGAGGACATCCGCTTGATGCTCAACGGTCGCCTCCCGCCGGGGTTTGTGACGCTTCCCGCATTGCCGGAAGGCATTCCCGGGCCGTTCCCCGATCCCACCCCCAAACCGGCTTGAAGTGGAACATTCCCCGCTCAACGGTGGAAATCAACTACCACCAAGGGGGAGGAACCCTGATGAACACCGTCGCTCTATCGAGGACACATCAGCCGGAAAAGGGCGTGATCTTCCTCGCGTCGCCCTACGGGGGCGACTTCGAGAAAGTCCATAAGATCATCTCTGATGCGCTGCAGCAGGCGGGGATGAAATCCGAGCGGCTCGATGGCCTCTATGGTCCCACCGCGATCATCCAGTTGCTGGCGCGCTCCATCCAACGAGCAGAGGTCGTCATCGTCGACTGCACCGACCGCAACGCCAACGTCGCCTTTGAGCTCGGCATCTCCCTGATGTACGGCAAGAAGGTCGTGATGATCTCCCAGAACCTCGAGGACGTCCCTTCCGACTACCGAGGCCACCGCATCCTCACCTACAGCCTGCTGTATGAGGACGTCGAGCGCTTCAAGGAAGAGCTGATCGACCAGATCCACGCTCTGCAAAGCGAGCCCAGCACCGAGCAGACACTGGCTCCGCTGCCCGGCCCCCAACATGTGATCAGCGCTCCGGCCACCGTGATCAAGGTCGAGAAGGAGTACGCGATCGTCCGCACCGACGACCCGGAGCGGCCGCCCGTCGTCCTGGGCAACGCCAACGTCGACATCACGCGCCTGATCTCCGACATGACCAGGCGTTTCAAGGTGGGCGACCGGGTCAACGGCTCTTACACCTTTGACCCGATCAAGGGGAAGGCCGAGTACACCCTGGTCCCCGGGCAGGAAGACCCCTGGCCGGAGTTGGCCAAGCGCTTCCCGGCCGGACACTCCTTCACCGGCACCGTGCGTACGGTTGTCTCCGGGCTGGGGGCCTTCGTGGAGATGGAGGCAGGCATCAACGGCCTCGTCCCCGAGCGGACGGTCACCGGTGCCGTACCTGCAGCTGGGGCGCAGGTCGTCGCCACGGTTTCCAGAGTCGACGTACCGGCACGCAAGGTGTCGCTGCGGCTGGAGCGCGTGTTGGCCAGCGCCCAGCCCGCTGACGCACTCGTGGGCTGGCGCGGGTACGGGCACGTGGTCAAGCCTGTGCCTTTCCAGGACGGCCGCGGCGGGTTCATCCTGCTGAAGATCGACGGGCGGGAGCGTCCGGCGATGCTGCTGGCCAAGGACATGTCCGATGATCTGCGCGACGACCTGAGCGACGGGCAGGTCGACCTCAATGAGGAGATCTACGTCGAGGTGACCCACCTCGACGCGGCCCGCGACAAGGTTCTGCTGCGCGAACTGCCCGATCCCGAGGAGGCGGCAGAACAGCGAGCGGCAGCTTAACCGCCCAACGCAGGTGGCCTGGAGGGAATCCGATTCCCTCCAGGCCACCTGCGTTTTAGGGCATGCGGCCTGGATCCGATGGCGGCTGGCCGCCTGGTTCGACGTCGACGGCCGGTTGCGGGAGGGCCTGCAGCTGCCCAGCCTCGCCGCGGCCGCCCGCGCCGAACAGGTCCGCGCCGAGCAAGCCCGCGTCAGGACGGCCGACCAGCAGGCCCGCGCCGATCGGGTCGACGCCGACCAAGACGGACGCGCCGAGCGGGCCCGCGCCGAGCTCCAGGCCGCCCGCCAGCGCGCCGCCCAAGCCCACGCCCCCCAGTTCGACCACCGCCACGACCCCGAGGCCGCCCGCGAACGTGCCGCCCTGCTAGCGGCAGACACCACCCAATCCTCGACCGGCCAGCGGGACCGCCTGGCGGAACCGCAGGAGGTCTTCCGTCGCGAGGTCATCGACCGGCACGCCCTGTCCGTCTTCCGCTACACCTCCGAACCCGCCAACCCCGGACCTAAGTCCGGCCCCGAGCCCGGCGCCGACGAGCTGGCCGCCCAGCGCGCCTGGCTCGTGGCCGCCCAGGCCGCCCGCCAGTGCGCCGAACGGACCCGCCTCCGATGGGCCCACAGCGGCGAACCCCGCGAGTTTCGTCCGTGAAGGCCTTCGGCGGCCGCCGGGACGAAACCCTCCCGGCAGCACGCAAACCACCTGATCCCCGGAGATGCACCATGACCAACGCGACCAACGCGACCAACGCCACCGGCCCGGCTGGCGACCAGGACCGCCGCTGCCCGGTCTGCCAGGCCGCGATCATCGCCGCCGCCACCGGCCGCCCCGCCCGCTACTGCGGAACCCCGTGCCGCCAAGCCGCCCACCGAGCCCGGCGCCGGGCCCAGGAAGCGGCCGGCAACCTGCGCTGGACCCGCGACCGGATCCGCGGCGACCTGGCGCGCGTGGCCAAACTGCTCAGCAGGCTGGAGGAGAGCGTCCAGGCCGGGCTCATCGACGGCCAGGCCGACGCGACCGGCTGGGAGCAAGGCGTGGACGACCTGGCCCGGCACCTGGCGGGCGTGGCCGCCGGACTGGGATCGGCCGCCCGTGAACACCGGCGGACCGTCGCCGACTACCGCACCGCGATCCGGATCGCCGGGGATGCGCTGCCCGCTGGCACCGGCCAAGCGTGAGACGAACACCGCCCCCAGTCCTCGGGGAGTTTCGCCGGTTTCGCCAGTCCCTCTCGCGCGGGCGCGCGCGTGGTGTTCATCATCCGGGCCCTGTCCGCCGCCCTTCGATGAGCATCGGATCCGGAGCCAGCCCCGGCTGCGCAAGCAGCTGGTCACCGCGACCACCACGGCGGCCCGCTGAGACCGCCGAGCTGCTGACCGCCCCCAAGGTCGGGTCCAACCGAGATAAGGGAATTCCGGCCATGGGCGGATCTTCGGGTCGCTGACCTGTGAGAACGCCAGCGCATGAGACAGGACCTGTGGCCAGCGAGCGGTGAGTCTGCCAACGGTGGGCCCGGTTCGCCAAGAGCGGATCCCGGACATCAGGAGCGCGGATATTTCGCCGGGCCAGCGGAAAACCGCTGGTCTGGGACCTTTGCTGTGGGTAGGACACTGCAGCGAAGGTGACTGGTCGAGGTCATTGGGGTTGTGGCTGTTCTAGACCAATTGCTGGAGTAGTTCGTACCCTGGCCTCAAGCCGCTCCTGGGCGGTGGTTGTACGTGCTTCGTGGCCGGTCCCCCGGGGGTCGGCCAAGCCCAGCCGGTGGTCGACCCCGACCCTCAAGAAACCGGCCGGGGGAGGGGTACGGATGACTGCCAATCGGCGACGGCACCGGCCTCAGTGGGCCGAGTACGGCACACTGATTGCCCGCGCGATCTTGATCGCGGTGGACTGGCTGGTGAACGGACACGGGCCCCTGTAGGCGACCGCCTACAAGGGCCCGGATCTCGGCACGAGCCCCCGGCGTGGAGTCGACCCGGTCGGGGGCATCGTGTTGTCTACGGTGACCACTGTAGGCAGCGCGCAGAACCGGCGGCAACGGGTGGCGCTTCGCCGCTCGCGAACGGCGACAGGGTGTTGAAGAATCGAAAGCGCAGGGCGACGTGCCGAACTGGCCCCGGACGAGCCAGCGTCTGACTTTCGTTGCGGTAGTCACGGTCCGCCGGCCCGCAACCCGTTGCCGTAATCCCGCCCGCCCTCCTGGTGGAACCGAAGGAGGTGTTCCGGCGCGAGGTGACCGACCGCCACGCCCTGCCCGTCACCCTCTGGGCCAGCGAGCCCGTACCCGAGCACGGCCCCGAGCCCGACGCCGACCAGCTGGCGGCCGACCGGGCCTGGCTGTCGGGGCGCCGGGAAACGGGCCGGGCTACGCTTGCGGGGTGAGCGAGTCCTCGAGTGGGACGCCGAATCCACCGACCGACTTTCCGGCTGGCCGGGACATTCACGTGCGTATTGAGCCGCCGGACCTGTCGGGGTTTCTGCGGGACCTGTCGGAGCGGATCGCGCAACTCACGGATCTGGTCGCCGAGTCGCAGCGTGAGTCGTTCGCGGGGACGCGTCAGCTGACCCGCGCGATGGCGGAGGCCAGGGGCATCCTTGAGGGGATGGTGGATCTGCAGCGCACCCAGCTTGAGGCTTTGCGGACCCTTCCGGTGGCCGATGAGCGGCAGGCTCGCCAGTTCGAGGATCTCGTCGCCCAGCTGGATCTGCTGAACGCCCGGTTGGTGCCGCTGACAACCGTCGATTTCGGGACGTCGGCGACCACGGCTGTGGTCTTCCGGGAGCCAGAGGCAAAGCCGGGGTCGCGCGCGATGCCGTCAGCGCGTCTGCCGACCCCGCAAGAGGTCCTCGAGCAGCGGATCGAGCTGGAGGCGCTGAGGGTCCGGTACGGCGAGGATCTGCTGGCCCGCGCCCTGGGAAAGGTCACTGATGCGGGCCATGACGCGCTCGGAGTGGTCGAAGCGGCTCAGGGGGAGTCGTGACCGCGTTCGAGCCGTACCAGAACAAACAGGTAGGCGAGTTAATCGAGGGCCTATCCAAGCTCCCGCCCACCTACTTCAGGCCGACCCTCAAGCTGATCGAGGCCCAGCTCGAACACGAATACGACATCGAGAAGCTGCGCACCGAACTGCTGTTGCAGAAGGAACGCAACTCCCACCAGCTGTTCACCCGCGGCCTGGCCGCCGGGTTCGTGATCGTCACTGGGATGGTCGCCGCGTCCGTGGTCGTCGGCGTACAGGGGCATTTGTGCTGGCCGGGCTGCTGCTGGGGCCGGGCCCCATCGTGCTCGCCGCGCTGTTCGTGCTCCGCACCATCGACACCAAGCAGCTGCGGACCGCCGAACGCGGCCACACCGCTGCCCTTTCCACACAGCCTCCCCCAGCACAGTAGCCCCGGTTCGGGCTCGGCTGAGCCACATCGCGACCGCGACTAACTCCAGTCGGTCTTCGCCCGCTCCAGTACCTCCTCCAACGAGTCGGGCCTCGGCCAGGACGTCGAGGGCGGTCTCGCGGGCGCGGGCGGCCCACACAGCGCCGGCACCGGTCCCGGTGTGGGTGCTCGTGGCTAGGACCGCCTGCGATAGTAGGCGCAAGGCGGTCTCGCTCGGGTTGCACCCGAACGTCACCGCCTTCAGCAGCTTGGGCAGGCCGCGCCGGTAGTGGTGGGAGTAGGAGCCGCGCAGCTTCACCCGGACCCGGGTGTTGAACTCCTTCTCGTTCGCTTTGGCCTCGGCGATGATGTCTTCCAGCGTCCGCTTGCCCACCACCGGATACAGGGCCTTTCGGACGATCTCTTCCGGGGGTGCCAACGCCGAGGACCTGGCGACCCCCCGCCAACACCAGCAAACCGGCCACCGCGACACGTAACACCCCCAGGATTCTATGACTCCTCCCGGGCCGGCAGCAGATGAGGAGCCGACCGCGCCAAGACGGCCTGGAACGGGTTACGGGACCGCCGGGTGCCAGCCGACACCGCCCTGCCGAGAAGGACGGCCGCCGCGGCCGCCGCCGCGACCACGGTCCACCCCATCCAGGCTCCGTATGCGGCGACGGTGGCGGTCGCGGCGTACACCGTCAGACCGGCCACGGCGACAGGACCGGCGATCAGCAGCTGAGGGACGATCGTCCTGCGCAGCACCGTGAAGCCCTCGAACCCCGAGCCGATCTTGTCCAGAAAGATGAACACCGCGCAGAACCCCGTGAGCGCCACCGCCGCTCCGACGACCCACGACCCCTGACGCCATACCCCGAGTAAGCCGACGATGACGACCCAGCAGGCCAGCGCGCCCCATACGATGTTGCGGATCCAGCGCAGCGCTCGCGGCTCCGGCGTGCCCTCCGCCAGTTCCTCCCAGTCCTGCCGGGTGCCTGGCCTGACCACGAAACTCGTCACGAGTTCGAGCCTGACGTCCCGGTCGAGGGCCGCGAGCAGTCGCCCGTCCGCGCCGGCGTCGACGATCCTGTTGAGGGTCCTCTCCTCGCTTGCGTCGGGGACGTAGTCGGTCGGCAGGATCCCCCACAACCCCACGTCTTCGAGTTTTCCGTACAGCCTGTCGAAAGCGGGCGGGCCGAGCAGTTCGTACAGGTCGTCCAGCGAGGGCGGGAGGCGGTCTCCGAGGGCACGCATCCCCTCGCGCGCGCGGGCGCCCAGCCTCCGCCACCACCCGCCCCGGCCGCTGCGGCGTTCCATCCCGGCGGCGTACAGCGGCAGAGCGATCAGCGGAGCTATCGACGGCACCTCCGGAGCGGTGTCTTGAGCGCCCCCGTCAACGAGCCAGGCGACCCGGCCGACCACCGAGGCCAGGCGCGCCGGCCATTCCCTGCGGTACGGGCCGGCGACCCAGTCCAGCCGTTCGCCCGGCACCACGTCCTCGCGCCTGTCCTTTTCCAGTACGGCCCACACGTCGGCGCTGTCGAGCAACGCCGCCAGCCACCACGCGGCGTACACCGCCACGGCCTCGCGGCCGAGCAGGGCGACGAGCGCCTCAGCGGCGGCCGGCGTGCCGATCTGGCCGATCTCGTCGATGGCCCACCGCTGGCCGCGCTCGGCGGGCCCGCGCAAGGTGGGCAGGGCCAGCTGGCCCATCCCGCGCAACTGCGCGCGGGCGAAGTCGTCGAACCTGGCGAACCTCGCCAGCAGCTGGGCGGCCCTGGGGTGCCCGGTAGCCGCGAGCGTGCGCATCGCCTGGTGGCGGGCCCCGATGACGGTCCGGTCCTCCGGCATCAGCTCCACGACGCGCACCAGCTCCTCGAACACGGCCTCGCCTCGCGGGCCGCCGGCGCCAGCGAGCACGCCGAGCGCGCGGACCGTCGAATCCGTCAGCGCGGCGCCGGACGTCAGCTGGCCGAGGAAACGGCCGACGACGTCGTCGGCGAATGCGTCGGCGACCTGCGCCGCCTCGGCCAGGCAGTGCACGACCAGCACCTTCCCGTCCTCGCCCTCCTCGGCGTAGATCGAGCGAAGCAGCGGGGTCGCGTCGGCGGCGCCGAGCCCGCACCACAGGCGCACGACCTCGCGCCACGTCTCGGGATGGCGTCGGTAGCGCGCGAGCAGGCGCGTCCAGTCCGTGCCCTGTTCCAGAGCTGCCAGGTACTCCTGCAGCGTCAAGTGGGCGAAGACATGGGGTTCCTCGGCGCCGGGGAGGGCGATCAGCAACCTGCTGCGCTCGACGATCTCGCGGATGACGCCGTCGGCGTCGGCGCGGTCGAGGTGGAAGTCGTCGGCCTCCGTCCTGATGACGGCCAGCAGGTCACGGCGGACGATCGCTTTGCGGTCACGTTCCTCCCTGCTCATGAGCGTCAGCGCGGCCTTGCACAGGATCGCCAGTTTGAGCGCGGGGGTGTGGCGGGTGACGTCGCCGCGGCCGCGTGCGTCGTCGCGCCGGAGCAGGTAGTCGATCGCCTTCTCGTAGAACTCCGAGCGGGAGCGTGGCATGTGCTCGGCCCGCTCGCCGAAGACCTTCTCCAGGTGCAGGAAGGCGATCATCGTGAGCAGCATCGGGCTTCGCGCGAGGCCCAGGACCTGCGGGTTGGCCTGGAGGGCGGCGACCAGCGTCGCCATCCGCTCGTCGTCCTTCAGCAGGTGGCGCAGCAGCAGGCGCAGCGCGGCGTCGTCGAAATCCGCGACCTTGACGGGCTGGCCGAGTTCTGCGGCCAGTTCTCCGTTGTAGACTTCGTCGCGGCAGGTGACGACGATGGGGCAACCACCGTACTGCCCGGCGAGGTCCCTCAGGTCGGCCAGCGCAGCCGCGTGGCGGTCGCGCAGCACCTCGTCGAGGCCGTCGAAGTACAACCGCAGGCGGCCTTTGCCGAGGGCGACGTCGAGGTCCTTGACGGTGGACTGCCACTTGCCGTGGCTCAGGGCCCTCGCGATAAGGTCCTTCAGCGTCGCGCCGCCGGTGCCGTACCTGTACAGCTCGACGAGCACCGGGATGGGCCGGTCCCTGCGCGGCCTTCGTGCCCACTGCAGCATTAGGTGCTTGAGCAGTATCGACTTCCCCGCCCCCGGCTCGCCGACCAGCACGGCCCGGTTGGTCTCGCGTAGATGCTCCTGCAGGTCGAGTCGGCCGCCGTCGGACTGATAGCGAACGGGGACATAGACGTCTTCGACGGCGATCGGGGCATCGTCGCGGCGGAACCCCAGCGTGTGGGCGCCGTACCTGTCCCTGATGGAGGCCGCGTACATCTTCAGCCTGGCACGCGAGAACAGGCCCCGTCTCCTGCCGGCCAGCAGGCGGTCCACCGCGTGTTTGCCGAGTTCCTCGATCATGCCGCCGGTGAACTTCTCGACAAGCCAGACCACCACGACCAACGCGACCGCCGCGAGCCCGTACGACAGCAGCGAACTGACGGAATCCGCCGGCACAGGACCCCCATCCGAAAAGGAACGGTCGATCCCCGATGCCGCCATTATTCCAATCTTCAGCCGCCGTACGACGCGCGCCTCACCGCGCCCAGTCCGCGAGTACGGCGAAGTCGGCCTCAGTAAGCCCGCGCGCGGGATCGACGCGGTGCAGCAGGGCCCGGCCGGAGTGGTCGTGCTCCACCCAGAAACGGTCGGCCTCAGTGATCTCGTCGTCCACCCAGGCGAACGTGTCACCAGCCCAAACGCCGATGATCAATGAGGCTGAGCTGGTGTAACGCACTCGGAATCAGCGTCGGCGACGACCGGGGTCGTGCTCGGCGAGCGCGGCGGCGACGGCTTCGGTGCTGGGCTGGACGTAGATGCCGAGAGTGCGCAGGTTCCGGTGGCCGGACAGGGCCATGAGCATGGAAGAGGACCAGCCATCCTCGCCCAGGTGGGTCAGCCGGGAATGGCGCAGCTGGTGCAGGGTGTAGCCGTGCCCGGTCGGGTCGATGGGTGTGGTGGCCTGCTTGAACAGGTACTCAGCGCGCTCATAGGACAGGCGGGCGCGTCCAGTGACCGGGCACAAGTCGACGGCGGCCGGAGTGCGGGCCGGGCCGGGGCGCCGGTCGGTGAGGAAGAGCGGACCGCTGGTGCGGCCGGAGAGCAGGCGGGGCAGCAGGCGGGCGGTGCCGGACTGCCACAAGATCCAGTCAGTGGCGCCGCCCTTACGCCGTACGCGGCCGCGTTTGGCCTCGGGCACGATGTCGCTGACGTCCAAGCCGAGCACCTCCACCGAACGGGCCGCGCTCTCATACAGCAGCCGAAAGAGAGCCTTGTCGCGTAGTGGCAGGTCGCGACGCTGCCACAGGGCTTCGATCAGGTGCCGGTCGATGACCTTGGTGGCGTCCGAGTCCTCCTTGCGCCGCTCGATCAGGGCGGTCAAGTCAGGTGCGCCCCACCGAGGGGCTGTCCAGGCGGTGAAGGAACGCAAGGCCGCGCGGTGCCGGTTCCAGGTGCGAGGCGCCGCCTGCGCCCATGCCTCGGCGAACACTGCGGCGGTGTGTTCGGCCGTCAGATCGCTCAGCAGGACGCCGTCGCCGAGCGCGGCCCGCAGCCGGGCCAGCGTCTGGCCGTAGGAGCGCAAGGTGTCGGCGTCCAGGTCACGACGATGAAGGAATGCATCGGCGGCTTGGCCCAGGGTGGTGTCGGCCAGCGGGGCGGCCGCGGCCGCGATCACCGGGTTTTGGGCTGGACGGCGGTGACCGGGCCGTAGGCGGTGAGCAGGTGCGGGGTGAGGTACACCCCGGCGGCGGCACCTTCGTGCTCGCCGGGGTCGTGGTCGCGCATCCTCCAGTGATCACGCTGGGTGCCGGCGGGGTCGGACGACTGGCGCTGCCAGATGTCGCCGTCCAGATCGGAAACGGCGGTGACGTCGTAGGGGATGTCGTCGCCGGGCCCGAAGCGCACGCCGCCGGGGGTCTGCTCGCGCCGCACGACGGCGACCAGGACACGGGCGAGGGTTTCGGCGTCCTCGACGCCCGCCGCCTTGAGCGGAGAGATCATGCATGCCCACAGGTGGGCGTCGTTGCGGGTCTTGGCCACGAGGTGCTCCGCTCCATGTGACAGAGAACGTGTCGCCTTCGACCCTAGAGGCGCGCACGTGCGCCCCTGGTGGGAACGCCTCAAGAACTCTCTATGTGACAGGGAATCGTCACTTCCCTGTCACATTAATCAGGTCGGTTTCCGTCTCGTGGCTTGTTTGGTTGTGGACTGTTTCCAGGTGAGCGTTCCAGTGCCGTCTGGTTCCTGCTTGACGATCCATCCGGGAGGCCAGGTGCTGGGCTTCTTGGTGACCTCGGGACTTACTGCGTTGAGATCTTGGATGTGCGCGCCCTCCAGGTGGATGGCCTTGGCGCCGCCCTCGTAGGTGGCCTCGTCAAAGTCCGCGCTCCCGGAGAAGGTCGCCCCATCGAACCGCGCGCCCTTGGCGAAGGCGACGTTCTGGAAGGAAACGTGGCGGCGGAAATGGGCACCGGGGAAGAACTCGTCGGCGTTGAACCGGACGTCTGTGGCGAACCTCGCGTACGAGAACCGGGCATTGTAGGTGAAGGAGGCACCACGAAAGTCGGTATGGCCGCCGAAGGTGGCCCCTTGGAAGAAGGCAAGGTCACAGATCAGCCCGCGGCATATCGTTTCGCCTACGAACCTCGCATCGTGGCACGTCACGACGCCGACGCGACAGTCGCCCAGGAAGAAGTCGACCAGGCAGGCCCCGGTAAGATCGATGTCGATGCCCGGCCAGAACGTCTCCGGAACAGCCCCCTCGTCCCGTTGACCTTTGTAGATCTCATCGCGCAGGTGCGCAGCGAGAACACGCTGCGCGGTAAGGCGGACCTGGAGTTCCTCGCTCCTGCTGTGCTCCAGGTCGTCGTGTTCTGGTGACTCGGCTGGCGGCGTGAAGGGCATCCGAAGATACGCACAGATGACGTCCACAACGGTCTGGCGGTGACCAGGGCTGTTTTGACCCAGGCGCTCCAGCGCATACAGGCCACCCAGCCGGACAGCCGCCTTATCGTTGCCCAGTTGGTCGACGGCCTTGACATAGAGGTCGGTGATGCGGCGTTCAGCGGCATCGTGTTCGGTAGCGGTGGCGACCCGGTCGTCGTGGATCTGGGACTGGTGATCGACCTCTTCGCGGTGCGCTTGGGCGCGTTCGTTAAGCCACTGGCGGCGCACGGCGAGCAGCAGCGCGAACGCGCCACCAGTGCCAGCCGCGACGGTGAGACCGGTGCGGATCGCGTCGATCCGCAAGCCCGCTCGCTTGTCGATTGTGGTCTGGTCCGCCTCGGCCAGCAGCCAAGCAGTGGACGCCCAGGTGGCGCCGACAATGGCGACCACACCGATGAGCACCATCCACCACGGCATGACCTTCAAACGACGTGGCCGCGCCGCAGTCTCATGATCCTCAAGTCGACGAAGCTCCACTTCCCCTGCCACCTCAGCTCTCGACGACGGGAAACCCGGTCAAGTCCAGGCGCCGATCGGGCCGCAGTTGTACCGTCCCGTACGGCGTCATATTGGTGTGAAAGAGCGGGGTGAGGCCACGCCGGTCGACGTCGGTCAGCACGTCGGCCCACGCGGGTTCGGCCACGGTGTCTTGGATCATCAGCGTGTTGATGTAGGCGAGGCAGCTTTGTAAGATCATCAAGCAGAGCATGCCAAGCTCCTGCTCCTCGCGCCGGTTGGAGGCCAGCTCGCCCCGCTTGCCGAACCTGATGTAGTCATTGACTCCGTTGTAATTCTCCACCACGTTCAGCCCGGACTCGGTCTCGTGCTGAAGATCGCGATCTCGCAGCCAGCGAGACAGGAAAATGGTGCGCTGGGCGCAGCCGACCTCATACATCGCCGAGTAGGCCGGGTGGGTGGTCTCGCCGGTGAAGCGACGCAGCAGAGCCTCGGTGGAGGCGGTGCCCTGCCGGATCGCCGTCGCATACTTGATCATCAGGTCGTAGTTGTTCTCGATGAGCTCGGGCCTGATCGGCCGGGTCAGCGCCGGCCCGAGCATCGGGTAGGCGAAGCGGTCACCCTTGCCTGGCAGGTACAGCTTCATGATGTTGATCTGCTTGAACCGGGCGACCAGGTCGAAGTTCAGCAATCTGGTCACGCCGAACCCGATGATCGAAGCGCCGTGGGAATCGACATAGTTGGTCTCCACGGTCATGCTCGTCTCGTGCCGCATCGCGCCCTCGACCATGGCGTGCACCTCGGAGGCCGAGCAGGTCAGATGCT
This sequence comes from Acrocarpospora sp. B8E8, assembly GCF_039871605.1. Lineage (NCBI taxonomy): Bacteria > Bacillati > Actinomycetota > Actinomycetes > Streptosporangiales > Streptosporangiaceae > Acrocarpospora > Acrocarpospora sp. B8E8. Next base: position 16,950 of record NZ_JBDPLV010000057.1, on the reverse strand, counting down.
GGCTGTAGATGGCCATGGAGCCGCCCGTCTCGACCGTCCAGTAAATCAAGACGCCGCGCTTGGCCCTTTTGTACCGCGAGTGGTACTCGGTGAAGATGTTTTGATCGAAGGCGGAAAAGTGCGTGGAGTCGGAGGCCACCGCAGTCGTCCCTTCACCCCACAGCCAGCTCTGGCGGGCGGCGAAGGTGGCGTTGGCGATCACCTTGGCAACCTGCCGCGCCCCGGCCACCGACAGGAAGCGGCGGCGGGAGTAGCGCAGGTCCTCCTCCGAATAGGGATGCTCGCCGGAGGCGACCGAGCGGATCCCCGCGCCGGTGCCGTAGGCGTAGATCACCAGCAGCATCCGCTCGAGGAACTCGCGCGGATCCATGCCGATGCGGGTCCCGGCCGGGATCAGGCCGTCCAGGCAGCCGGTCCGCAGTGCCGTCTCGGTGAACATGTCCAGCAACGGCACCACGCCCCACCGCTGGCGGACCGCGGCCTTAAGCTTGCGCAGGTTGCGGGGTTCGGGGAGCGGCTCCAGCGGGGTGAGCAGGATCGCGCCGCCCTTCTTGCGCTCGACGATCCGCAGCCACGGCAGATCAGGCAGCGCGTCGTGTAACGCCGACAGTTCGGCGTCCATCTCCTCGATCAGCTCGCCAGTGAATCGCCTGGCGTCCAGTGGCTTGCGGAGCTTGGCGTAGTTCTCGACGCGGCGCTCCTCGTAGTCCTTGGGCAGGTCGTCGTCGGGGTTGCGCCATTTGAGAGCCCCGTGCACCCAGATCTCCTTGCAGCGCAGCTTGTCGCGCAGTGTCTGGAACACCCCGCACTCGTACACACTGCGCAGGATCCGCCGGCGGCCCGCCTTGTCGGTGCGATACATCAGCTCGGCCAACTCCGCGGGGATGATCTGCTCCACGGGGACGCTCTCGCCGGTGGCGTAATACTTGGTGTGGTTGGTGCGCTCACTCTTGTACCGCTTGATCAGGGCCAGGGCGGTCATCATCGGGGCGTGCACGGTGTTGGTCGACCCGAACTCCAGCGCCTCCAGGATCTGGATGAGGCCGGTCCGGTAGTGGCTGGTGTAGGACGCCTTGAACACCCGCTGCCGGTGCTGGCGGTAGGTACTGCCCTTGGCCTGGTACTCGTACCACAGCGCGACCAGGGTGTCCACCCCGCCGGGCACCACCGGGTAGATCGCCTCGCTGACCACCTCGTCCGGAGCTTCCAGTGCGGCCTGGGTCATCTTGAACAGGATGTTCTCCTTGCCCGAGACCCGCTTGAGTTCGGCGACAAACCCCTCGGTCACCTTGGTGTCGGCGCGGGCGTTGATCCGCTGCACCGTGGTGATCAGCAGGTCAACCAGGGCGTCGGTGATCTCCCGCTGGCGGCAGTGCAGGTAGGCCGCCAGCAACGTCACCTTGATCTCGTCCGGATGCGCCCGCAGATGACTGGGTGCCTCGGCCGCGACCCTCGCCCGCCAGGCCGCCAGCACACCTGGCGCGACGTCGTCGAACACATCCCCGGGCAGGCCCACCGCCCTGATCGCACCGAGCTTGAACACCTCCCGCTCCATCGTCTTGACGCTGACGTTGCCGGGCTCCTCCCGGATCGCCGCGAACACGTCCGCGCCCTCGGGGCCTGCCTCCTCGTGCTTCGCTTCGCCCTGGTCTTCGTCTTGGTCGTGGCCCGCCTCCGGCTGGCCAGACTCGGCCTCATCGGGGTCGCTGGCGTCATCGTCGTCGCTCTGGTCCCTGCGCCGGGCGATCAACGTGAGCATTCGCTCGATCACCTCCGCCGGGATCCGCGAGGCGATCCGCAACGTCAGGGTCTTCTCGGCCTGATCAAGCCCCGAGCCGACGATCCGCAGCAGCCGCAGCTTGGACGGCGGCTCGATCTGCTCTTCCTTCAAATGGTTCAGCAGCGCCACACGGACCCGATCAGGGCGCCGCTCGGCCTTACAGACATTGCCGACCAGCCACTCGGCTGCCTTCTCAGCATCGTCCACCCCGCACTCGCGGAACCGGGTGAACTTACGGATGTCAGCGCGGTGGTCCTTGCTGGTACGCCCATCCCACTCGTAGAACGCCAGATCCAGGGCGGGCACCTTCACCGCCCGGGCAACGTAGTCGACTGCGTCATCGGGCAAGTCAGTCCGGCCACGGGGGAACCGGCCATGGAGCTGATGGAACTTCAGCATCAGCGCGAAGGCCAACTTCGTCGGCCCTCGCCGCCCCGCCAGCAGCTCCATCTCCTCATCGAGGAGCGTCCAGTTCCCGACCAACTCGTCTTCGTCGACGACACGCGCCACGTCGCATCCGGCTTTCTCGCGGGCTGACGGCCACCGGGCCGCCGCAGGACCAACCCCCGAGACCGGATCAATATTGACCGTACGCGACCGGGCACGTCTCCCATTTCGCGAAAGATCCGCCAGAAGCCGATGAAGACCTCACTGACCAGCCTCAATACGCTCGCGTGTACTTGGTGACAGCCTCCTTAACGGCAGGTCGTACAGGGCGCCGACCCCCTTGGGGGCATACATCTTGTGCCCGACCATGGTCAGCAGATCGACCCCCAGCGCGGGCACATCGACGGGTAGCCTGCCGGCGACCTGGGCGGCGTCGGTGTGGAACAGTGCCCCGGCGGCGTGGGCAAGGGCGGCCAACTCGCGGATCGGCTGCACCGTGCCGGTCTCGCCGTTGCCGTACGCGATCGACACCAACGCGGTCTGCTCGCCGAGCGCGACCTGAAGGGCAGCGGCCTGAACGCGGCCATGGTGGTCCACGGGCAGCAGGCGAACGGTGAAGCCGTCTCGGCACAAGCTGTGGCAGGACTCCAGCACGGCGGGATGTTCCGTGGCCAGGGTGATGATCTGCCGCCTGCCCGCATCCGAGGCGGCGAGCGCGGCACCGCGCACGGCGAGGGTGTCGGCCTCCGACCCGCCCCCGGTGAACACGATCTCCTCCTGTGCGGCGCCGAGTAGCGCGGCCACCCGGCCCCGGGCTTGGTCCAGGGCTTGCCGCGGCGCGTGAGCGTAGTGATGGCCGCTGGAGGGATTGCCGAAATGCGTGCTCAGGTAAGGCAGCGCCGCCTGCAGCACGGCGGGATCGACGGGCGTGGTGGCGTTGTAGTCCAGGTAGATGGGCCCGCCGGCGAGTGCGGGATGGGTCATGGCGTCCTCCGGGGATGGGTTTCGCGCATGCGAAGCGCGACCAGTGCTCCGGAGGCGGCGGTCAGCGCGGCGACGGTCCAGATGGCGGCGCTCAGGCCGTACAGGTCGGCGAGAAGGCCGGCCAGCAGCGCGCCGACCGCGAAGCCGCCGTCGCGCCACAGCCGGTAGACACCGACCGCGCGGGCCCGCCAGGCCGGGTGGGCGACGTCCCCGATGACCGCCAGCAGCGTCGGGTACACCAGGGCGGTGCCGATGCCGAGCAGTACCTGCGCCAGCGCCCAGAGCGCGAAACCGTGCCCGGCCGCGACCGCCGCGATGGCGGCGGCCTGCAGCAGCATCCCGGCGGTGATCAGGTGCTTGCGGCCGACGTGGTCGGACCACCAGCCGGTGAACATCTGCCCGAACCCCCACACGGCCGGATACAGCGCGCCGAGCACGCCGATCTGGGCGACGCTCAGCCCGGCTGCGGCGAACAGGATCGGGAACAGGCCCCACGCGAGGGCGTCGTTGAGGTTGTTGACCATGCCGGCCTGGCTGGCCGCCGACAGGGAACGGTCGCCGACGCTGGTACGCCAGGCGACCTGCGCGGTCGACGGGCCGGACGCGGCGTCACTGGAGGCAGCGTGGGCGGTGTGGGTAGTGGCCTCCAGCCGGGCGTGCTCGCGGGTTTCGCGCACGATCAGCGTGGACAGGCCCAGGCCGAGCGCGGCGTAGGCGGCGCCGAGCAGGAACGGAGCCGGGCGCAGCCCGAAGGAGGCGGCCAGCTGGCCCGAAGCCACGGCGGTCGCCGCGACGGCGAGGTATCCGGCGGCCTCGTTGAAGCCCATGGCCAGTCCGCGCCGCTCGGGCCCGGCCAGGTCGATCTTCATGATGATGGTGGTCGACCAGGTCAGCCCCTGGGAGACGCCCAGCAGCACGTTGGCGGCCACGATCCACGCCCAGGTCGGCCCGAAGGCCAGCATCGCCGGAATGGGCAGCGCGATCAGCCAGCCCGCGACCAGCACCGGCTTGCGGCCGAAGGCGTCGGACAGGGCGCCGGCGAAGAAGTTGGTGACGGCCTTGGTGGCGCCGAAGGCCAGGATGTAGGTCAGCGCCGAGGTGTAGGCCGACAGGCCGAACACGGTGTCGGCGAGCAGCGGCAGCACGACGCGTTCCTGGCCGAGCATGCCGCCGACCAGCGCGTTGACCGCGACCAGCAGGCCGAACTGGGCGAGGTTGGCGCGCAGGCCCAGCCGCAACGGCACCGGGAGCGCGTTCACGCCCCTTCCCGCAGGTGGCCGCCGGTGGCGGTGCGCCACTCGCCCGGCCCGCCGTCCAGCACCCGGACGTGGCGGTGCCCGGCCCGCCGCAGCAGGCTGGCGGCGGTCATCGCGCGCTCGCCGTGCCCGCACATCACCACCGTCGGCTCGCCGCCCACCCGGTCGGCGTGCATGCCCAGCTCGCCGAGTTCGATATGGCACGCACCAGGAAGGTGGCCCGCGGCGTACTCACTGTCTTGGCGGACGTCCAGCACCGCCGTGTCGCCGACCTGGCCGGGGCCGACCAGCGGGATGGTGGAGGTGGGCCCGTCCCATGGTCCGGTCAGTTCGCCGAGCAGGTTCTGGTACCCGATCTTGAGGGATTGCCAGCGGATCTCCTCGGCGTCCTGATCCGGGTTGCGGACGATGATGTACGGCGTGTCCGCATCCAGCAGCCATCCCAGCCAGGAGGCGAACTGCTCTCTCAGCGGGATCGAGATCACCCCGGGCACGTGAGCGGCGGAGAAGTCGCCGATCGGGCGCACGTCCACCACGACCGCGCCATCGGCCACCCGGCCGCGGACCTCGGCCGCGCTCAACGCGGGCACCACAAACGCAGCGGCCTGGTCCACGATCGAGGGGCCACGACGGTTGATCTCGCCCAGCCGCAGGAAATACGGCGGAAAGCTGCCCAGCGCGGACAGCAGTTGCGCGACGAAGGCGTCCTCATTGGCCACCTGGAGCAACGGGTTGCCGGCCTTCTCCGCCGCGATCGTGGACACTCGCCCGGTGCCGGGCTCGGCCGAGCAGAACGAGCCCGCGCCGTGGGTGGGCCACACCGCCGTCCGCCCGGGCAGCTCGGCCAGGCGGCGCAGCGATCGGTACTGGGCACGGCTGAGAGTCTCGACCTGCTCGGAGCCGAGCAGGTCGGTACGGGCGGCACCGCCGGCAATCAGCGAACCGCCGGTGAAAACGCCCTCGATCGTGTCCCCGTCGACCAGCAGGAAGGACAGATGCTCGCCGGTGTGCCCAGGAGTGGCCCACGCGCGCAGCATCAGCCCGCCCAGGTCCACCTCATCACCCTCGCGCAGGCCCTCATGGTCGAAAGCCCGCGCTCCGGCGGCCGAAGCCAGAATGCGGGCGCCGTCTTCGGCGGCCAGCTGGATCGCTCCGGACAGGAAGTCGGCGTGCAGATGGGTGTCGGCGGCGAAGGCAACCGTCAGGCCGCGCCGTACCGCCTGGGCCTTCAGCGCGCGGAGGTCCCGTGACGCGTCGACCGCCAGTGCTCGCCCGTCGCCCAGATCGACCAGGTACGAGGTGTTGCCGAGCCCTTCGTCCGGTACGGGGATGACCATGATTGCCTCCTTAGGGACCATCTTATACAATAGTCCATGGATTTATGGAGGAATGTCAATGAGTGACAAGACCGCGCTGTTCGAGGCGTTCGCTCAGATCGGCAAGGCGTTGGGTAACGCCAAACGGCTGGAGCTGGTTGAGCTGCTGGGGCAGGGGGAACGGTCGGTGGAGGTGCTGGCTGCCACCGCCGGGCTCGGGCTTACCAGCGCCTCCAACCACCTGCAGGTGCTCAAGCAGTCCGGCCTGGTCGCCACTCGCAAGGAAGGCACCAAGGTCTTCTACCGGCTGGCCGGCCAGGACGTGGCGGGGTTGTGGGCGTTGGTCCGCCAGGTCGCCGCCGCCCACCTGGCCGAGGTGGACCGGGCCCGCGCCGCCTATCTGGGCCCCGAGGACACGGAACATCTGACCAGGGCCGAGCTGCTCGGCCGCATCCAGGCCGGTGACATCACCCTGATCGACGTCCGCCCGCGCGAGGAGTACGAGGCGGGCCACATCCCCGGCGCGTGGTCCATCCCGGTCGAGGAGCTGCTGGATCGTCTGGCCGAGCTGCCCGAGGACGGCACTGTGGTCGCCTACTGCCGAGGGGCTTACTGCGTGTTCGCCCACGACGCCGTCCGCACCCTGACCGCGCACGGCCGCGACGCGCTACGCCTGCAGGACGGCATGCTCGAATGGCGGCTGGCGGACCTGCCCGTGGAGGCCGGAGCGTGACCCGCCCGCTGACCTGGCGGGACGACCCACGCCTAGGACCTCGCTCGTGCCCCCTATCAGCGTGTTCACTCATCACGTGCGACCTCGTGCCGTCTCGCGCAACTCGGGGCTAGGGCCATGGCAGGGTGCGGGCTGGGCCGGGCACCGGCCCGTTTCCACGGCGCCGACGGCAACCAGGAAGGCGACGGTGATCTGCTCGGCCTTCTCCATCCCGGTGGTCGGTCTGTCTTCTTGGCGGCTTGGGGGTGTCAGGGGCGGGCGGCGGCGAGAGTGATACTCCGTACTCCATAGGCGCTGCTGGCGTTTTGAGCCTGCTCGGTGAGGAATTGGTAGCGCGGGACGTCGTGCAGTGTCGTGATCTTGAGTCCGGAGTTGTCGATGGCCGTGCGGTAGTCGGCTTGGGGGGCGGCGCCGCCGATGCAGGCGGACCATAGGTCGGCGTTGCAGGTGACGGTCTGCGGCAGCGCGGTGTCGGCGACGATGTCGGCGATGGCCAGCCGTCCTCCCGGCACCAGGACCCGGGCGGCCTCGCGGAACACCATGCGCTTGTCCGGGCACAGGTTGATGACGCCGTTGGAGATGACGACGTCGAACGATCCGTTGGGGAATGGGAGCTCTTCCAGTCGTCCGGGCGTGAACTGGATGTGGGTGGCCCCGTCGCGCAGACGTTCGGCCTTGGCGAGTTGGGCCGGGGTCATGTCGATTCCGGCGACGTGGCCCTGCGGGCCGACCAGCGCGGCGGCGGCGAAGGAGTCGGTGCCCGAGCCGCTGCCAAGGTCTAGGACCCGCTCCCCGGGCCGCAGGGAGGCCAGGCCGAGGGCGTAGCCGACTCCGGCGAAGGATGCGAGCGCCTCGGCGGGAATGCGGTCGAGCAGGTCGGTGGGATAGCCGAGCTGCTCGGCCAGCGCACGGCCGATCGGGAAGTGGTAGTCGGCGTCGGGCCGTTCGGCTACCTGGGTGTAGAGGGCCTTGACCTGGCGTACGAGCTCAACGGTGTCGAGTTGACGTGGCATTGCCGTTCCCCTTCTCAGCTATCCGATGAATCTCATGACTAGGTAGGTGCTTCCATCCCGTTCTGCTGAGATGAGGAGGGAGCGTGGGAGAGCGGGCAGGCAAGGGACTCGCTCCACGACGGGTCCGCGGTAGCGGCCATGGCGCTGGCCAAGGGCCAGCCGCCGAGAATCGACGTGCTCATCGCGAGCACGCACGAGCCCATCTCCGTTTCCTAGTTACGGCGGGAGTTCGGGTGCCCGGCCGGGGGGCAGATTCCGGCCGGGCATGCATGTCGCGGTCATGAGGTACGGAACATGCCGAGCCCGGCGCGGCGGCGACGGCTCGCTCCCCGCTGGTACGCCTTCCTGGACGGCTGGGCCTCGCTCGCCCGGCGGTGGCTTCTGGCCTCCTCATGAAGCTCCGCCACACGGCTGATGATCAACTGGTAGTGCAGTTCAGGACCCATGTGATTTCTCCTTGGTTCGTCTTTTGATCCGGCCGAAGGCCCCAGACCCGCATCAGGCGGATGCTCGGCGCGCGATAGTCTGCACCGAATTGCTCATCACCACGCCTTTCGCCGGATTAGTACTCCGCCAGTCAACTCCGTGCCTCGCGCCAGCACATCCGTGGTCCGCACGGAAAGCCGCTCCGTACCGGGGGTTCGCGGTGGAGGTCACCCGGTTCGGCTGCGCGTCGCAGCCGGTCATCCTGCGCACCGCACGCATCCTGGCCCGCTAGATTGCGCACCCATGAGTGAGATCGGCTTCGGCCTGGTCCTGGACGCCGCCGACCCCGAGGCGCTCGCGCCTTTCTGGGCGGCGGCGCTGCGCTACACCGTGGTCGGCGGTGTGGGCGCCTACGTGCTGCTTGTGCCTGAGGGGCGCAGCGGTCCCAAACTCCTGCTGCAGAAGGTGCCCGAGGGCAAGAGCGGCAAGAACCGCATGCATCTGGACATCGAGGTGCTCGACATCCAGGCGGAGGCCGACCGCCTGGAAGCCCTCGGTGCCCGGCGACTCCGCCCCGGCGCCGTTGGCGAGCACGGCCATCGCTGGATCCTGATGGTCGACCCTGAAGGCAACGAGTTCTGCGTGTGTGACGCGGGCACCGCCCAGTGAACTGGGCCAGTGTCATAGCACGGGGTCCGATCACGATCGCCGTGCGCAGCCGGAAAGTGTGTCAGGTAAGAGCTGGCCGGGAGCTATCGCGCTGGCCGGACGAGGTGAACCGCAGCGCCTGCGCCGGGGACAGGCATTCGCCCTCGCCATAGGCGGTGGCGAAGGCCCCGGCACCCAGAACCTGCACCAGGGACCGGCGCAGCTCCTCGTCGGGTGGCTGGATGGGCCGCATGTGCGCGCTGGCCGACTCGCGCGCGGCATAGGCGGTGCCGAGGAGCACAGCTGCCTGCTGTGGGTGGTTTCGGGCGGTGAGTACTGCGGCCAGGGTTTCGAGCGCGCCCACCAGGACGACCGACTGGCCGGCCAGCACGATCACCTCGATGCTCGCGCGCAGCAGCTCCTCGGCTCGGGCATGCTGTCCCTGCTCGTGGGCTCGTTCGCCGATCATGTGCAGCGCCCGGCCGGTGCAGCGCTGGTCGCCGCGCCGACGCAGGATGGGCAGGCATCCCTCCATCAGCCGGGCGGCGTGGTCGTGGTCGCCGCGCAGCCAGGCCAGCAGGCCGAAGCCGACCGTCGCGTGCACCTGGTCGTCCTCGCTGCCGGAGGCCTCGGCCAGTTCCCGGCTCTCGGCCAGCCACCGGTGCACCTCGTCGTCGCCGACGCCGGCGTACATCGCCCGCTGCGCCATGATGAACAGCGTGTTGGCCGCGTACATGTGATCGCCGAGCCGGCGGAAGGACGCCACGCTCTCCCGTCCCCAGCGGAGCGCCTCGTCCAGCTCATGGGAGGATCGGGCCAGGCAGAGCGTGGTAACGCTACGTTCCCAGGGGTGCTCGTCGCCGAACAGGGGCAGCGCTTGGTTCAGCGCGGGCAGCACCAGCTCCGACTGGATCCAGGTCGCGCTCATCCCGACGGCGCGGATCGCCACAGCGCGGGTGAGGTCATCGAGGCCGTCCGACAGTCGCTCCGCCTGCCTGGCCAGGTCGAAGGAGGCCTGGGCGTCCAGGGGTTGCAGGATCTCACTGGCCGCGGTGAGCCCCATGACGGACACGGGGGTGGCGGGCGGATCACCGATGGCCAGCGTTCGCCGGGTCCATTCGTGGGCCTCATGGCGCTGACCCGTGATGTCCCAGAACCGCTGCAACGCGGCGATCGATCGCCAGGCCGATTCGATGTCGCCGCTGGCGACGCTGTAGGTCAGGGCAGCGCGCAGGTTGGGCTGCTCGGCGGTCAGCCGGTCGAGCCAGGCCCGCTGGTCCGGGGTGCGCAACTGCTCGGCGGCCCGTTCAGCCAGGGCGAGGTAGTGGGCGGCGTGCTGTCGGCGGGTGGCGGGCTCGGCGCCGGAGGCGGCCAGCCGTTCGGCGGCGTAGGCGCGGATCGTCTCCAGCAGGCGGTAGCGGCGGCTGCCGAGATCTGTGGCGGACACCAGCGACTTGTCCACCAGCCTCGGCAGCAGGGTGATGACGGTGCTGCTGCCGGGACGGCCCGTCTCGCACACCGATCGGGCCGCCTGGTAGTCGAAGTCGGCGGGGAACACGCCGAGCCGATCGAACAGCGCCCGCTCGTCGTCGTCGAGCAGTTGGTAGCTCCAGTCGATCGCGCCGCGCAGCGTGCGCTGCCGCGGCAGCGCGGTCCGGGCGCCGGCGGAGAGCAGCTCGAAGCGCTGGTCGAGGTGCTCCACCAGCTCGACCGGCCCGAAGCTGCGCATTCGCGAAGCGGCCAGCTCGATCGCCAGAGGTAGCCCGTCGAGCCGCTGGGTCAGCGCCGCGACGGCGGGGGCGATGGCGTCGGTGAGGGTGAAGCCGGGTGAGGCGGTCGCCGCGCGGTCGAGGAACAGGCGTACGGCGTCGTAGTCTCCGGCGGTGGCGGCCTGGGAGGCGTCGCGCGGCGGAGGTACGGGCAGCGTCTGCACCTGGTAGCTGACTTCGCCGGGTACGCCGAGCGGTTCGCGGCTCGTCGCCAGTACCCGCAGCCGGCCACCCGCGTTGAGCAGGTCGGCGACGATCTCGGCGGCCTCGCCGACCACGTGCTCGCAGTTGTCCACCACCAGCAGGCCGCGCATCCCGCCGGCCATCTCGCGCAGGACGTCGCGCAGCGACCATCCCGGCTGCGACACCACGCCGAAGGCCCGCGCGAAGGTGTCCTCGACCAGTTCCGGCTTGACCGGTGCCAGATCGGCGAGCCGGGCGCCGTCCGGGAACGGGTCGGTGTGGACGGCGGCGAGACGCAGCGCGAGCCGGGTCTTTCCGACCCCGGCCGGGCCGATGAGCGTCACCAGGCGATGGGCGTCGATCAACGCCATCAGCTCGCTCATCTCCTTCTCCCGGCCGACGAGGCTGGTCAGGGGCGTGGGAAGGGCCGGGCCGGTGCGGTCGGCCCGGCGGAGCCGCAGGCCCATGTCGACCAGTGCCGCCCGGTCGGTGGCGCCGAGTTTGCGCAGCAGGGCGGCGATGTGGCTCTCCACGGTCCGCACCGAGACGTGGAGCCGGTCGGCGATCTCGCGGTTGCGTAGCCGCTCGGCGACCGCCGAGAGCACCTGGGCCTCCCGTTCGGTGACGCCGAAGCGAGCCAGCTGCTCAGCCATACCGTCCTCGGAGCGTGTCATGGGGGCATTGTGCGGCATTGTGCGGCCACCCGGGCACGCTGCGATACGGAGGTGCCATCCGTGCAAAGAGCCGTACATCGCACGGATGAGTCATCGCAGGTCAGCACCGACGCTAGAGGAACCAAGCCGCACCGGCGGAAGGAGAGACTATGCACAAGATCGGTTTCCTCAGCGTTCCGGAACCCACCGCCGAGGGCCGGCGTGTCTTCGATGAGGACATCGCCGAGCTCGGCTACGTGATGAACGTAACACGCCTGTGGGCCTACCAGCCCGCCACGGCGACCGGGCTGTTCGACCTGCTGCGACGCGCGAACTCCGCCGACAACCTCAGCCTTCGTCAACGCTTCATCCTCGTCACCGCGTGCGCGTCGGCTTTCGGCGACTCCTACTGCTCGCTGATGTGGGGATCCAAGCTGGCCACGGCGAGCGACGCGCAGACCGCCGCGGAAGTGCTGCGGGGCGCCGACGACGGCCTGAGCACCAGTGAGCGGGTCATGGCCGGCTGGGCTCGCAAGGTGGCGCGCGACCCCAATGCCACCAGCGAGGCAGATGTGCAGGCGTTACGCGACGCGGGGTTCAGCGACTCGCAGATTTTCACGATCACGGTGTTCGTCGCGCTGCGCCTGGCGTTCTCGACCGTCAACGACGCGCTCGGCCTTCTTCCCGACGCCGCCCTCCGCTCCACCGCGCCCGCAGAGGTGCGCAACGCGGTCACGGCCGGCCGTCCCATCGAGGAAGAGAAATAGATGATCGAGCACCCGAACGCGACAGCCGACACGACGCCACCGGCAGACGCCGGCCGCGCGCTCGCCCAGCGACTCGCCGCCGACTCCATCGCCGATGGTGACGCCACGGGCTGGTTCGAGACGCTGTACGCGGCTGCCGAACAGGGCACGGCGACCGTGCCGTGGGCGGGTCTGGCACCCAATCCACGCCTGGTCTCCGCACTGGCTGGCTTCACCGGCGGCGGACGCCGCGCGCTCGTGATCGGCTGCGGGCTGGGCGACGACGCCGAGCACGTCGCGTCGCTGAACTTCACCACGGTGGCCTTCGACGTATCGCCGACGGCCATCGCCGGGGCCCGGCGGCGCTTCCCGCGCTCCTCCGTGGAGTACCTCACCGCCGACCTGCTGTCACCCCCACAAATGTGGACGGGCGGGTTTGATCTGGTGGTCGAGGTCTTCACGCTGCAGGTCCTCACCGGCGCGGCGCGGCGCGCGGCCTTCGCCCGCACCGCCCAGCTGGTCGCGCCCGGCGGCCGGCTGCTGGTCATCGCGGGGGCGCGTGACGAGCACGAGGCCCCCGGCCAGATGCCCTGGCCACTCACCCGAGCCGAGATCGGGTCTTTTCGCGCGTACGGACTGAGCGAAGACTCCGTCGTGGACTTCATCGACGTCGAGGAGCGGGGGCGGATCCGCCGCTGGCGAGCCTGGTTCACCGCTCCCGATCGTGCCGATCAAGAAGAATCCGACCCCGTTTGATCCGTCGGCGTACCGGCGCGGCCACCGCAGAAGGCGTGGGCGAACCGCCACCGCCCTGCTGTCTACCTCCGGGAACCACCAGCTGAACTGAGATGGAGCGATACCTCATGACAAGCGCGCCGCGCCACCACCACGACGTCGTGGTGGTCGGGGCCCGAGCCGCCGGCGCGGCGACCGGCCTGCTGCTGGCCCGGATGGGCCACGACGTCGTCATCGTCGATCAGACGCAACTGCCCAGCGACACCCTCTCCACCCACCAGATCGACCGCAGCGGCGTGGTGCAGCTGCACCGGTGGGGGCTGCTGGAGGCGGTGCTGGCCAGCGGAGCACCCGCCATCCGGCAGGTCAGCTTCACCCTCGACGGCCAGACCACCACGCGAGACATCAAGCAGAAAGCCGGGGTGGACTGCCTGGTCGCGCCGCGGCGCTACCTGCTGGACGCCATCCTCGCCGAAGCGGCCACCCGGGCGGGGGCTCGGCTGCGGCTGGGCGTGCACGTCGACGGAGTCCGCGTCGACGACACCGGCCGGGCCGTCGGCGTGTACGGGTGCGACGCCACCGGCGTCCCGATCGGCATCGGCGCCCGCTTCGTCGTCGGGGCGGACGGCCTGCGCTCGTCGGTGGCGCGCTCGGTCGGCGCCGAGATCATCGAGCACCGCGGCGACGCGGGTGCCACCCAGTACGCCTACTACGGCGGCCTGGCCTGGAGCGGGATCGAATTCTTCACCGCGGATCGCAGCCTCGCCGGGGTGTTTCCGACCCACCACGGGCAAGCCTGCATCTGGGTGTGCACCCCCTCAGCCGACGCGCACGCCGCCCGGCGCGGCGCCGCCACCCGCGCCGAGGCGTACGAGGCGCTGTTGCGGCGGGCCGCCCCCACCTTGGCCGCCCGGCTGCGGCACGCCCGGCGGACCTCACTGGTGACCGGCATGCTGCGCACCCCCAACCAGCTGCGCCGCGCCCACGGACCCGGCTGGGCCCTGGTCGGCGACGCCGGCTACCACCGAGACGCGATCGCCGGCCACGGCATCAGCGACGCCTACCGCGACGCGGAACTGCTCGCCGCCGCCCTCGACCAGGCCCTGCGCGGCGAACTCGCCGAGACCGCCGCGCTGGCCGGATACGCCGGTCAGCGCGACACCGCCCTGCGGGAGATCTTCGAGCTCACCTGCGCCATGGCCGCCTACCCGCCCGTGCCGACGTTCACCGAACTGCACAAGCGGATCGGCCGCGCCATCGAGACCGAAGCGACCGCCCTGGCCGCCCGCCGCCTTCCAGGCCGCCCCACGCCGGCCTCCACCCACCCAGCCGCCACCCACCCGAACCCCAGCCGCAAGGCGCCTCATCGGCTGCGCACCCGCGTAGCCACTCATGAAGGAGAACCACTGTGACCACGAGCATCGACAGGCCGACGCGCAACGGCGTCGACACCGCCGGCCTCTTCGCCACCATCGACGCGGTCAAGGCCACCCCGGCCGCCGCCAAGTTCCAGTTCCGGGCCAGCAACGAATGGATCAGCGGGACCCACAGCCGCAGCACCATCGACGACTTCTTCGGCGCCGGCGAGGAGCGCACCCACGAGCGCACCTTCCAGTTCGACGCCGACCACCCCGCCGTCCTCGTCGGCGCCGACCACGGCCCCACCCCGGTGGAGTTCCTGCTGCACGCCCTGGCCGCCTGCCTGACCGCCGGCCTGGCCAACATCGCCGCCGCCCGCGGCGTCCAGCTCACCGAGGTCCGCGCCACCGTCACCGGCGACATCGACCTCAACGGCATCCTCGGCCTCGACCCGGACGTGCGCAACGGATACCAGGGCATCGCCGTCCGCTTCGCCATCACGGGCGACGCCCCGGCCGAAACCCTCCGCCAGATCATCGAACAGTCCCGCGCCCGCTCGGCGGTCTACGACGTCATCACCAACCAGGTCCCCATCACCCTCGAAGTGGACATCCTGTAACCACTCGACTTGATCGTTTGCAGGAGGAAGCGCGACAGGAGGGGAGAACAGATGCGCCTCAGCTCCAGCTGATCCGTTCTTCCAGCAGCGCCTGCTGAGCGGGATTGCTGGTCAGCTCCAGCGCCCGTTCATCCGCCTGCCTGGCCTGCGCGGGCCGGTTCAGGACGCGCAGCAGTTCGGCGCGGGCGGCGTGGAAGAGCGGATAGCGATCCAGCCGCCCGCCCAGCCCCGCCAATTCGGTCAGGGCCGCCTCGGCGCCCTGGACGTAGCGCAGCGCGATCGCCCGGTGCAGGCCGATGACAGGCGAAGGCGAAAGGTGCAGCAGCATGTCGTACAGCACCAGGATCTGCGCCCAGTCGGTGGCCTGGAAGTCGGGGGCCTCGGCGTGGCAGGCCGCGATCGCCGCCTGCACCTGGTAGGGGCCGGGCCGGTGGTGGGCGCGGGCGGTGCGCACCAGTAGCGCGGTGGCCGCCTCGATGGCCTCTCGATCCCACCGGGTGCGGTCCTGGTCGGCCAGCGGCACCAAATGATCGTTGGCGTCGAAGCGGGCCTGGCCCCGAGCCCGATGCAGCCGGATCAACGCCAGCAGGCCGATCACCTCCGGTTCGCCCGGCATCAGGCCGGCCAGCAGCGCGGCCAGCCACTCGGCATCGGCGACCAGGTCGCGGGCCTGTGCGCGCTCCGGCGTGCTGGACAGATAACCCTCGTTGAACAGCAGGTAGATGACGGCCAGCACGGCCTCCAGCCGCTCGGGCAGCTCGGCGGCGGCCGGGACCCGGTGGGGGATCCCGGCCTCGGTGATCTTCCGTTTAGCGCGGGTGATGCGCTGGGCCACCGTGGGCTCCGGCACCAGGAACGCGGCGGCGATCTGCGCGGTCGACAACCCGCACACCACCCGCAACGTCAAGGCGATCCGCGCGGCCGGAGCCAGCGCGGGATGGCAGCAGATGAAGATCAGCCGCAGCCGGTCGTCCGGCCGCGACGGTTCCGGCCAGCGCAGCCGCTCCAGTTTGGCCCGGTAGCTGGACTCGCGCCGCAGCACGTCCAGGCCGCGCCGCCGGGCCACGGTGTGCAGCCAGGCATCCGGCCGGTCCGGGATGCCCTCCACCGGCCAGCGCCGCAGCGCGGTCTCGATCGCGTCCTGCACCAGATCTTCGGCTGCGGAGAAGTCGCCCAGCAGGCTGACCAGGCTCGCGGCGAGGCGGCCCGCGTGTTCGCGTACCACGCGGGCCAGCACCTGCCTGTCCGCCTGCCCGTCCATATACCCGCCGGACGGCTGGTGCCCCGGCTCGGTCATGAGGCGGGGCGGATCTCCACGATCGGGCAGGCCGGCCAGGATCGGGCCAGCGCAAGCGCCTCGTCCAGGTCGGCGACCTTCACCTCGGCGAACCCGCTCACCACCTCCTTGCCCTCGATGAACGGCCCGTCGGTGATGACCGGCTCACCGCCACCCGCCAGCCGCACCGTGGTCGCGGTGTGTACTGGAGCCAGATGCGTATGGTGGGTGATCTTGTCGGAGTTCTCCGCGAACCAGCGGCCCACCGCCGCGTAGGCGGCCTCCCGCTCCAGTTCGCCCATCGCCTCCAGCCCCCGGGCGAACTGTTCGGTCTCCACGAACATCAGCACGTACTTCACTCGGTGCCTCCCGTCGTTCTTCCGGCGAACCTACCCGGCCCTCAGTCGGCCTGAAGGGTCGCGTACAGGTCGACGCCGTTGCCGTCCGGGTCGGCGATGGTGGCATAACGCATTCCCCAGAAGGCGTCGAACGGCTCGGCCAGCCCCCGGTATCCGGCGTCCACCAGCTCGGCGTACTTGGCGTCGACCCCGGCCGGGGCCGGGAACTGGAAGCACAACAGGGTGCGCGGGCCGCCGGTCGGCGCGCTCCACCCGGGCAGGAACGGGGTGCGGAACTGCTCGGTGTCGAGCATGACGTGCAGCCCGCCGGGCAGATCGCAGCCAGCGTGCTCAGGAGAGTGCGGGTCGAGCTTGAAGTCCAGCCCGAGCCGGGCGTAGAAGGCGATCGCGGCCTCCATGTCGGAGACCACGATGTCGATCGTGTTGAGTACTGGGTTCATCAGCTGCCCCATCGTCGCGGCTTGATCGCCTGGTCTATCCGGTGCCAACCCCGCTCTTCTCGCGCAGTCCGCACCGGTCCCTTTACAGCAAGACGATCGGCCGGGGCCGCGATACGACAGTGACCCAGGCGCAGCCGCCAACTAGATGATTGAGTCCAAGGGGTCTGGTCACTTTCAGTGGTCGTAGGCGAGCAGGGATCGCTTGATCGGCTGGCCGGTTTTGTCGTTGTGCCAGATCGCGGCGGTCAGCGCGAGGATCCGTGCAAGC
>NZ_JBDPLV010000056.1:0-81279 GCF_039871605.1 Acrocarpospora sp. B8E8 | reverse complement strand
CCGCTCTTGGAGAAGTGCTGGTTGTCCAAGAGCCCCGGGTGCCACCTGCGCGAACGCTATCTGGGCCGCCCCTGGGCCGCCTCTGGGCCGTGATCTTCGATTTCGGGCCGCCTCAACGCCGCATCAATGATCTTCCGCATGCGCTGTTCGGAACTCGGCATCAAGTGCACATACACCCTCAAGGTGAAAGCAGGGTCGTGGTGCCCGAGCCACTCGCTGACCGCCTGGATCGTCTCGCCCCCGGTGAGCAGCGAACTCGCGAAGTAGTGGCGGAGCATGTGCATCCCGTGCTTGCGGTAGGCGGGGTCGCGGCTCTCTCCCGCAGCGGCCTTCGGCACGATCCCCGCGGCTTCCAACGCTCGATGCCACGTCCACAGGAACGACACGGGATGGACCGCCCGGCCTTCCCTGTTGCCGAAGAACAGTCGTACCGTACACGGCGGCCCGTCCACGTCTCGCCAGGGGAGCGTCACCGTGATCGGGGCGATGGTGCGCACGTGCTCCGATAACGCGACCTTGACGTCCTCGGAGAGCGGCACATCCCGCGACTTACCGCCCTTGGGTGGAGCGAAGACCAACTTCCCCTTCAGCAACTTCAGTTGACGCTGGACGTGGACTACTCCCGGGATCCAGTCGACGTCATCCGGACTGAAGCCGAAGATCTCGCCCTGGCGTAGCCCGATCCCCGCGCCGGCCTCGATCGTCGCCTGGTAGCACTCAGGGAGCGCATCGCGCATATCCA
Organism: Acrocarpospora sp. B8E8; assembly: GCF_039871605.1. NCBI lineage: Bacteria > Bacillati > Actinomycetota > Actinomycetes > Streptosporangiales > Streptosporangiaceae > Acrocarpospora > Acrocarpospora sp. B8E8. The sequence continues at coordinate 80,537 of NZ_JBDPLV010000056.1, read as the reverse complement.
GCACCTGCCCGGCCGTCCACGGCACGAGCTTCTTCGTGACCACCGATGGCAGGATCACGTTCTTGTCGGAGGCCGGGTTCTTGGCGATCAGCTCATCGCTGACGGCCACGCCGAACACGAGCTGGACGTGCGCCATGACCACCTTGACGTAACTCGGCGCGAGCGTGGCGTCCAGCTTCTTGACCAGCGCCTGCATGATGCTGGGGCGGCGCGACAGCAGGCCGATCTCCTTCGACCCGATCACCGGGTAGACGTGCTTCGCTAGGCGCTGCCGCATCGCCACCCGCGTACTTGGGTCGAGCGTCCTGTTCTCGATGACCTCTTCGGCCTGCTTCCGGAAGGTCACCTTCCCCGCGTTGGGATTGATGTAGGTGCCTTTGAGGAGGTCGACCTCGACCTCGCTCTTGCGGTTTTCGGCGTCGACCTTCTTCTCGAAGGACTCGTTGAGCTCCTTGCCGTCGGGGCCGATGTATCGGAGCCGCCACCGCTTGCCCTTCCCGTACCGGTTAGGGTCGCGCTCCATTACCGGCTTGCCCTTGCGGTAGATGTACTGGCCGTCCGGGTCGCGGGCCTTGCGCATCCAGCGGTCCTCGACGTGCGCCACGTCGCCCTCCTCAGGTCGTCTGGAATCTCCGTAGGGTGTTGTTGCCGTGGGCGGCCATGAGCTGGGCGGCGGGCTCGGGGCAGAGGCTCCGGTCGACGTGGACGTCCCACTGGAGCGGACTGACAACGATCTTGGCCATTAGACCGCCCGGAATGTCACGTTCCATGTGGAAGCGACACACACCCACGCCGGATCCTGGCTCGTAGATCTGGACCAGGCGCTCGAAGCCCTTCGCCGCCTCTTCTTCGATCGCCTTGCACAGGTCGGGGTCGACTCCCGAATCACGGTCGAGCAGGGAGATGACGCGGAGGGTGGGCTGGAAGAAGTAGTAGGTGTTGAGGGGGCCCCTGATGAGGTGGGCGGCGGTGACCAAGCTCAGGGCAAAAAGTGCGGCCATGCTACGTTCCGTTCCGTTCCGATCCCCGACAGTATCCGGCGCTGAGTTGTCTCCTTTGACAGCTGGCGACGGTTGGTGCTGTACGAACCTAAGAACAACGGACGGGCCGAAACAAGACTTTCGGGGTAGAAATCATGGTTCAGTCCACGAAATGACGCGCCATATCCTCCGCAATGCGGACAAATCGTTCCCGCTCTTCGTCGCTGAGTTCGCCGGGAACCGAAACGGTCACCTGGGTACGATCATCAATCTCGTGACTGCCGGTCTCGACGCCGAGCCATTGGCTCGCTGCCAGTTCTGCCAGGAGCCGGACCGAGACTCCCATGCCCACGGCGAGGGCGCGGAGGCGCCAATACTCGGGAGCTCGGGAGACTTGCCCGCGCCTGAGCTGGCCAATCCAGCCATGCAGGAGCACAAAGCCGCTCTCTGGGTCTATGCACCGGGGCGCTAGATCGCGTTGGGACTGACCCGTTCGGTCGAGGTAGTCCCGTACGAACTGACTGAGCTTGTCGGTGCTGCCGAGAGTCCCACCACTCGACGGCGGCATGCGGGGCCCGTCCCTTCTCCTGACTGTCGTTTTGAGACGACAACGGGTCACGTGTCAATGACTACCAGCTGCATCTGTAGACAACCAGATGGGGGCAGTAAACCAGAACCGCAGGGTAAGGGGCCAGCACCGGTACTAGACAACCTCATCCGATCCCCACTAGTGTCTGAATCATCGGACACCAACGGGGAACGTTGGCTGACACTGATAGGAGCGAACGAATGGCAGGAAGGCCCGCGATGTGCGTCCGGGACAAGAGCGATCTTGTCAAGGCGATGAGCCGCGCGGGGCACGACACCGTCACCCTCGCCGAGAGGGTCGGGAAGACCAAGCAGTTCATCGCCTACCTGTGCAACGGGCGCAAGACGAGCTGCAGGCGCGAGACCGCCGCCGCTATCGCCGAAGTGTTGGGCGTGCCCACCGACGCCCTGTTCTTCGCGCCATCGCCGTCCGACGATTCAGACACCACCATCGGAGGAGACATGCCCGTTTCCGTGGCCTCCAAGAGGCCGCCGAAGAAATCGCCGAAGGCCGCCCCGGAGGAGCAGTTTCTCTTCCTGGAAGAGGTCGTCGAGTTGACGCGGATCCCCGAGAGCACTCTGCGCTACATGCGCCACAAGGGCGAAGGCCCGCCGCTCTTCCTGGCCGGCGGCCGGCTCCGGGCCCGCCGCTCTGCCGTTCTCGACTGGTTCGCCCAGCTGGAGAGGTCCGCCACCTCCTGAACATTCCGCGAGCCCCAGCCATGCCGGGCCGGAGCTCGCTGGCCCACATCCCTCTGCCACATCCGAACAGAGAGCAGGACCTAGTGAACATTCTCCCCGACGCGGAGGCCACGGCCAGCCCGGCCGTCCTCGTCGTCCCCACCACCCGCGACATCCTCGCCCGCGCCGACGTCGGTGACCTCGTCGCCGCCCTGTACGCGGAGGGCCGGGACGTCCAGATCATGCCGATGAGCGTCACGTCGCCCAAGTGCAGGGTGCTGGCCCGCCGCAACGACGACTACGCGACCGGCTCCGGCCACGACGTGCACGCCGCGCTGGTTGAGGCGGCCATCCAGGTGCCGGGCGCGGCGACGTACATCAAGGCGCTCGGTGAGGGCCATACCTCCCCGGCTGACCGGATCCTCGCCTCGCTGGCCGAGGTGCTGACCGACCTGGGCAGCGTCGACCCCAAGAACGTCATCATGGCCGCCGCCGTCCTGGCCTCCCGGCACGAGCTCACCCCCGTCGAATGCTCCGACATGGCGCGGAACGACTGCTGGGGCGAGGTGACCGGGGCGGCGTGGCGTGAGGCGAAGCGGCTGCTCGGCGCGGCGGAGGAGAAGGCGCTCGCGGAGGCGTGGGGTGAGGTCGAGCCGCTGGCTGTGGGCCAGGAGCAGATGGTCCGGATCGCGGAACTGCACGGCATCGACGCGGTGGTGACGGGCCGATGATCGCCGTCGAGAACCTCCGTATCGGGGACGAGCTGACGCTGCCGGACCGTGCGGTGAAGATCACCCGCCTGGTTCCGGAGACGACCGAGGCGACCGTCGCGTACGGGGCGCGTGAGGTGTTCTCCGGCTCCTGGTCGCAGACGTTCGACGTGGGCCAGAAGGTCAACGCCATCCCCCGCAAGCTGGCCGCGCAGGTCGGGGAGGTGTCGAGCACCCTCACTCCGCAGGAGATCCTCCGCTACGCGCATCTCGCGCTGGACGGCAGCCCGAGCATGGGCCTGCTGGACGCGATCCACACCGTCTGCCCGCGCGACGAGCGGGGCCAGGCGCTGGCACACGAGGCGATGCACCTGCTGTACGCCCACATCTACCGGCACCCCTGCGTCGGCAATGTGGCGCGTGCGCTGGCCCGCTGGGAGTCGATCCGGACGCCGGACGAGGTGCTGATGGTGTTGGCACGGGCGGCCGACGATCAGGCGGCGGTGCGGGTGCTGGAGGCGCACGACGCCGAGATGGCCGCCATCGAAGGCCCGGAGTCTGCGCCGGAGGGCGGTGCCCGCGATGACCACTGACCGCGCCGCGTACGTGGCCGGGCTGCGCGCCCTGGCCGACCTCCTCGACACCGTCCCGGAGGTGCCGGAACCCTCCTACCGCCTGAACATCGAACTGCACGGGTGGGTTCGGCCGGTCCCGAGGGAGCAGCAGATCGCGCAGGCGCTGGCCGTCATCGCGCACCTCGACGACCCGGAGATCACCCTGAACATCCGTCGCGGGACGGACTGCGGCGACCTGTTCGTCCTGGGCGAGATCCACGGCCTTCGCATCCGGCTCCGCATGCGTGCGGAGTTCATGTGCGAGGAGCAGCCAAAGGCGCGCCGGAAGGCCGACATGTGGATCGTCCCGGCCGCGCTTCAGGAGGCGGTGGAGGCGCGCCGCGCTGCTGGCCCGCTGCCGGTGCTGCATCACCCGACCTACTGCGGCGAGTGCGGCCACGACATCCGGCCGGTGCCGATGACCGAGGTCCAGCGGGTGCTGGACCGCCACGCCGCTGAGCAGCCGGAGGAGTCGGCGACGACGGGCGGGACGCACTGGCTGACCCGGTTCGACGAGGACGGCGACCCGCTCGGTGAGGTGTGCGACTGCGAGATCGGCGCTGATCACCTGCCGTCCGGCGACCTGATGTTTGCGGAAGAGGGCGACGGCCGTGGCTGAGATCAACATCCCCGCCGGGCCGCTTAACCGGCCGCCCTACGGCACGATCCGCAACGTCGGCAACGAGCGCTCCTCCGATGCCAACGCCGCCGCCCTCGTCGAGACCCTCGCCGGGCTGGAGCTGGGCACTGAAGACGTCCGCATCCTGGAGTGGCTGGCCCGCTGGGAGCCGTCCACCGTCGCCACGATCTGCTCGTGGATCCTCCGCGCCCGCGCGCTCGCTCCTGAGCGGCCGGTGCCGGTGGACCCCGACCCGTTGGGCTACCGCGAGGCTCTGGAGCGCGCCGCTGGCGGCCCGATCAAGGGCTGCGAGATCGCGGGCTGCACCAAATACGGCTGGGAGTTTTCGGCCAGCGGCACCGTCTACCTGTGCTCGGAGCACCGGACGCAGGTCGAGCAGGGAACGGCAGAGATTCTCGCCAAGTGGCGGCTCCGCGCCGGTCGGCCGGTGCCGGTGGTCGAGGAGCGGCCGATGGTGGACGCCAACCGGACCGCGACCATCAGCACGATCCCCGGAGAACTCCCCGGGACGATCCGCCACCTCGTCACCTACACCGTGTTCGGCCAGACCAGAGGCCAGCGTCGGCTCCGGCCTGAGGTGTTGGAGCACTGGCGGGAGCTGCTGGCCGAGAACGGCTGGACCGTGGTCGACGCCCCGGCCGAGGAGCCGGTGCCGGTGGATCCCGCCGACGAGCAGCCCACGGACGGTGGCCGATGAGTACGGCCCTGTTCGAGATCCCAGTGGTCATTCCAGACCTCCGCACCTTTGACCTGATCGTGGTCAACTCCAGCGCGGGCAAGGACTCGATGGCGATGCTCGCCTATGTCGCCGAGCAGGCCAAGCAGGCGGGCGTGTCGGCCCGGCTCGTCGTCATCCACAACGACCTCGGCACCACCGACACCGGCGAGCCCGTCGAGTGGCCCGGCGTCGAAGCCCTGGCCCGCGAGCACGCCCAGCAGTACGGCATCCGCTTCGAGACGACCCGCCGCGACAAGGGCGGCCTGTGGGATCAGTTGCTGAACGAGCGTCACTTGTGGCCCTCGTCGTCGGCCCGCTGGTGCACCTCCGACCAGAAGACGTCCCAGGGCGTCAAGGTCGTTACCCGCTTGGTCCGCGACTGGCGAAGGGCCCGCGGGCTGCGGCCTGCTGCAGGGCGGCCAGTCGAGGTGCTGTACTGCCTCGGCATCAGAGCGCAGGAATCGCGTGACCGCGCCAAGAAGCTCGCCCTTGAGGTGGACGAGGCGCACTCCAGCCCGCGGCGCACCATCACGCGCTGGCTTCCCATCCACGGATGGACGGTCAAGCAAGTGTGGGACCAGATCAAGGCCGCTGGGCTCCGCCCCCACACCGCGTACGCACAGGGCATGAAACGGCTGTCGTGCTCGCTGTGCGTGCTGGCCAGCCCTTCCGACCTGGTGACTGCGGCCCGGCTCCGGCCCGCGCTGGCGGCCGACTACCTGCGGGCCGAGAAGCAGCTCGGCCACCGCTTCCGTAACGACCTGTCCATGCAGGACATCGTCACCCTGGCAGGCGCGTGATGGCCGTGAACCTGACCGCTGGCGAGCGCAAACTCCTCAAGACCATCGCCGACCGGGACACCGGCGAAGGCGTCGCCTTCTCCCACGCCCCACGCGGGCGCTGGCAACTGGACGGCACCGACTACGTCGTCAACAACCGCACCTTCTGGGCGCTCACCGGCAACGACCTGGTGGACGCCGGAAGTGGCCACGACGACCCCGTGAAGATCACTCAGGCCGGGCGCGACTACCTGGCCGGAGGGGCACAGTCCACCCCCGTCAGCGAGCCCACCAGCGAAGGAGGCTCGCGATGACCGGGCCCGATCATTTCCGCGAGGCCGAGCGCCACGCCAAACAGGCCGACGTGCTCTTCGACGAGTACGTCACCGCCCACGACGATTCCGACGCCACATCGGTTTGGCGTGCGGAGCTGATCCGCCGCCAGGCCGAGCACTGCCGGGAGATGGGGCAGCTCCACGCCACCCTCGCCCTCGCTGCCGCGACCGCCCTCGACGCGGCCATCCGCTTCGTCGGCGACAACACCGGCGACGACCAGCAAGTCACCGCCTGGGCCGCTGCGATCGGTCTGCGCCCCGGCTACCCGGCCCCGGCCGTGGTGCCCGACGAGTGCACCGAGTGCGAGACGACCGGCTACAACTGCAGCGCCCACCGGAGCCAGTCGTCCGCTGAGCAGCCGGAGCCGGAGCTGACGGCCGCCGACCTGCCCGGCATGGACGGCGAGCCGGTCGTGATTGTGGACGGCTGGAACGGCGACAGGCCCGTCCGGATCGTGCGCGCCGAGATGGACTTCGACGAGGTGACAGTCCGCTACCAGGACATCCGCGCCCACGCCGTCGCCCACGTGGCGAACCTTCCGCTCGCCGCCCCGATCCGCCTGGTCGGAGGCGCGTGATGCCGCTCTGCTGCCTCGTCTCCGACCCCTGCGACCGCCACAAGAAGCTCACCGGCGCGGAGCACCGCCGCGAGGCCGAACGCCTGCTGTCGGAAGCGTCGTTCGTCCGCAGCCCCGACCACCCGCAGCCCGTACACCGCGACGGCAGCGAGATGCCCCCGAGCACGCACGCGGCTCTCATCGCCCGCGCCCATGCGCACGCCATCCTCGCCTCCGTACCCCAGCGCGGCGACCACGTCGAGGCCTGGCTGAAGCGGCAGCGCGACCGCTGGACCGAGCACACCCGGCAGTGGACCGCCCTGGACAACGCCCTGGACGACTACCGGCTCCACGCCGACTGCGGGACCCCGCTCGACCAGCCCACGCCGCTCTTCCCGCCTGCTCCCACCGAGGGAGGCGAACCCCGATGAGGTGGCACGCCGACCCCGACATCGAGGACGACCGCATCCGCGAATGGGCCGACGACGCCCTCGACCACCTCAACGACGACGACCAGGACGACGACGCATGAGCCTCTACTACAGCCCCGAAAAGTACGGGCTCGCCACCGTCGGCGAAATCGACTGGTCCGACGGCTGCTACCAGTTCGACTACACCGTCATCTGGCGCAACCACGACGGCCAGCTCTTTCACGCCGACGACAGCGGCTGCTCCTGCCCCTCCCCGTTCGAGAGCACCGGCCTCGACGACCTCACCGCCTGCACGCTCCCCGAACTCCAGGCGTACCTGGAGAAGCGGCTGGACGAGGAGTTCCCGCCGTCGGAGACGGACGAGTGGTACGGCAGCGGGTGGGCCGAACGGGCCGCCAAGATTGTCGACCTGATCAGCCGGGCGCGTGCCCGATGACCGACAACTTCCTGTTCACCCGCACCGGCCGCTACCTCGGCACCTGGCCCAGCGGCTCAGCGGAATGGCACGCCGCCCGCAAGGCACGGCTCGGCGGGTCCAGCATCGCAGCCGTCCTTGGCATCAGCCCGTGGGAGTCGCCCTACAGCCTGTGGTGCCAGATGGCCGGCCTCGTGGCGTCGGAGCCGGAAACCCGGGAGCAGGCCCGCGGCCACTACCTGGAGCCCGCCATCGCGAAGTGGTTCGCCGACCAGCACCCCGATTGGATGGTGTTCGACACCGGCACCTGGACACACAAGGAGCGCGACTGGCAACTCGCCAACCCCGACCGGCTCATCCGCTACTACCAGCCCGAAGGTGGCTGGCCCGTCGGCTGGTACGACATCGAGGTCTCCGCCCTGCTGGAGATCAAAACCGACGCCGACGGCAGCGGCTGGGGCGAACCCGGAACCGACGAAGTGCCGCTCTACTACCGGTGCCAGGCCCAGTGGTACATGGACGCCCTCGGCCTGCCCCGCACGTACTTCGCGGTCCTGTCCAGCCGCCTCCAGTTCGCCGAGTACATCGTCGACTACGACCCCGCCGACGCCCAGCTGCTGCGCGAGAAGGCGACCGAGTTCCTCGACTCCCTCCTGTGGGGCGAGATGCCCGAACTCGACGCCCACGTCGCCACGTACGAGGCCGTCCGCCGGGTTCACCCCGACATCGAACCCAAGCTCGACCTCGACCTCGACGACGAGGCGGCCATCGACTTTCTGACCGCGCTCGCCGACGCCGAAACCGCCGCCGCGGCCGACCAGGCCGCCCGCACCCGACTCCTGAACGCCATGGGCAAGGCGCGCCGCGCCCGCTGGCGCAAGCACACCCTCGCCACCCGGCAGGCCAAGCAGCGCGGCAAGCCCTTCCTGGTCGCCGGCCGCAAACTTCCCGACCCCGCCGCCCTGATCGGAGCACCCGCGTGACCATCGACAACCTGCCCGCCGTCCGCCATGACTCCCTGCCCGAACGGCAGGAGTACGCCAAAGCGCTGTCGGTGTCCAACCTCCTGCCGCCGGAGTACCGCGGCAACCCCGGCAACGTGCTTTACGCGGTGGAGTTCGGCCGCTCGATCGGCATCGAGCCGATCACCGCGATCACCGAGGTTCACATCATCAAGGGCAAGCCGAGTTCGTCGGCCGGACTCGTCAGCGCGCTGGTCCGCGCGGCCGGGCACCGGATGCGGACCTGGGTCGAGCGCGACGCCAACGGGCGGCTGACGGCGGCGATCTCGACCGTTCACCGCAAGGATGACCCCGACTTCGAGTTCCGCAGCGAGTGGACGATGGCCCGCGCGCAGGACGCCGGGCTGATCAAGCAGAACGAGAACTACACCAAGTACCCCGAGGGGATGCTGATCGCCCGCTCGCAGACCGAAGTCGCCCGCATGGCGTGCAAGGAGGCTCTGTGCGGGCTCGGCTACACCCCGGAGGAGCTCGGCGCTGAGGTCAACGCCGACGGCTCGATCGTGGTGACGTCGGCACGCACGGTGCCGAACGCGCAGACGATCCGCGGCGCGGTCACCCCGCCGGAGCCGCAGCCGGAGCCGCCCCCGACTGCGGAGCGGATGATCAGCGAGCCGCAGCAGAAGAAGATGGGCGCGCTCATGCGCGAGGCCGGCATCACCGACCGGGACACCGCGCTCGCCTTCGTGGCGGACGTGATCGGCCGTGAGGTCGCCTCCCGGAACGAGCTCACCCTGGCCGAGGCCGGGCGCGTCATCGACTACCTGGAGAACCCGCCCGCGACGGGCGAGGAACCCCAGCAGGCGCCCGAGGTGGACGACGGCATCGCGGACGCCGACGTGGTGGACCCGGCCGAGCTGTACGGGTCGGAGGACTAGCCGTGGCCACCCCTTGGTATCGCCAGGCCATGCTGGCGTGGGACACGGAATCCACTGGCGTAAATGTGGAGGCCGACCGCATCGTCACGGCCGCGCTGGTCTGGATCGAACCCGGCCAGCCGGTCCGGAACAAGCACCACCTCATCGACTGCGGCATCGACATCCCCGAATCGGCCACCAAGATTCACGAGATCACGACGGCCCGCATGCAGGCTGAAGGCCGCCAGCCCGAAGGCGCGCTCGAAGAGGTCGCCGCCGACCTCGCCGCAGCGATGCAGGCGGGCTGGCCGCTGGTCGGGATGAATTCCTGTTTCGATTTCACCCTCCTGGACCGAGACCTTCGCCGCCACGGCCTCCGCACGCTGGAAGACCGTCTCGGCCGACCGATCGCTCCGGTCGTCGACGCCTACGTCCTGGACAAGCACGTGGTGAAGTACCGCCGCGGCCAGGGCGCACGGAAGCTGACGGCGCTGTGCACGGCGTGGGGTGTCCGTATCGACGGCGCCCACGACGCCCATTTCGACGCGCTGGCGGCGGCGCGGGTGGCGTGGATGATCGCGCACAAGACGCCGCGGATCGGCCAGATGCGGCTGTCGGAGCTGCACGAGTTGCAGGTGCGGGCGCGGGCGGAGCAGCAGGCCGAGCTTCGCGCCTATTTCGACCGCGAGGGCAAAGCCCATGACGGCTGTCCGGGCGAGTGGCCGATGTTGCCGTGGGCCCGCCAGGAAGCCCTGACCCCCTGAACAGAAAGGAGACGCTTGTGCGCTACACCGGAACTCTGACCGTCGAACATCAGGCGCTGATCGCGGGCATCCGAGACCAGTGGATGAGCGACGGCCTATCCACCACTCCCGTGGACAAATACGCGGCAGAGGAGGCGGTCCGCGCCGTCTATCGGACGGCCGGACTGGAGCAGCCGAAACTCATCGTCTGGATGGACTCACCGCTCGGCTGCGTCGTCGCCGCGACCGCGATCAACAACATGCTCCAGAAGCCGGGCCAGCTCTGGGACCAGCTCAGGGGCCAGCTCTGGGACCAGCTCTGGGACCAGCTCAGGGGCCAGCTCAGGGGCCAGCTCGGGGACCAGCTCGGGGGCCAGCTCGGGGACCAGCTCGGGGACCAGCTCGGGGGCCAGCTCGGGGGCCAGCTCTGGGACCAGCTCTGGGACCAGCTCGGGGGCCAGCTCGGGGGCCAGCTCGGGGGGCAGCTCTGGGACCAGCTCAGGGGCCAGCTCAGGGGCCAGCTCGGGGGCCAGCTCTGGGACCAGCTCGGGGGGCAGCTCGGGGGGCAGCTCGGGGGCCAGCTCGGGGGCCAGCTCGGGGGCCAGCTCTGGGGCCAGCTCGGGGGGCAGCTCTGGGACCAGCTCAGGGGCCAGCTCAGGGGCCAGCTCGGGGGCCAGGCCCGCGCGTGGACGTGGCAGGCGCTCGACATCTGCCGGGAAGCGTACTGGATCGCGTTCTACGCCCTCGCGCTGCGGATCGCGGGTCTCGCGCCGAGTCCTCGCCTGGACGCCATGGCCGAGGCGTCACGGCAGCTCGGCTGGTGGATCCCGATGCGCGGCGCGGTCGTCCTGTCCGGTCGCCCGTCCGCGATCCACCGCGACGACGAGGGCCGCCTGCACGGCGAGACCGGGCCCGCGGTCGCCTACCCGGACGGGTGGGCGGTGTGGGCGTGGCATGGCGTCCGAACCCCTGAGTGGGTGATCACCTCACCCTCGCCGGAGAAGATCCTCGCCGAGCCGAACGCTGAGATCCGCCGGGCTGCGGTCGAGCGCATGGGCTGGCCGGAGTACATCGCGGCGGCCGGGCTCACCCTGGTCGGCGAGGCCGACGACCCCGGCAACCCCGGCCAGAAGCTCGGACTCTACGACGTGCCAGAGCAGATCTTCGAAGAGCCCATCCGGGTCCTGACCTGCGTCAACGGCAGCGTCGAACGGGACGGGACGCGCCGCAAGTTCGGGCTGACCGTGCCCGCCGAGATCAACGACCCCATCGCGGCGGCGGGCTGGACGTACGCCCTGTCCCGCGACCAGTACGCCCAGCTGGCCCGCCGCACCTGACCACACCCGCACCAATTCCGCAATCCAACTCACAGGAGCACACATGTCCGTCACCACCGTGTCCGACCTGACCGGCCGTACCGGCGTCGCCGTTGATCCGCACCTGGCCGACCTGGAGATCCCCGTCATCTCCGGACCCCAGTGTCAGGGCGATTTGGCGATCATCCCGCTGGCCATGGTCGCCACTCGCGTCCACGTCCGCCCGGGAGCCGTCCGCGTCCCGGTGCCCGCCTCCGGTGTCGAACTGCTGCGGGGGACGGCGATGGGCAATCCGCACATGCTGGTCGCCGACCCCGGCACCTGCACGTGGACCACCGCCGTGCAGGACGAGGACGACCTAGCCATCGGCGTCATCGAGACTTCCGCGCCCGTCTACCTGCTCCACCGGGAGCACGGGTGCACGGGCGTCGCCCCCGGCTCCTACGTCGTCCGGCGTCAGCGTGAGCAGGCGGATGAGATCCGCATGGTCGCCGACTAGTCCTGCGGCAAGCCCCCTGAACAAGAGCGGCCCCCGCCACGCACGGCGGGGGCCCGGATCTCCCTGAAGGAGCAAAAGTTGATGAACACACAGAATAGCGGCCCGGCGCCCGGGTCGCCGCCCACCGAAGAGCGGGTCTACTCCCAGCACGTCGTGGACCTCTTCCAGGACTTCGCCGACGGACAGGCGAAGCAGCTGCGGACAGCTGGTGACACGCAGGTCGCCGAGCTGCGAGCGCGGATCGCGGAGTTGGAGCAGCAGGTCCGTGACGTGGAGGCGCAGACGGAGCGGAAGGTGGCTGAGCTTCATCGCGCGGCCGGCGAGATCGTGCGGCGGGCTCTGCCGCAGCCGACGTTCGCGGAGTACCTGCCGCAGGGGAAGCGGCACTACCCGGACGGCTTGGACGGCCCGGAGTTGTCTTCGGACCCGGACGGCGCGCTGGCGCGGCTGGATGCGGCGCATGCGGAGCAGGACGCGGCTGAGCAGGTGCAGCGGTGATGGCCCGTCATGCGGGCCGCCCCCGCTACCGGCTGCTGCCGTCGCGTCCTCGCCACACGGTGGACGCCGTGTTCAGGGCGTGGTTGTCGGCTGGCCGTCCGCCTCGGAATGCGAAGCGGTGGCGTCCGCTGCCGGTCCCGGTCGTGCACGCGCCGCTCGGCCAGTGCCTGTGTCACCCCGCCCGTCCCGTGCCCGCCTGGAGGGCCGCATGAGCCGTACCCCGACCACGCCCGCTGACATCGCCGAGCATCTGACGGGCGGCGACAACGACTACACGGAGGACCTGGAGGGCTGGCCGTGCCTGTCCGCTGAGGGGAATGTGCTGTCGATCAAGCTGGTCCTGGCCGACAAGGAGAGCCCCGCCGAGCTGTTCGAGGCTCACGTGTTCGCGGTCGAGAAGCCCGTTCCGGTCGCGTCCGAACCGGTGAAGCTGCCGGTCGAGCTGGCCAAGGATCTCACCTACAACGGGCCTGACGGCCCGGCGTTGGACGGCTGGAAGTGCGTCGCCCTCATCGCCGGTGAGGAGCGGCGGTCGGCGCGCTGGTACGACATGGTCATCCAGGAGGAGGCCACCGGCGCGTACTACCTGGGGGCCTTCCTGCAGGGCATGGGGGACGTGGAGTACCCGCAGGCGTGGGACGAGAACGAGCCGGTGTTCGAGCCGGTCGTGCCCCGGGTCACGGTGGTCCGGTCGGTGGAGTGGGTCAAGCCGTCCGCCGCCGACGCGGGCGGTGTCTCATGACGAACTACCGCAAGATCGCCAACGAGTTCGCCGGGCCGGGCCACGAGGGCCTCGTGGAGGCCATCGCGGTCTACCACCACGGCTACGAGTCGATGCACATGCACCAGGACATCGGCAAGCGCGTCTGCTCCTACTGCTGGCTGCGTGCCGGGCGCGCGGTGGGGGTCATGGTTTCGCGCGGGGCGCTGGCCGTCGGCGTGCTGGCCGAGGTGCTCGCGGAGCGGGCCCGCCAGGACGAGAAGTTCGGCCCGCAGAACTGGCCGGACGGGACCAGTGACCACAGCTTCCACCTCGTCATGGCCGATCAGGCTCGCGAGGCCTGCCAGCAGGCGGCCCGTGAAGGCGCGGTGACCTGGTTCCACATCCTCCGCGAAGAGTTTTGGGAGGGCATGTCCGAGGTTGATCCGGCCAGGCTGCGGGCGGAGCTTCTGCAAATCGCGGCTGTGAGCGTGGCGTGGGTTGAGGCGCTCGACCGGCGTACGGCTCCGGACATCAGCGGCTCGCCGTCCGACCTGGACGTGCCAGAGCTGCTGATCGATCCGGATTGCAGGGATGGCAAGTGCGGGTCTTGCGTGGGCGGCCCGTGCGAGCACGGCTGCCATCAGGGCGGTGCGGTCGCCGAGCAGCGGAAGCAGGTGCGTCATGGCCGCAGCTGACCAGAGCGTTGAGCCGATGACCTCCGAACACCTCGCCGAACTCCGCGAGCGGATCCAGCGGGCTCACACCGAACTCGGCGACGTCTGCGCCGAAGGGCCGAGCCGCCGCTTCCGGATGACGGTCCCGGCCGACCCCGGCAGGGATTCCGATCTGATCATCACGGCGGGGTTGGAGGCGGGAGACGCGCTGCTCGCCGAGGTGGAGCGGCTGCGCGCCCGCGCTCTGGCGGACGACCTCGCCTACAAGAGCATGCTCAAACGCGCCGAGAAGGCCCGAGCCGACGCGAACGAGCTGGGGGCACAGCTTCGCCTCTCCTTCCCGCCCGGCTTGTACCTGGAGATCCAGCAGGTACTGGACCGGGCGCTCGGCACCGAGGAGAAGGACGGGGCAGGGGCGGGCATCGTCGCTGACGTCGCCCTGGTGGTGGATCGGCTGGCGAACGCGGACGAGCGCCTCGACCTGGCCCGGACCGCGCTCCTGGCCGACGGCTACTTCAAGCCGGAAGAGGTCGGCCCGGACATCGCCCCCCGGATCGTCGAACGGCTGGCTGTGATGCGCGAGCAGATCGACCACCTGCAGGCCGAACTGACCGACGCCCACGGGCAACTCGCCGACGCACAGGAGGTGGCCCAGTGAAGGCGATCACCTACCAGGCACCCTGGCTCGGCGGCCAGATCCGCGACTGCGTCGGCTATCCGACCGGCGTCCCCGGCCTCCTCGTCGGCGAGGCCATCTGCTGCCACGACCTCGACCTCGACGCACTCCTCGACGACGACAACGAGGAGGAGACCAGCGAGGCCGCGCCCACCGTGTTCACGGTCGTCCACCACCGGTCCGGCTGTGTCACCGCCTGCGGCTTCGACAGCCCAGAAGCCGCCCTCGCCGCCGCCCGGCAACTCGCCCCCGCAGCTGACTGGACGCTGCCCCGGGGCGGGCTGCTGCGCGTCCCGGATCTCCGGTTCGCGGTCTACGAGGCGGCCTTCGACTTCGACGGCCACGCGGCAATCGGCAAGCAGGAGCCCGGTTCGGTCGACAACGGAGTGCTGGGGGAGGCCAGCCGTGGCTAACACCTGCTGGACCCTCACCCATGACGGCGAAGACCTCACCCACGACCTCGTCGTCCACTACGCCACCGAAGCCCAAGCCACCGAGCACGCCACCGTCTACGGGCTGCCCCATAAGCCCCGCCAGCTGGAGGGCCCGTGCCTCTCGGTCGACTGCTCGTGCTGCGCGTACGTGTTCGACGAGGACGAAGAGGGCTTCGTGCACTTCGAGTCCACGACGGAGATCGAACAGCTCCTACCCGAGCACGGCTGGAAGTGCGACGGCGACATCTGGGTCTGCCCGACGTGCGTGGCGGGCCCGTGCGACCGGGAGGCCGACATCCATGGATGAATCCGTGTGGGGTGTCGAGGTCAACGAGACCGCCGTCATGATCGGCGGCGGCAGCGACGCCAACCGCTGGCTGATCTGGCGGGCCCGGTTCGAGCCCGTCGGCCGCCTCGTCGTCCTCAAGGTCGGCCCCTTCGGGGATGCCGTGTTTGTGGCCTGCGCGTCCCGTGAGAACGCCGCCGAGCTCGTCGCCTCCTGGCATGAGGGCGGCATGGTCCACAAGAGCGCCGCCAAGGTGCGACAGCTCAAGCCCGCCCAGGTCTCCGCCGACGACTGGGCCACCGTCTCCGGCTGCCGGGAGCGGCTCCGCGCCTGGGTGGGCGAGGAGGCGACCGCGCATGCGTGACCCCGTCCTCCTCCAGATCGGATTCTGGTCCGCCGTCCTCGCCGCCATCGCGTACGGCTACCGCCGCCCCATCCGCCGCCGCCCGGGACCGCCCCCCGCCCGACGCCCACGCCTGCCCCTGCGCCGCCTCCTCAACCTGGCGCGCACCCTCCCCACCGACCTCCTCGTCAAAGACCCGCCGGAGCCGAAATGACCGCCATGTCCTACATCCTCACCGCCGTCGGCGGACTCATCGCAGGCGGCACCAGCGCCTACCGGTTCACCAGAGGCGACCTCGACCACCTCAAAGGACGCGCCGCCCAGCTGACCCAGCAGCGCGACGTGGCACGCACCGAACGCGACACCGCCCGCCGTGTGCGGATCGCCACCGAGGAGCGCCTCGACGCCGCCGAGCAGCGCGCCGGGAAGCACCTCTCCGACCTCCAGATCGCCCGCGCCGACGTCGAGTACGCGCAGGCCGAGAACCGGCACCTCCTCGACGCGCTCGCCCTCCAAATCCAGGCCTGGGAGGACAAGGGGACGACCGGCACCCTCGACGCGGCCAAGGACCTGCGCAGGCTCATCTACCCGCCCGACGTGGCCGCCGCGATCGACACCGCGCTCGCGGCCGAAGAGCGGATCGCCGCCCAGATCGAAGGACGGTCCGCGTGACCGACCTCGACCTGATCGCCGCCTCGGCCGCTTCCCCGGCCGGGGCGGCACCCCACCTCACCATCACCGTCCACGGCGACCCCGAACCCCAAGGGGCGATCTCCTACAGCAAGCACGGGCGCGGCTACTACAGCAACGACCCCACC
Source organism: Acrocarpospora sp. B8E8 (assembly GCF_039871605.1). Lineage (NCBI taxonomy): Bacteria > Bacillati > Actinomycetota > Actinomycetes > Streptosporangiales > Streptosporangiaceae > Acrocarpospora > Acrocarpospora sp. B8E8. Next base: position 64,220 of record NZ_JBDPLV010000056.1, on the reverse strand, counting down.
CTCAAGGTGTGGCGTGAGGCCGTACGGAACGCGGCCATGGTCAGGCTCGGCACTCACCAGCACGTCCCCGGACTGGGTGAGAAGAAGAAAAGCGCTGGACCGTGCCTGGTGTGCGACCGCAAGAAGAAGGACCACGGGCTGCTGACCGGCGCGCTCCGCGCCGAGTTCATCGTCTCCCTCGTCCGGCCCAAGTCGGTGCCGGTCACTCGCGACCCGATCACCCGCTCGTCCGGTGATTGGGACCACCACGGCCGCTCCATCGGCGACGCCCTCACCCAAGCCTCGGTGATGTGTGACGACTCGCAGATCGTGGACGGCCGGGTCGCCAAGTACTACGCCGGGTCCGGGCGTCCCCTGGTGCTGGACCGTCCCGGCGCTGTGATCCGCATCTGGGCGCTCGACCCGCAGGCGGTGGTCTGAGTGGCCTGGATCCGCACCACCATCACCTGCCGCCACTGCGGAAAACCCGGACTGTACGGCAACCGCGACTGGATCCAAGCCTGCTACAAGCGGTGGATCAACGCCGGACGCCCCACAAGCGGACCCCCGCCAGCGCCCGTGCGCCAGCAGCGCGAGGCGTGGATCCCTAGCCGCCCCAGCGCGGTCGGACGACTGGAGGACTACCGGTTCCTGCGTGAGCAGGGCGAGCTCGACAAAGAGATGCTCGCGGACCGGCTCAACCTGTCGATCCGCCACGTCGAACGCCTGATTGCCGCCGACCGGATCCTCGCCCAGCAGGCCGAAAGCGAGGCGGCATGAGCGTCATCGGCCAGGAGAAGGGCATCAAGCACGGCACCCCGGCGGGCTACAAGCAGCACCTTTACCGCAAGGTGCCCGCCTGTGATCCCTGCCTCGTCGCAGAGCGGACCACCAACGCCCAGCGTGCCGCCGCTCGCCCGACTCCGCGTATCCGCAAACCGGCAGTGCCGAAACAACGCCAACCCGAACCGCCCCCGGGCACCGCACGCGCCACTCCCATGACACGGGAAGTCGCTCTCACCTACATCCCCTATCGGGACGAGCCGGGCCAGATGAAGGATCGCCGCGAGCGGATCAAGGCCGCCGCTGCGATGCTCCGGCGCGGCGCGGAGGACGTCATCGAGGCGCTCGGCGTGCCGGACGACGAACTGGTCCTCGCCCGGCGGTTCGTGCGCCTCATCGAGCAGAGCGGGGCGGCATGAGCACCCGCGCCCACGGCACCCGAAACCGGTACGTCCACGGCCCCGACGAAAACGACCAGCCCGGACCCTGCCGGTGCACCCCCTGCCGGGCCGCCAACGCGCAAGCCCAAGCCCAGTACCACCGGCTGACCGCCCAGAGGCAATGGGGTGCCGCGCCTCCGGCTCTCGTCGACGCCGAACCGGCGCGCGCCCACCTCAAGATGCTCGCCAAGCACGGCCCCCGCCGGCGGATCCGCGACCAGGGCGCGGCGCATGGCCGAAGCCAAATCCTGGCTGCCGCCGCTCGCCTGGGACGACGACCTGATCGACCTCCCGGACGCCGAACTCGCGGCCGAGGTGAAACGCCGGGCCGAGGCCATGGACGAGGAGGAGGCGTCGCGCTGCTGGACCGCCCGCTACAAGCAAGGCGACCTGTCGCCGCTCATCGCCGCCGGAGCGCGCGAGCACGTCCGGCGGCTCAAGCAGGGGCAGGTGGCGTCATGACGTCCCCGACCCCGGCCCAGCTCGGCGCAGCTGAGGCCAAGCGCCGCCGCGACGCCCGCCGTACCCGCTACGCCCGCCTGCTCGCCAAAGGCAACGCGCCCGAACTCGCCGACGAGCTCGTCGGCATCTCGCCGCGGACCGCCGCCAGGTATGACGCCCAACTCCGGGAGGTCGCCCCGTGACCCGCCTGACGCTGGCCGCGCTCTACAAGGTGGCCCGCACCGCCTCCGGCACCCCCACGGCCACCCTCACCATCGCCACCCGCGCCGAAACAGACGACCGGTACGCGGCCTGGTCGAGCGGCTGCCTCCAACTCCCGCACGACCTGGTCGAAGAACTGGCCTTCCCGCCCGACGGCTCGTACACGATCACCAGCAAAGGCGCACTCAGCCCAACCGAGATCCGCGGCTTCCGGGCCCCCGTCGTCGTCACCTCCATGCTGCCCCTCCTCGACGCCGACGACCGCGCCCCCGTCGAACAAACCGGCTGGCTCAACGAAGAGGGCATCCTCCTACGCCGCTACCTCCGCCCCGACGGGCGCCCACCCATCGCCGTCAGCGACGACCACTGGCAGGCATGGGCCAAACACCTCGAGCAGCCCGCCTGGCACACCCCATCCCGCGGCGGCCTCATCCTCTGGGCCCCCGACGAGCGGGCGCGGGCGACCGCGCTGCTGGGCACCATCCACCCCCGCTTCACCCCCGACCTCCCCGAATGGACAGCTGACCTATGACCCGCGTCGACTTGCGCACCTCCGACCTGCACCGCCTCCTCGCCCCCGTCATCCCGCACGCCTCCACCGACAAAGACGCCCCCAACCTGTGCGTCGTCCGCCTCGAAGCCCTGGGCGGCACCCTCACCGCGGTCGCCACCGACATGCTGTGCAGCCTCGCTGCCACCCGCCACGGCCCCGTCGACGGCCTGGACGACTTCACCCTCACCCTCCGCCGCGAGGACGCCGTCGGCGCGCTGCGCACCTTCAAGCACACCAAAACCAACGACCCCGAGCTGTCCCTGGTCGTCGACGAGATGCCCGTCCCCACTGACGCCGCATCACAGATGCGGCTCGCGATCCGCATCGACTCCGAGACGGGCACCCGCCTGGCCTACCCGGACGTCACACCGGCAGAGCCGCCCCGCGTGCTGCGGCAGTGGCGGGAAACTCTCGCCGGAGCCGTTCAGGCGCGGCCCGTCTCCCGCCCAGCGCCGGTCATCGTGCTGTCGTCATGGGCGGCACCGCGGTGGGCGAAAGCCCCGGGCGAGTTGCGCATGTTCCCCGGCGAGGCGCTCGGCGATCTGGTGCTGGTGACGGCGGGCGACTCGTTCATCGGCCTGTGGAAGCCGCTCTCCCACCTGAAGGGGGAGCCGGAGGATCTGCTGGCTGAGTCGCCGTGGGTCAAGGACCTCGCGAGCGTGCAGGGCCTGCCGGTGGATGAGGTGTCGAAGTGAGGCCGCCGACGTGGTGCGGCCCGGCCTACAAGGGCGCGATGAAACACCGGCGGGGCGAGAAGCGGCTGGAGGCGGAGGAGCGGCAGGAAGCCGAACAGCTGCGCGCCGAAATCCAGCGGCGGGACGAGGCCGCCGCGTCGGCGCTGACGATCGCGAGCAGCCGATGACCGAGCCCGTCCCCGCCGACGTCGAGTTCCTCAAGCCTGCAGAGATCGCCACGAAGCTCCGCGTCGCCAAAATGTCCGTCTACCGGCTCATCCACAGCGGGGAGTTGCCCGCCATCAAGGTCGGCAAATCCTTCCGGGTGCCTGTCGCGGCGTACGAGGCGTACGTCGCAGCGGCCGCGGTGGAAGGAGAGCCGAGCGATGGCTGAGACCCCCACCGACCCGCCGTACGGCGTCATCCCCGACGACGCCATCGCCGCCGCCGCCCGCGTCATCGCCTTCCACGTCGAGCACGGCCAGCTCACCGCATACCCGATGGCCGAGGCCGTCCTGCACGCCGCACACCCGCACCTGCAGCCGCTCATGCCGGTTGTCGACCCCGACGCGTTCGACGCGTACGTGGTCACCTCCACCTGCGACGTCTGGCTCACCTGCCCCCGCGACGGGTGCGAGGCACCCGAGGTGCACGAGAGCGAGCCACGACCAGCCGACCAGGTGCTCACGCTCGGCGACCTGACGGATCTGGCGCTCGACCACGAAGGCGAGAAGCACGGCGGGTATCGGCCATCCTCGTGCGAGATCGTGGACACGCCGACCGGGCCCATCTCGGTGCAGGCCGAGCAGCCGATCCCGCCCGCGCTGGCCGACGCGCTCGGGGACCTGGCCGGGGTTGTCCGCGCCAACCACGCAGGCAGGCCGGACCCGTACGGCATCGCCCGCGAAGCCCTCGCCGCGTACAGCACCGAGGACGGCGGACTCCGCCTCAACGCCACCCGCGCCGCCTCCCGGGTGGTCACCGCCCTCCGCAAGGCCGGGCTCGTCGACCCGCCCATGCCTCCGCAGGAGGACCATCCGCCGATCCAGACACCGGCTAACCCCGACGGCGGCCCGGACGCTCCCGAGATCGACGACGCCCTCCAGCGGCTCATCCGCGCCGGACGTGTCATCGCCGTGCCCGCGCACGTCCGGATCCGGCACGGCAACCGCAACCCGCAGAACATCTACCAGGTCGGAGAAGACGGCACCGAGACCTTCGTCGCCGTCGCCATGTCGCCCGGCATCGCCGAGAACCTGGTCGACGTCGTCAACAACGGCCTCGCCTACCGGGACCGGGCGTTCGCGGCCGAGGAGGCCGTCATCCAGCTGAGCGAGCAGGCTGCCCGCGCCATCACCACCCAGGAGACCCCATGAAAGCCGTCCTCGCCGGTTTAGCCCTGGCCGCCTCCGCGTTCATGTTCGCCGCCGCCGGACTCGCCACCGTCGCCGCGTTCGCAGGGCTCGCCAGCCTGGGCGCGCTCGCCCTCGGCATCCACCAACTCACCCGAAAGGACCACCGCCCGTGATCTACAGCGGAAACCCCAGCTACCCGACCACCGCCCGCGGGGCGGGCGAGCCCCGCACCATCGCCCCAGAGCTCCTAGACGGCCTCCGCCGCCTCGGCGACACCTACGGAGCCCTCGGCGTCGCCCTGGCCGCAGCGACACTCACCGACGCCGACGCCCTACGCCGGGAGCTCAGCGGAGATCGCGGGGCGGCCGAGGAGCCCGAACCGTCCGGCATCGGACATGCCGTCGTGGAGTTGCTCGGACACCGCCGCGTCGGCGCGTACGTGTCCGAGGCCACCATCGCGGGCGCGTCCTTCCTGCGCCTCGACGTGCCCGCCACCCCCGGCCACGACGCGATGACGCAGTACGTCAGCCCCGGCTCCGTCTACTGCCTCACGCCGACCACGCAGGAGATCGCCCACAAGGCCGCCGCCATCGGACGACCCGCGCCCGTCAGCCGGTGGGAACTCGAAACCAAGCCGTACACGGCAGCCGACTGCGACGAGGACAGGCCGTACTGATGACCGACCAGACCCGCGACGCCATCTGGGTGCAGTCCGACCTGTCCGCAGACGGCACCACCTACGTGACCGCCATCCACTACGACCAGGACAAGAGCCGCATCCTCGACGCGAAGACGGCATACGCCTACGTCGCCGAGATCTTCCGCGCCTCCGTCCACGCCGAACATGACGCCGCCGTCATCCGGCAGCTGCGGGCGACGGGGATGCCGGTGGAACTCGCCGCGCGCGCGGTCGCCGACCTGCGGGCAGACCGGCCGCCCCTCGACGACGCCGCGACCGCCCCGCTCCGTCTGGTGCCCGGGGTCAGCCAGAAGACCGGCAACGGATTCCTCGCCACCTACGTCGGCAACCGCCAGGTCGGCCAGTGGGACCCGGACGACGCGCGCGACCACGCCACCGGCGTCCTCAGCGTCATGGCCGCCGCCGACCTCGACTCCGCCTACCGCCGCTACCTGGTCGGCCCGGTCGGGCTAGCACCCGGCGAAGCGCTGGCCGCCGTCTCCGGGCTCGCCGACCACATCGGAGGCAGACAATGACCCGCCAATCCATCCAACCCACCTACGACCGGCGCGAAACCGGCGACCGCTACCACGTCACCTCCAAGATCAACGGCCACCCCATCGTCTGGCAGAAGCCCATCACCGACCCATTCGTCCGCCACACCATCCGCATCCACTGGCGGGACCTGCTCCACTCGCTGATGGCGCTGCACCCCATCGATCTCATCGTTCGGCACTTCCCACCGGCTGCCCCTGGGCGGAGACCACGACACGTTGTGCACCCGGGTTGCCTCGTTGGCGTCGCTCACGAACAACGGGTCCGGCCGCAGCAACACCGTCTCGGGCGTCCGGGCTGGAACACATGCAGGACGCGCGTCCCGAAAGAACGCGGACGTCTCAGAACGGCGGGAACTCCTCCGGAGCCAGCAACTGGCGAGCCGCATCCAGATGTTCAATCGCCCTCCGGCGCCGCGCCTCATCGACGATCGAACCCTGCGCGGGCGCCACGATCGGCGGACCCGCCTCCAAGCCTTCCTCCTCCGGCCGATACCACGTCGGCTTGGACGGCACCCATGACAGGTGATGGACCCGAGCCGCCGCATTCGCCGCATCCACGAACCCGCTGCCCGGCCGCAACGGCAACGCCAGGCTCACCAACGTCAAATGGTCGAGCTCCTGGCCCTCGACACCCGCCAGAAACTCCTCCTCCTTCCCAGCCGACCCGGGCGGAAGAAACCAGTACCCCAGCGGATGCCCGAACACCAGGCAGAACGCCACCAGCTCGTCTGCGTCGAACTCGCGCCGGCGCCCGGTCGCCCACGACCGCTCAGCCAGCGCCACGGTGTTGCTCGTCCACTTCTTCCCCGTCGCCGCGGTCAGCCGCTCGGCCGCCTCCTCCTGCGTCATCTCCGCGCGCCGCCGCGCGCTCCCCAGATTGAACGCGACCACCTGATTGATCGTCAGCCTCTGCTTGTCATCCACCCCGCGACAGTAAACGCCAACCTGTCACCCATGCAAGGTTTGTTGTCGCACCCGCATTGCGGCCACCCGGAACGCCCACTAGATTGGTCCCGTGTTGTCACCCATGCTCAGGAAACAGTCTTCTGTGACTACAGACGACTCGCAAGCCGCCGCGCCCACCATCAACCAGATCGTCGCCCACAACTTCGCCCAGGCACGACGACGCGCCGGCCTCACCCAGCAGGAAACCGCCCGCCGCCTCACCCGCCTCACCGGCACCCGATGGACCGAAGTCACCGTCTGCAACGCCGAACGCTCCGTCAAAGGCACCCGGGTCAAAGAATTCCGCGCCATCGAACTCCTCGCCTTCAGCGAACTGTTCGGCATGCCCGTCGCCCGCTTCCTCCTGCCACCGGCCGACGAAAACGCCGCCCCCGCCTACGCGCTCGGCCCCAGCGACACCGCAGCCCGCATCACCAGCCGGCGGCTCCTGGACCACGTCCTCGCCCGCCGCCCCAAAGGCGAATACCGCGACCTCGTCCACGAGGCCACCCGCACCTCGCACAACACGCCCGCAAGTCAGGAGGCGTAGGGGTGAGACAGACGAGATCCGGGCCGGCCAAGCAGGCCAGCGACGCCTGGATCAGCGCCGACACCGAAGCCAAGGAAGCCGACTTCCGCGGCATCCTCGGCATGCACATCAACATCTGCAAAGGCATCCTCGCCCGCCACGGCGGGCTCCCCTACCTGTACGCCGACCTGTACGCCGGGCCCGGCCACCTCTACTACGAAGGCCGGCACTTCCTCGGCAGCCCGCTCATCGCCCAGGACCTGATGACCCGCGCTGGAATCCCCAACTTCGCCATCCACTTCGACGAAGACCCGGCCGTTGCCGCACGACTGGCCGAAGCCCTGTGGGTGCCCACCAGCCTCCTGGACCAGCCGGACGCCGACAGCGCCCCCATCTTCGCGGAACGCTGCGAACAGGGCTTCGCCCGCTGGCTCCACCAGCAAGGCCCCCAACCCGGCCGGCACGGGCTCGTCTACGCCGACCCCATCAAGGACGAGATCCCCCACCAGCTGCTCAACCAGTCCGCCCAGCTCCTGCCGAAAGTCGACCTCCTCTCCTACGTCTCCGCGACCCAGTACAAGCGCCGCCGCGGCAGCGACATACGGCTCCGCGGTGCCTCTGACCGGCCGCTGCTGTCGGACCACATCGCCGCCGTAGACAAGCGGATCACCCTCATCCGCAAGCCCGCCGGGCCGTGGCAGTGGACGTTCGTGCTCTGGTCCAACTGGGTCAACATGCCGGCCTGGCAGCAGCGGGGTTTCCACCGGCTCGACTCGACGGCCGGGGAGCAGATCCTCGACCAGCTCAACCTGACCTCCCTGCAGCACCGCGAGAAAGCGAACACGCCGCTCCCTTTTGAGCAAGCCACGGAGCGGGCTACTGGGCCGCCCTACCGGACCTACCGGGAGTACCTGCGGCACCCGAAGTTCCTCGCTGTCCGAGCGCTGGTCTTCGAGCGAGCCGCCGGCAGGTGCGAACGCTGCCGCGAATGGCCGCCAGTCGAGCCCCACCATTTCCGCTATCCGCCGTGGGGGACTTTCGATGTTCCCGAAAACATGATCGCCGTCTGCCATCCCTGTCACTGCGAGATCCACGGAAAGAAGTACCGATGACGAAACTCGGCCCTTACGAGGTCCACCCTTTCGCTGACGCCTTTCCGCTCATCGACGGCGAGGAATTCGAAGAACTGGCCCGCGACATCAAGTCTCACGGGCAGCGACAGCCGATCGTGCTCAACCACGACCGGACCGTCCTAGTCGACGGCCGCAACCGCTTCCGGGCATGTCAGACCGCAGGTGTCAACCCGGTGTTCGAGGCGCTCCCTGCGAGCTACACCGATTCAATGATCCTCGACTACATCGTTTCGACGAATATCGAGCGGCGGCATCTGAACGCCGGGCAGAAAGCACTCATCGCGCTTGAATACGAGAAGGCGATTTCTGGGGCGGCGAAGGCCGCCGAGGCTGAGCGCAAGAGCGCTGCGGTGGGTGACAGCAGCAGTCGGAACGGTAACTCTTCGCCTACTTTGACTGTGGCAGATCTGCCACAGTCGCCAACTCCAGAGCCCATTCTGCGGCCGTTCGAGACAAAATCGCGCGAGCGTGCCGCGAAGCTCGTCGGCGCCTCAGGCCGCGCCGTCCAGCAGGCCAAAGCCCTTCAACGCGACGCCCCCGATCTCGCCGCCCAGGTCCGCTCCGGAGCGGTCGCCCTGGACGCCGCGGACCGGCAGCGCAAGCAGCGGGTCGCCGCCCTGCCCAGGCCCGAACCGGCTCCCAGGCCGGCCGCGGTCATGCTCACCTTGCGCACCAACACCGGCCAGGAAGTCGCCTACCCCAAACCGCAGGGCAAGGCCACCTTCAACACCAGCTCCGGCGACGGCATCTCGTGGGCTGAATGGTCATGGAACCCCGTCACCGGGTGCCTGCATGGCTGCGACTACTGCTACGCCCGCGAGATCGCCACCAGCGAGCGATTCAAGGCCGCCTACCCCGCCGGGTTCACGCCGCTGTTCCACCACGAGCGGCTCGACGCTCCGGCCAACACCGTCATTCCAGCGCAGCACCGCGGCGATCCGGCGTGGAAGCGCGTCTTCGTCTGCTCGATGGCCGACCTGTACGGCCGCTGGGTGCCCGACGAGTGGATCGCCCAAGTACACAAGTCGATGAACGCGAGCCCCTGGTGGGAATACCTCCTGCTCACCAAATTCCCTGCCCGCTACGTCGGCCTCGACATGCCGCCCGGCGCCTGGGTCGGCACCAGCGTCGACGAGCAGAAGCGGGTCCGCATCGCCGAGGACGCCTTCCGGAAGATCGACGGCGTCAAGGTCAAATGGCTGTCCCTCGAACCACTCCGGGAGCCGCTCCAGTTCACCGACCTGTCGATGTTCGACTGGATCGTCATCGGCGCCCAGACCGAAACCCGGCAGCCCACCGGCGTCGTCCCCGCCTTCGCCCCGCCCTTCGAGTGGGTCGCCCGCATCGTCGCCCAGGCCCGCGAAGCCGGCTGCCGTGTGCACCTCAAGCCCAACCTGTCCAACGGCCGTCCCGGCATGCAGATGCCCAACGAGTACCCCACCAACTGACCGCCTAGGAGAACGCCTTGATCCACACCAGTCGAATACGGGCCCCGCACCCTGCCGCGTGACCCTTCGACCCTGAAAGAGAGCACCACCCATGCCCTGGGTCCGCTTCGATGACCAGTACCCGATCAACCGCAAGGTGTCACGCCTCTCGGATGCTGCATACCGCCTGCACTCTTCAGCGATCTTCTGGTGCGCACGGAACCTCACTGACGGATTCGTGCCCGAGGAAGACCTCGAAGACGTGTGTGCGCGGGTGCGAACGCCGGAACGCTTCGTCACCGAGTTCCTCGATCGCGGCCTGTTTCACGAGATCGGAACCCCGTGCGACTCCGAGTCCTGCCCCGCCAACCCCAGTAACGACGTTACGGACACAGTTACGGGAAAACGGGGATGGCTCATCCACGACTACTTCGACTACCAGCCCACCAAATCCAAGGTCCTCGCCGACCGCAAGGACAACGCCGATCGGCAGAAGAAGTGGCGTGAGCAGCAGAAACGCGGTGGCGACCGTAACGGCGTTAGTAACCCTGCTAGTAGCACCGTAAGTAACAGCGCCCCGTCCCGTCCCGTCCCGTCATCTCCTAACGGAGATGAACAGACGGACTCTACGAGTCCGTCACGCGCGCGACCGCGCGACAACGGCACCCGACTGCCCGACGACTTCGGAGTCACCGAGGACATGGCGGCCTGGGCCCGCGAGAAGACACCCACCTGCGGCACCGCCGACCACGAAGCCTTCTGCGACTACTGGCGAGCCCAGCCCGGCACCAAGGGCCGCAAAGCCGACTGGGTCGCCACCTGGCGCAACTGGATGCGCCGCGAACACGACAAACGCGTGAGCCGACCCGGGCCGCCCGGCGGCAACACCGCCCGCAGATCCACCACAGACGAACGCGTCGCCGCAGCCCAAGCCCTCAAAGGCCCACCCGCCACCGGCGACGAACGCCCCCACCCCCTCATCAAGATCATGGGAGAGATCGAACGATGAAACGGGACATCACCATGACCCGCGACCAGATCATCGACATCCTCACCTGCGCCGCCGCCTACGACCGGCGCACCATCGGCGAAACCGACATCGCCGCCTGGCGCCTCGCCATCGGCGACCTCCCCTTCGCCGACGCCCAAACCGCCGTCGTCGAGCACTACACCGACAGCACCGACTGGCTCATGCCCGCCCACATCCGCACTCGCGTAAAGCGGACGCGCGAACTCCGCCTCGCCGCCCGGCCCATCCCCGCACCCGCACCCGAACTCACCCACGACCAAGCCGCCTACCAGCAGCAGTTCAACGCCATCGTCAAACGCCTCGCCGACGGCATGGACCCCCAACGCGCCATCCCCGCCCCCGGCCACGGCTCCGCCCCCACCAGCACCTACATCCAGGCCCGCGGCACCTACCGGTCGCCGCACCGCATCGTCGCCATGCAAGTCCCCTGCCCCTGGGGCACCTGCCGCGCCCTGCCCGGCGAAGGCTGCCGCACGACGGCCGGCCACCCCCTCGACCATCCCCACGAAGGGCGCCTCGTCGAAGCCGGACTCGCCGAATGGGTCGAGGTCAACGGGGTTCAGCGCGCCGTCCTACACGGGACGGAGCGGCCGTGACCAGCAGAAAGACCACCACCGACCCGCACATCCAGGACGGCTGGATCAACCTCCGCGCGGGTCTCACCGCCGACCTGAAAGACCACGTCGCCGCCCACGTCGTCGACGACCTCGTCACCCGGATCATCGCCAACCGGATCGCCGGACCCGGCTGGAAACCGCCGCTCGGCCCGGTCCCGCAGGTGGTCCGCGACGCCCGCATCAAGCACGCCATGGAGGCCGGCCAGTGACCCCGACCTGCCGCGCCTGCGATCGCCACGTCGGCCTGCACCGGCGCGGCCTCTGCCGCACCTGCCACAACCTGCACGCCAAGACCGGCACCCTGCACTGGTTCCCGCCCAAGCCGCGCACCAGCAGGCCAGCCGCCGCCCGCGTCCAGGACTTCGCCGAGCTCCGCGGCCAGGGCGAACTCCGAACCGTCGCCGCCGCCCGCATCGGGGTGTCGACCCGCACCGCGAGCCGGTACGCCGCACGGATCCGAAAGGCCGCAGCATGACCGCCACCACGGACAACGTTCCGGCCGAGCCGCCGCGCGCACAGCCGTTGCACGTCCGCCTCCGGCAGGCCCGCGAGCAGGCCGGTCTCACTCAGGAGCAGGCGGGTGAGAAGTTCGGGTGCGCGGCGAGCGGCATCCACCAGATCGAGATCGGGACGATCCGGCTGTTGCCGCGCCGCCTCGACGACCTGCTGGCGTTGTACGGGCTGCGGGTCGAGCTGGTGCCGGTCGAGGACGTGACGCGATGACCGGCACGCACCGCGGCCGTTCCTGGTCCGGTCACCCGCTCGAAGACGAATGCCCGTGCCCGCAGGAGCCGTGCGGCCTCGTCGACCCCGGCAACGCCGCGCCCGATTGTGTGCAGCACGGCCGTAACCATCCGGCGAAGACGATGCGGCAGGGTCACGCCGCCGACGACTGCCCGGGCGAGCTCGACCTTTCGGAGATGCTCCGGCTCGTGCGTGAGGCGCTCATCCGTGCCGACGCCCGATGCCCGGTCCACGGCGTGACGCCGCCGCCGCTGGAGCAGCGGGCCCGACACGGGGACTGCGTGCAGTGTGCCCAGCCGCGGCGTGTCCGGCGGGCGCTGATCGCCCTTCAGCTCACGGAGTTGCCGTCATGACCCAGACCTGGCACGCCACCGTCCCGGCCGGGCGGATCGTCCCCGGCGAGGTCGTCGAGTCCCGGCACGTCCCGCTGTGGGTCGCCGAGATGGGTGACGCGCTCCTGGAGGACATCAACCGGCGTATGCGGTGGCGGATCCGCTACAGCCATCCGGTCGCCGATCCCAAGCAGTTCCGGTTCCTTGGAGGCGTCTCGTGACCGCCACCCGCGTAACACCCGCCACGCGGCCCTCAGAGGGCGCTGGGGCCACGAAGACGGGTCCGCCGGTAAACGTAGTAGGGGACGCTGCACAAGGCGCTCACAGAGGCGTACAGGCCCGCGCCATCGGCGTCCGCATCCGCGCCGCCCGAGAAGCGCGCGGATGGACCCAAACCGACCTGGCCGACCGCACCGGCTACACCCAGGCCACCATCAGCCGCTGGGAAGGCGGACACCGCGACATCACCGCCATCGACCTGCTCCGCGTCGCCGACGCCCTCGGCGTCACGGCAGCCGACCTCCTGCCCAAGGCGCACTGCGCACCCGAAGGGATCACGCCATGACCGCGACACCCGAACCCGAGCCCCGCCCGCAGACCGGCGCGGCCGGCGTCGGCATGCCCGCCCTCATCCACCTCAACGCCTGGGGCCGCGACCTGCACGAGGCGTTCGGCCACACCCCGTACCTGGTCGGATCCGCCGCCGTCGGCAAAACCTGGCGGGACGTCGACGTCCGCCTGATGCTGCCCGACGACGAGTTCGACCAGCTGTTCCCCAGCTACCACTCGCCCGGGCGGACGCACGACCGGTGGTCGCTGCTGTGCGCCGCCATCAGCGAACTCGGACGGATCCGCACCGGCCTGCCGATCGACTTCCAGTTCCAGCGGACCACCAACGCCAACGCCGCCTACCCCGGCGTCAGGCACGCGCTCGGCATGTACCTGAGGTGGAACGCATGAGCCGACTCGCCCTGCCCGTCCCGTACTACGCCGACGACCAGGTCGCCCTCTACCTGGGTGACATGCGGGAAGTGATTCCGGCGCTGGGGCTGCAGGCGGACCTGATCTGTGCGGATCCTCCCTACCAGGAGACATCTCTCCCGTGGGACCGCTGGCCTGACGGCTGGCTCAAGGTCGCCGCCGACGTAAGCCGGTCGATGTGGTGTTTCGGCAGTCAGCGGATGTTCTTCGCCCACCTGCACGAATTCCAGTCGGCGGGATGGCGGCTGTCCCAGGACATCGTCAGCCGCGACGACGACGGCCAGCCCGCCATCGGCGACGTCTGCGTGATCTGGGAGAAGAACAACGGCTCTGGCCGCCAGGCCGACCGTTTCCGCCGTATCCATGAGCACGTCCTGCACTGGTACCGGGGCGGCGGATGGCGTGACGAGATCTACCACGAGGCGATCCGGCACATCCCGCCCGGCGGCGTGAAGTCCCGCACTAAGCCCGGGGAGATCGTCCGCAAGAACCCCAACGACATCCCGCATGCAGGCGCGTACCGGGCCGTGGACTGGACCGACGACGGCACACGCCTGATGACCAGCGTCATCAGTGCGCGGAGCATGCGCGGCAAAGCGATCCACCCCACCGAGAAGCCTGTTGAGCTGCTCACGCCGCTGATCTCCTACGCCTGCCCGCCGGGCGGCCTGGTACTCGACCCGTTCGCCGGTTCCGGCTCCACTCTGGAAGCCGCCCGCCTGTCCGGCCGCCGCGCGATCGGCATCGAAGCCCACGAGCCGTACGCCGAGAAGGCCGCCCGACGCCTCGCCCAGGCCCCGCTGGAGCTGGCATGAGCCGCGCCGCCGCCCTCGACCACCCGGGACTCTGGGACCTCCCCATCGAGGAACCCGAACCCGAAGAGCCGGTTTCACCCTCCCCAAAGGCGGCCGCAAAGCCGCGCTCCCGCCGCCGCCACCTCCTCGACCTCGACCGGCCCAAACGCGACAAGGCGTGGAACGAACTCCCCTGCGACCCGCGCTGCCTGACCTGCGGAAAGGCGGAAGGCCAAGGCCTCTGCCACGCCCCCTCACGCTGCGCGGTCGTCTGCGTCCACACCCACCAGCCCGCACGCGCCGAGGTGTGCCTGATCGTCCACCACGTCACCGCCGTGTTGGTCCGCGGAGCGCCCAGCGTGCTGTGGCCCAGCCCCGGACACGCCGTCATCCTCTGCCCCGGGTGTGGCGGCATGCACTGGCACGGAGCCCGCTACGGCGTCGCGGTTCGAACAGGCCCGTGCGGGACGCCGTACGTCGTACACCTCGCACGACCCACCATCACAGCGGCAGGAGAACAACGATGAGCCTCCCCGACAAGTACTACGGCGACCTCAACCGGCGAGCCACCACCAAACTCCTCGAACAGCAAGGCGAGATCAACGACCTCCGCGCCCGCGCCGAGCAGGCAGAGGCGATCCTCCGCCAACAGCTCGACCCCTACCCGTGCCGGTACGACCACCACGGCGAATGCCAAGAACACGACCGGCTCGCGGACGGCACGTGCATGCAGGCACGCATCCGCGAACTCCTCAACGCCACGCCCAAGTCCACACCCGCTGGAGACCAACGATGAGCCGAACCGACTGCGTGTTCTGCCGGATCGTCGCCGGAGACGCACCCGCCGACATCGTCTACCGCTGGCCTGACGCCGTGGCGTTCGTGCCGCTCGGCCCCGTCACCGAGGGCCACGTTTTGGTGGTGCCGAAGGTCCACGTCCAGGACGCGACGGAAGACCCGTACACGACCGGTTTGGCCATGTCCGCCGCTGCCGAACTGGGGCGGACCATGTGGCCGTGCAACATCATCACCTCGGCAGGCGAGCTGGCGACACAGACGGTTTTCCACCTGCACCTCCACATTGTTCCGCGCCGCGAGGGCGACGGGCTGGCACTGCCGTGGACCACCGGAGAACGGCGATGACCACCCCCGAACTGATCCACCACGACCCGCGCGGACTCAACCTGTACGGAGTCCGCACCACCGGCGGCGACGTCCTGCTCGAAACCCGCCGCCACCCGGGCACAGGCCACCACAGCATCGAAATCCCCGATGCTCAGGTCGGCCAGGTCCTGACGCGGATCGCCGCCCTGGGAGCCGACGACCACCGGGCAGCAACGTCGCGCCTCGACTGCCCGGCCGCCCTCCTGCACTGGCTCATCGCCGCCGGAGTCGACATCACCATCGGCGCCGCGAAACACCAGGGCACCGCCGTGATCCGGGTCGCCCTCGACCTCGACGGGCCGATCACGCTCTACGGCTGCAACCTCGCCGGGCTGCTCGCTCAAGCGCGGGCGTGGTGCGAATACGAAGGGATCACGCCGTGACCCCCGAAGACTTCACCGCCGCCGCCCAGATCCTGCGCGGCCCCGTCTCCGCCCTCGCCACCCAGCTCACAGACGGCGGACGCAAACACGTCGTCGCCATCGCCCTCTGCGAAAACACCCAACCCCACGACGGGCCATGCCCCGAATGCCGGATCTTGGAGACCCGCTACAGCGGCGTAGCCCGCCACCTCGTACGCATCCTCGACGCCCGACCCCAACTCGCCGACCTGTACGACGCGGCAGCTGCCTTCGTCGCAGAGCACCCCGACCTCGGCCGCCCGCACGTCGACGGCCAGCCGTGCGACGACCACGCCTGCCGAATCGTCACCGGTTTGCGGGAACTCGCCAGGACTCTGACCGGGGACCGCCCAACAGCCGCGCCATCGGCCGCTGCGCCTGACGCCCCGCTCCACGCCCACGAGGTCACGCCCGCCGATGCCGCCGCGATCCGGATGCCGACGGGCGCGCAGTTCGGCCCCGAGGCCACGGTCACACTTCCGAGCGGCAAGACCATCACCGGCGCCGAGATGGCCCGCTGGCTGGACTCAGAAGCGGCAGGCGAACAGCGATGACCTGCCGCGACTGCCGCGCCCTGCGCGGCCACCGCATCGGCTGCTGGCGACTCTGCCCCACCTGCCTCAAAGGCACCCTCACCGAGATGAGCCGCAGCATCAGCCAGCCCGAACAACGCCGCTACAGCTGCGGATGCCGCTGGACGGACCCAACAGCCCTCGTGATCTTTGACGAGCTTCTCACCGCCCACGAACGCAAATACGCCGACCAGGTCACGCACGCCCGCCGCATCGTCCGCGAACACCTCCAAGCCCACCCACTGAAGCTCTGAGATCAAATCTGCCGGATCGACGCCAAAATCCCCTCACGCCACACCCGACGCGCCCGCCACGCGCCGCCACACCCCCCGGAAGGACCGCATGAGCACCAACCCCACAACGCTCCGGCCGGACCCACGCGCCCACGACGAAGACCGGCCCTGCGCCCGCGACCAGCGTTGTAGCGCCGCAACCATCGACCCCGACACCGGACGACGCGAACCCGCCCACTCGCCGCGGCCGCTCTGCGACACCGACCGCGACCTCCTCCAAGTCGCCATCGGCCAACTCCCGCGCATGTACGTCCGCGTCCACCAAGCCCTCCTCGTCGCCGGCGCAAGCTCGAACGGCGGACCGAAAGTCACCACGTCGAAAAGCCCCGGCCTGCTCATCAACACCTCCGCCGACGAACTCCTGCGCCTCCTCACCTTCACGCTCGTCTCCTGGGAGGAACGCGTCCGCGAGGTCGCCCACCTGTCCCCACTCGACACCGAACTCTCGCGCCGCCGCCGAGACAGCGTCGCCCTGCAGCAGGCGGTCAAGATCCTGGAACCGCGCGTCGACGCCCTACTCGCCCTCGACTTCGAGCCGATGATGCGGGACGGCGAGATCGTCGAGTTGGACGGCGAGGATGCGGCACTGGAGCTCTTCCAACTCCACTGGAAATGCCGGGCCGTGCTCACCGACACCAGCGCGCCGGCGGAACCGTTGAAGGTGCCGTGCCGGTGCGGTTTGCGGCAGCTGGTGCAGATCTTCGACTTCGAGGACCGGCCGGACGGCGCGGTGTGCAGGCAGTGCCGGGCCGAGCATTCGCAGCAGCAGCTGGTGGCGCTGGAGGGGGAGAAGACCGCCGACGCCCGCACCCAGGAGGCGGCTCGGATGGCTGCGCATCGGGTTCAGCGGGAGGAGATCGAGCGCGCCCGCGCGGCTGAGTTGGCGGTCCACCATCTGTGCCGGGGCGACACCGGCCCGGCCCGGCAGGCGCTTGCGCATTTGTCGGCGGCGCAACGGGAGCGCGTCGCACAGGCCGGGTACGCGCTGGCCCGGCTGGCGGGCGAACTCAGCAGGGAGGGCTGATGGCCACCACAGATCCGCAGCGGCTACACCATCGCGGCTTCTCGCTCGTCTGGCTCATCTATGACGAGCCCTTTATCGCGTTGGCGGCCAGGATGCGTCGCATCAAGACCGTGTACCGCCGCAAGGCCAGGAGGAGGGCACGACGTGGTTGATCAGCGAATGCCGGAGGTGGCCGTATGGCTCCGATCCACGATCGAAGGCGACAAGGCCGCCGCCGAGGCCATCGGCGCGGGCGTATGGACTGTGGCGAAGGCCGGTCGTGCTGAACTCGACGAGCTGGCCATCCTCGATGACGGCCGCCCGATCATCGACTCAGGGTGGGAAGGCGGCGGCGTCTACGACGCGGACGTGGCGCACCACATCGCCCTGCACGACCCTCGGGACACGATCGCCCGCTGCGAAGCGGAACTGGCCGAACTCGACCGCCACCAGCCCAACTTCGCCGGAGACTGCACCCGCTGCGACCAGGTCGCCCCCTGCGAGGCGGTCGTCATCAAGGCGCGCGGATACCGGCACCGGCCAGGCTGGAAAGACTGGGAACCCCACACCGGCCAGGAGCGCAAGCCGTGACCGTCACCCGCAATGTCGAAGTTGAAGCCGACGAGCGCGGCGAACTGGAGGAGGTACGCGGCCGATGGGAAATCCACCCGTAACCCACAAAGAATGCGCCGTCGTCGTCCGCGTGCTCCACGACGTCGCAGTCAGCCTCTTCGGCCTCGCCGAAAGAGTCGACCTGACCGAGGTAGCGAAGATCCTCGAAGACACCGGCGGCAAACACCTGAAAGGCGAGCGTGAGCTGGTCGCCGCGACCATCGACTACCTGACCCGACTACGCGGAATCGAGACGCAAAGTGGATGAGCTGATCGCCTTCCTTCGCGCCCGCCTCGACGAGGACGAGCAGGCCGCGCGCGGCGCGACATGGCACGAGGACGCCGGAACATGGCGCGCCGAACCAACCCCGTATGAAACCCGAGGCAAGTCCCAGCGCTGGTACATCGAGGACTCCATGGACGACGGCGTGGTCTCGCACGTTGACCCGCAGGCGTCGGACGATGAGGGCGTGGCCCGTCACATCGCCCGCCACCACCCCGCCCGCGTGCTGCGCGACCTCGAAGCCAAGCGGCGGCTGCTGGCCTGGCTCCAACGCACCCAGGACTGGGCCGCCAGCAACAACCTGTGGACCTACGACGAGACCGAACCATTGAAGATCCTCGCCGCGCCGTACGTAGACCACCCGGAATTCCGAGAGGAGTGGCGGACATCAACGAGCTGATCGAATTCGTTCGCGCCCGCCTCGACGAAGAGGAGTTCGTCGTCCAGCGCCTCGACGACTTCGACGGCAACGAGGTCACGGGCATCGAGGTCTACCAGGAAACGAACTACCCCTGGCTTAAGGTCCTCGCCATCGGCAAGAAGCGCGCCCTCGACGACATCGAGTCCAAGCGGCAGATCGTGAACCGCTGCGTCGAACGCGCCGAAGTGTTCTCGACCGGCGAATGGGATGTCGCGGAACCCGAGACCGGCACGGTAGCTCACGTGCTCAGGTTGCTCGCCCTCCCGTACGCAGCGCATGACGGGTACCGGAAGCACTGGCGGCTTCCGACCGCCACGCCTGAACATCCGTGAGCCGAAACGTCGGTGGGGCCTGCCAGAATTGCCGGTATGGCCCTCCCCGACCTCCTCCCGTGCCCCATCACGGGCGACGTCATCATGGTGCCGGTCGGAACCGTGAGCACCCGCATGAGCGCCGACGAGAGGCGCGAGCTCATCCGCCGCCTTCAGGAGCTCGACGCGCTTGAAACGGCCCGCAAAAACGCCCTCTGACCTGCGGGAACGTGCGCCCGAAAAAGTCGCAAAGATCGGGTATTTCTGGGACAATTGAGGCACAAGAAACCCCGGCGACGGCTGGCACCGCCCCGGGAGTGGCCGACTGATTGGGAGTCGACATGCAGGACGTTACCGTCCGCTGCGGATGCGGGCGAGACATGGCCCTTGACGCATTACGAGGACGCGGCGCATTCCGGTGCGGATGCGGAAGCCGAATCAAGATCAACAGCTCCGCCTACCGGACGAACACCTGTGTAGCCCCCGTAGGGGCACAGCGATGCGCGAAGACCCCACAGCCCGACAGTCCCATCCCGCTCTGCCGAGACCACAACCGAGACTGGCGAGACACCCTCGGCCTCATCGCCCCCGACGAGGTGGACACCTACATCGCGAATCGTGTCGCGGCCGACCTCGGCGAGGTGCCCGACGGTCCCGAACGTGTCGCCCAACTCGCCGCCCATGCCGCCGCCCGCGCTGCGGCCGTACGGCGCAAACTCGCCAATGGGCCCATCGATCCAAAGATCGACCTCGTGTACTACGTGCAGTTCAGCGACCGCGTGAAGATCGGAACTACTCGCAACCTCACGCAGCGCCTCTTGGACGTTCCGCACGACAGGCTGCTGGCCATCGAACCCGGCGGGTTCACCCTCGAAAGATCCCGGCACGCGCAGTTCGCGGCGCTGTGGGTCGTCGGCGAGTGGTTCAGGATCGAGGAACCCTTGACCTCTCACATCGCCGATGTTCGCGCCCGGAACAAGGCAATCCAGTGGGGGTGAGCGCGGTCGTTCGTCCGATCAACGTCTTCGACGCCGCCCAGCGTCTGCATGTGACGCCCTCGACAATCCGCGTATGGGGCACCCGGTACAAAGCCCGGAAGGTCGGCATCGTCGATAGGAAGTTGTACTTCGACATGCTGGACCTGGCGGTCATCCGGTGGCTGATCGTGAACGAGATCCCGGTCCCGCCCACACCTGAGGAGCGCGACAGAATTCGAGCCGAACTCACAATCTCGCGAGTTTCGCTCAACACCAGTTGATCTAGCGGCCACCTGCGTGCAAGAATCGCGGCACACGGACACATATGCCTCCGGAGCTACCAAGCTCGCGGAGGCATCGTCGTATCCAGGGGGTGAACATGCCCCCCGACCCCGACACGCAGCCCATCTCCGTCGCCGACGCAGCGGAACTCCTCGGCCGCGCACCCGGCACCATCTACTCCTGGGCCACGCGCTACAACGCCCAACGGGCCGGACACGACAAAGGCCGCGCCTACTTCGACCTTCGCGACCTGACGCTCATCGAATGGCTCATCCGCGAGGGCATCCCCATCCCGCCCACCCCCGCCGAGCGCGCCCGCATACACGCCGACACCCTCGCCCTCGCCCGCTCCTGAAAGCCGCACCCCTCATGCGCATCAGCGACCACATCGCCGCCCACGTCGAAAACCTGGTCAACGTTCACGCCCTGAGCGAACCGATCACGTACGAGATCATCCCCACGATGAAGCCGACCCCGCAGGGGCCGCGCGCCGTCTGGGTACTCATGCTCGTCGGCCGATCCATCGCCCTCAACGAGGCCGTCGGCGCGCCGCTCATCACCATCGAACGGCCGGACATCAGCGAAGAGCAGCTGAAGCCGCACGTGCTCAAGGCGATCGCCGCGATCAAGACGGCGAAAGCTGCAGCCGCCAGCACTCCTCCCGCGCAGGCGCGACCGAAGCCGAACAGGACCGCGAGCGGCCTCTACCTCAACTAGGCGGCCTGGTCGCGGATGGCGGGTGCGCCGAAGACGTCGTCGAACTGGTGGGCCAGCCGCCCGTTGACCAGGTGGTAGGCACCTCCGCCCACGCCGCGCGGGTTGACTCGGCCGTACGACATGACTTCGGTCGGGGTGAGCACGCCGAGGTTGCCGAAGACGTAGAAGACGGGCAGGCCGAACGCGGCGACGAACTGGAGCCCGAAGCTGATGCAGTCGCGGGAGATCGCGTAGCGGCCGGTCTCGGCACTGGACATGCGGTCCTTCGCGTCGATGGTCAGGATGTCGCCCTCTCTTGCGGCGATGAGGTCGGGGAAGTGCTTGAAGCGGGTCCGGCTGCGGGTGATCGCGGTCTGGATCGGGGCGGGCATGATTCCTTGCCCCCACGGCGCGACGGTCCAGCCGCGTGATTCGAGTTCGCGGGCGACGCGCTCTTCGTGGGCGTCACCGATGGCTTTGCGGTCGGTCCATGTAGACATGAGAAAAATCTCCTCGCTATCAGTGGGTCAGCGGTCGGATCAACGGGTCGACCTCGTGGTTAAAAAAGGCGTGTTCTCCAGCTCTGTCGCACATGTCGGCCACTTGGAGGTAAAAGTCCAAAGGCATGATGTCGAGCTGGGAAAGTAAGAAGTTGAAACGCTGCGAAAGTGCAGTTAGGACCTGACTTGCTTCTTGGTTCAAGACCGGCATGCCTGGCATAGATGCGACGGGTCGACGAGGCTGGCCGTAGCGGGCACAGTGTGCTGACCGGTTGCGGTTGGCCTGGAACCGTTCGACGGCAGCCGTTGTGTAGAGATAGCCGTGCTGGCACCGCAAGGCGGAGATCCTGCCTTCTACCCGGGCCTTCCGGACTGCGCGATCAGAGATGCCGAGCGCGTGGGCAACGTCAGACGTAGTTCCAACAAGATCCCGCGACAGGATGGCGACGGCATCGGCAACGCCCTCGTCAATGGACGAGGAAGAGCCAAAACGTCCGGGATAGCGGCGTTTGATGTAGCGGCCCACCTGGAGCATTGTTTGCAGTTCGCGACGCGTGCATGTCAGGAGCAGCTGGTGAACGGGCTCGGAAAGGTCCGCCATCAGTGCCTCATAGGCCGAGACCCATCCATAGACAAACCTGCGGATCTCCGCGCGCTCGGTTGAACCCATGCCGCAAGCCTGATGCGCCCCCCAAGCTCGCGTCCACGTTTGGTTCCGGGGGTGAACATGGCCGCCCCCCGCCCCCTCTCCGACGACGACCGCGACCGCATCCGCGAACTCGCCAAACAAGGCCTCTCCTGCAACGCCATCGCGAAAGAACTCGGCCGCGCGCCATCCGTCATCAGCCGCGCCTCCACCAAAATGGGCGTCACCTTCGACCGCTCCCAAACCAAAGCCGCCACCGAAGCCCACGCCCTCGACGCCGCCGCCAAACGCGCCCTCCTATCCAGCCACCTCATCGACGACGCACTCAAAATCCGCGCCCAACTGTGGGAACCATGCGTCGCCTTCAACTTCGGCGGCCGAGACAACACCTACGCCGAGCACAACATGGAGCGGCCCGACTTCGCAGCCCAGGAGAAAATCCTCCGCAGCATGGCCATCGCGGTCGAGAAGAGCCTGCGGCTCACCGACTACGACACCGGCGACGACGCAGCCAAGGTCGGATCTCTCCTCGGGAGCCTGTTCGGGAGCCTGCAGGAGAAGCACGGGACGGGCGACTGAGCGTGCAGGGCATCGACCTGCGCCTCTCGGAGAAGCAGGAAGAGTCGATAGCCCACTCCACCGCCCGCCTGAACATCTGGGCTGGATCTGTGAGGTCGGGGAAGACGATCGCCAGCCTGCTGCGCTGGCTCGTCTTCGTCGCCACAGCCCCGCGCGGCGGCCAGCTGGTCGTGATCGGCAAGACCTTCGACACCGTGTGGCGCAACGTCTTCGGCCCGCTCATGGATCCCGCCATCACCGGCCCCGCAGCCAAGCTGGTCGTCTACACGCGAGGCGCGCCGACGGCGAAGATCCTGGGCCGCAGCATCGAGATCATCACCGCCAACGACAAGACGGCCGAGGGCCGCCTGCGCGGCGGAACGTTCGCGGGCGCGTACGTGGATGAGGCGACGCTGATCCCCGAGGGCTTCTGGGACATGCTCCTGTCGCGGCTGAGTGTGCCGGGCGCGAAGTTGTTCGCCACGACCAACCCGGACTCGCCGGCGCATTGGCTGCGGAAGCGGTTCCTGCTGCGCAAGGGCGTCCTGGACCTGCGCACCTGGCATTTCTCGATCGACGACAACCACGCCTTGGACCCCGCCTACGTCGCCTCGCTGAAGAACGAGTATGTCGGCCTCTGGTACAAGCGGTTCATCAAGGGCGAATGGGTCGCAGCCGAGGGTGCGGTCTACGACATGTGGGACGAGGACGTCCATGTTGTCGACATCGTTCCGCAGATCACGAGCTGGATCGCGCTCGGCATAGACCATGGAACAACAAATCCGCTTCATGCCGGTTTGCTCGGTTTGGGCGTCGATCGCCGGTTGTACATCGTGCGGGACTGGCGCTACGACTCCAAGCTCGCGCACCGCCGGTTGACGGACGTCGAGTACTCGCGCCGCCTGCGGGCCTGGCTCGACACGGTTCCGATCCCGGGCTCGGACGCGAAGGGCGTCCGCCCGATGTTCACCGTCGTCGACCCTGCCGCCGCGCCGTTCAGGACGCAACTGCACGAGGACGGGATCAGCGCGCATCTCGGCGACAACGAAGTACTGCCCGGCATCATGACCGTGGCGTCCCTGCTGGCCACACAGCGGCTGAAGGTCCACAGCAGCTGCAAGGACCTGATCGAGGAATTCCCGGGCTACAGCTGGGACGACAAGAAGACCGCGGAAGGTCACGACGCTCCGATCAAGGTCGACGACCATGGGTGCCTTGTCGCCGGGACCCCGGTCGTGACGGCCGGAGGGGTGCGCCCGATCGAGTCTGTGCGACCGGGTGACCGGGTGCTGACCCGGTCCGGCTGGAAGCCCGTAATTGATGCCGGGATGACCGATCCCGCGGCGACGGTTTATCGGGTGGAAATGTCGGACGGCGGCATTCTCACGGGCACCGGGAATCACCCGGTGTGGGTGGAGGATAAAGGCTGGACCCGTTTGGACGCTTTGCGATATGCGGATAAACTTTCTACATGGGAATCCGCGTTGACCTCATCGTCTTCAATGGCATCAAATTCCGCCGCTATCCAGACTCGCCGAACTGGGCCGAAAGCAGCTATTTCGTTCCCGGGGTTGCCGATAGGCAGCAGGGCGTCAGACGGCTACATGAAGAGATCTGGAAGCGCGAGCGTGGACCCATTCCTGATGGGTGTGAGATTCACCACGTCGATTTCAACCCTCTCAACAATGACCTGGCCAACCTCGCTTGCCTCACCATCGCCGAACACAAGGAAGCGCATCGCGAGCGAGGACGCGAGCGCGCCAGATCTCCCGAGCATCAAGAACACCTGGCGCGCATCCGCCCCTTGGCCGCCGAGTGGCACAGATCCACGGAAGGCCGGGCCTGGCACAGGGAACTGGCCGCGAAGCGCGGTTTCGGCCCTGGCGCGCGGCGTTCTTGCGTCTGCGAGCAATGCGGAGACGATTTCGAGACAACCAACCAGAGCCGGAATGAGCGGTTCTGCTCGAATGCGTGCAAGTCGGCCTGGCGGCGCGCTTCCGGCGTTGACGACGAGGACCGCACCTGTGAGTTCTGCGGGCGCGCCTTCCGCGTCAACAAGTACACACGCGTCCGCTACTGCGGACGTTCGTGTTCTACGAGTCACCGCCATGCCCGGGCGTCAGGCCGTTTGGAATCTGACGGTGGCTGACTGCCCGGAGTATTTCGCCGGTGGAGTTCTCGTGCACAACTGCGACGCGATCCGGTACGCAGCCCACACGACGCGGGCGACCTGGCAATACCAGCTGTGCGAGCCGCAGCTTCTCGTGGCCGCCTGACACCCTCACCCCCCCTGGAGACGCACGTGATGGATTTCAGCGCCGCCCTGATCGACCTCAAGCAGGGCATGAAGATCACCCGCGACGGCTGGAACGCCTCCGGCCAGTACGTCGTCCTCCAGCATGGCTACCCGGACGGCGTCGCGATCAACGCCAACACGGCGAACGCGACGGGCATCCCCGAGGGCACGGTGTGCGCGTTCCGGCCGTACCTGGTGCTGCGGACGGCCGACGGCTCGTTCGTGCCCTGGGCTCCGACCGTGAGCGACGTGCTGGCTGACGACTGGCTCGCGGCGAGCCCCGATGGCGACATCGTGTGGCAGGACGGGACGACCGCCTGATGCCCTACACAAGCCACGGCCACGCCTACGGGATGATCGACACCAGCCAGCCCCGGCCGAATGCGGTAGCCCGATGCGGCGGTCCTCGCATATGCGCGGTCTGCAGCAGGGAGGCGGAGCCCCAGCCGGTCAGCGAGATACCCCCGGGCGACCCCGACCAGCTGGCCTACACCGCCGCCGAGAAGGTCGCCCGCGCCTTTCACCAGGCCTATGAGCGGCTCGCTCCGGACCATGGTTACAAAACGCGGGAGGCCACCGCCGTCCCCTGGGATGACGTGCCCTGGGGGAACAAGCGCCTGATGATCGCGGTCGCGCACACGCTCATCCGGGACGGGGTGATCAGCGTGCCTGAGCAGAAGCCGGAGCCCAAGATCACCGTCAACGTTCAGCCGAAGAGACCCGACCAGCCCGCAGTGATCGTCGTAGCCGATCCCAGGATGCGCGCCTGATGACCCCCGAACAGGCAGCGGACCGGGCCGCCGAGGTACTGACCAAGGCCGAAGACCAGGCGGCGGTATACCCAGAGACGGCGACCGCGCTGGTGGCGGTCGCGGACGGCTGGGTACGGCTCGCGCAGGCACTCCGCACGCCCACCGCCGAGGCCGGGCCCGTTCAGGTCAGGGGCAACGCCGATCCGGCCGCGATCGCTGAGGAACTGCGGTTCGCCCAGCAGGCCACCGCCCCCGGCTCAGACACCTCCGACCCCGCGCCGCTCCGGCTGGACATGGGGGCGGTGTTCGAGATCGACGGCGACCACTTCCAGATCCGCCGCCAGTCGGTCGCCACGCTCCCGAACCCCGAGGGCAGGTACGCGAAACACCTGGACGTCCACCTCGAACTCGTCCAGATCCCGGAGGCGTAATGGCTACCTCCCCAATGCCCGCCGGTTCGGCCCCACTCCCCGTCACCCTCCACATCGGCGGATCCGCCACCCTCGACCTCGGCACCCTCGACGTGCCCATCACCTTCGAGACCACCAGGCACGGACTGCACGCGGACGTCGACAACGACGAACTACCCGGCCGCCTCGCCGACCTGCTCAGACGCGCCGCCGACGAACTGGAAAACCCGGAGAACTGAATGGCCGCCAAGAAAGCCCACCTCGTCATCACACCCGGCAGCCGGTCCGATGTCGTGATCGACGGCCAGCGACTCACCGGCGTACGGGGGATCAACCTCACCGCCAGCGTGCACGAGAAGCCGCAGCTCAGCCTCGACCTCGTCATCCGCGAAGTCGAAATCGACGGCGAATTCCACATCGAGGTGCCCGACAAGACCCGCGCCGCGCTCATCACGCTCGGCTGGACGCCGCCCGACCAGGCCATCGGCTACGAGATCATCCGGACCACCCGGGAAGGCGATCAGCCCGAGCACACCGTCCACGGACCCGACCCCGTCGCCACCGACCCGGATGAGGCGCGCGCCCGGTTCGCCGACGGCGCGCACGCCCGCGAGTGGGAACGGCTCGTCCTGTGCAAGCTGGTCGCCATCAACCCTGACGACCTGGCCCCGGCCGAGTCCTACGTTCCGGAACCACGCGAGTGATCAGCCGCCTCCGCTGCCACCTCATCCGCGAGGTGGCCGCCCTCGTCCGAGACGTGCGCGCCGAACTGGCCCAGTTCGACCAGGACCCCGCACCCCAGCCAGCTGAGACCGGGATCGCGGGCAGCCTCACCATCGCCGACACCCAGCACGCCTACCAAGACGAGCCGCACGAGCTCCGCCTGGGCTTTCACCGCGAGTACTGACCCCGCGGCCCGCGACCACCCCAGACAGGAGGTCGCGTGCCCCTCCCCGACGGCGGAACCCCCTGGCCACCCCCCAACCTCACCCCGGTCCTCGACAAAATCACCGAATGGGCGACTTGGTACGGAGGCGATCCGCACCACCTCGCCGTCTACTACGGCGGCGAGACCGACGGCGCATTCGACTCCGTCTCCCGAGCCCGCCTCAACCGGCCCTCCCAGTACCGCGGCGGCGCACAAGGCGCACTCGCGCGCTGGTGGTGGGGACAGCCCGTTCCCGTCGGCGAACGCCGCACCAAGGTGCACGTGCCGCTCGCAGGCGACATCGCATCCATTTCGGCCGACCTGCTGTTCTCCGAGCCGCCCACCTTCACCGTTGACGACCCAGCCACCCAGGCCGCCCTCGACGAATTCGTGGACGAAGGCCTGCAGGCCACCCTCCTCGAAGGGGCCGAACTCTGCTCGGCGCTCGGCGGCGTCTACCTGCGCAACTGCTGGGACGCCGACATCCGGGACCGGCCATGGATCGACGTCGTCCACGCCGACGCCGCCGTCCCCGAATGGCGGTGGGGGAAACTCCAGGCCGCGACCTTCTGGCGGGTCCTGCACGAAGACGATCACATCGTGGTCCGCCACCTGGAACGGCACGAGAAAGGCGCCATCTTCCACGGCGTCTACGAAGGCACCGCCGACAAGCTCGGCCACCTCATCCCGCTGACCGAGTACGCCGAGACGGCCGCGCTCGCCGACGTCGTCATCGACGGCAACCGGGTCGAGACGGGCATCGACATGCTCACCTGCGGCTACGTCCCCAACGTGAGACCGAACCGGCTCTGGCGCAATCTGCCCGCCGCCGCCAACCTCGGCCGCAGCGACTACGCCGGATCCGAAGGCCTCATGGACTCCCTCGACGAGACCTACAGCAGCCTCATGCGGGACGTACGGATCGGCAAGGGCCGCCTGGTGGTCCCGGACAGCTACCTGCAAAACCTCGGCCCTGGCCAGGGCGCACTGTTCCAGGACCGCGAGGTCTACCAGTCATTCCAGGGCCTGCCGAAGGAAGGCCTGGACATCCAGAAGTTCCAGTTCGACATCCGCGTCGAGCAGCACCTGGCGACCAGTCAGGACCTGGTGGTCCAGATCGTCCGCTCCTCCGGGTACTCGGCCCAGTCGTTCGGCCTGACCGGCGAAGTGGCGATGACCGCTACGGAGGCGAAAGCCAAGGAACGCCGGTCGTTCATCACCCGCGACAAGAAGATCAACTACTGGTTGCCGGAACTGGCCGACCGCGTCGAAGCCCACCTCCACCTGGCCGCGGCCATCTTCGGCGCCGAGATCGCCCCGCAACGGCCGAAGATCACCTTCGGGGACACCGTGTCCGAGGACACCAAGAGCCTCGCCGAGACCGCCGAACTGCTGTTCCGCGCGCAGGCCGCCTCCACCCGCGAACGGGTACGGCTCGTGCACCCCGAATGGGACGACGTCGCCATCGACAAGGAAGTCGAGGCGATCAAGGAGGAGAACGAAGAGCCGCCCCTAGTGGGCGACCCGTTCGCGATCCAGCCCGGCCCGCCCGCCCTAGAGCCTCCCGCTGGCGATGAGGAGCCGCCGGACGACGGCCCGCCCGAAGAGTAGGAATCCCGCGCCCCCACCTCCCTGGTAGCCAGTCATGCCCGCTTGAATTGGCACAGCGTGGACCAGGCGCAGCTCGGCAACGGCAGGGACGCGGCCGGGCAACCTTTCACCCGAAGGAAATAGTTCGCCGGGGAGGTTGGCATGCCCGCCGACCCGGACCTCCTCGACGCCATCGCCGGATCGCTCGCCGACCTCTACCGCGACCTCGAAGCCGCGCTCATCAAGACGATCGCCTACCGCCTCGGTCGCGACCTGCCCACCGAGAAGCAGGCCGCCAAACTCGGCGGAATCCAGCAGCTCGGCAAGGCCGTCCAGACCCTGATCAAGCGCCTGGCCGGCAAGAAAGGGCCAGCTGCCCGCGCGATGGTGTCCGAGGCGTACAACGCGGGCTGGACCTCCGCGCTGGCCGACCTGCACGGCAACAAGGCGCTCGTCGCCAAGGCCGTGAAGGCGATCCCGAACGCGGCCGCGATTGAGCGGGTCGCCGGGGCGGTGTACGCCGACCTCGGTCGGGTCGAGGCCAACATCCTCCGCTCCGCGCAAGACGCGTACCGGGAAGTCCAGGCCGCCGGCGCCGCCCGGATCCTCGCCGGGACCTCCACGCGGCGTCAGGCGTCGCAGGCGATGTGGCAGCGCCTGGTTGACCAGGGGATCGTGTCGTTCACCGATACGGCCGGGCGCCGGTGGCAGCTTTCGTCCTACGTGGAGATGGTCGCGCGTACCGCGTCCGCACGGGCGGCCGTACAGGCTCAGCAGGACCGGCTGGCCGCTATCGACCACGACCTCGTCATCGTCTCCGACCACCTGGGCGAATGCGCTTTGTGCCGCCCGGTCGAGGGCGCTGTGTTGTCGATCGGCGGGCCGACTGGGGACATCGAAGTCGAGCATGCGACTCGCGATGACGAGATGGTGACGGTCCACGTTGCCGCGACAGTAGAGGAGGCAAGGCAGTTGGGGCTTTTCCACCCCAACTGCCGATTACCGCCACTCCCTGTCCATTTACCTGCCGGGCGTCACCAAGGCGCCAACGAAGACCGCCGACCCCGAGGGCGACCGGGCCCGCCAGCGGCAGCGGGCGATCGAACGCAAGATCCGCCAGTACAAGGAACGCGAGCTCGCGGCCCTCACCCCGGAGGCGAAGGCCGCGGCCAAGGTCAAGGTCAAGCAGTGGCAGAGCATCATGCGCGACCACCTCAAGGCCAACCCGAAACTCAAGCGGCAGAGCCACCGCGAGGCCATCGGCGCCGGAAGCATCCCGCGCGTGCCGAGCGACTCCCAGGTCGCGCCGGTCGCCGACATCACTCCCGGGCCGGTGCAGCAGGTCCTGGACTTGGATGTCGATCGGGCGCGCGCCCGGCGCGAGCAGTTGGCGGCGGAGCGGGCAGAGCGGCGGCGGCTTGAGGAGCAGGCGCGGACTCAGGCCGCCGCTCTGGAAGCAGAGCGACAGAAGGCCGAGCAGGCTGCCGAGCGCCAGCGCGTCCTGGCCGAGGCGGAGAAGGCCCGCCTGGAATCCGAGGAAGCCGCCCGCGTCCTGGCCGAACGCGAAGCCGCGGAGCGGGCCGCCGAGGAAGAGCGGCTCCGGGTCGAAGCCGAAGCTGCCGAGGCGGAGCGCGTCCGACTGGAGGCCGAGCGGCAGCAGGCGGACCGGGAAGCCGAAGAGGCCGAGCGTGAACGGCAGCGACTGCTAAAGGAGCAGGCCGCCGAACAGGCGCGCCGCGACGCCGAAGCCCAGGCCGAACTGGAGCGGCTGGAAGCCGAACGCCAAGAGGCGGAACGCCGAGCCGAGGAAGAACGCGCCCGAGCCGAAGAGGAAGCACGCCGCGCCGAGCAGGACCGGCTCACAGCCGAAGCCGCCGCGCGCGCCGCGGCCACCGTGCCGAACGGCGACTTCAGCAGCCTCCGCCAGATCGGGCCCCAGGGCGGCTCCAACCCGGGCGGCCTGTACGAGGCGCCCGACGGCACCCGCTGGTACGTCAAGACCCAGAAGTCCGAGCTTCACGCCGCGAACGAGATCGCTGCCGCGCGCCTGTACACCGCCGCCGGCATCCTCGCCCCCGAGATCCACGCGGGCCGCGGCGCGCCTGGCCTGCCCGACGGGCCGCAGGCCGCC
Organism: Acrocarpospora sp. B8E8; assembly: GCF_039871605.1. Lineage (NCBI taxonomy): Bacteria > Bacillati > Actinomycetota > Actinomycetes > Streptosporangiales > Streptosporangiaceae > Acrocarpospora > Acrocarpospora sp. B8E8. The sequence continues at coordinate 33,179 of NZ_JBDPLV010000056.1, read as the reverse complement.
AGCCGTGTCATCGAAGGCCGGGAAGCCTCTCCGGACGAGCTCCGCGCACCCGCCCGCGAGGGCTTCGGGCTCGATGCGTGGCTGGCCAACTGGGACGTCGCCGGGTTGACGTTCGACAACATGCTGCTCGCGGACGACGGCAGCGTGGTTCGGATCGACACCGGCGGCTCGCTTCTCTTCCGGGCGCAGGGCGAGCCGAAGGGCGACAAGTTCGGCAACACGGTCAACGAGTGGCTCACCCTCCGCGACCGTGAACAAGCCGAGCAGGCCGCGCAGCTGTTCGGCGGCCTCACCCCGGCCGAACAGGAAACGGCGCTCAAGCGGGTCGAGCAGGTGCCCCCTGGCGAAATCCGCCGAATCGTGCGCGAGTCCGGCCTGCCCGACAGCGTCGCCGACACCCTCATCGCCCGCCGCACCGACCTCCTCAAGCGCCTCACAAGCGTCAAGGCGGCGGCGAAACGACAGCGTGCCTACGACAAGGCCATCAAGACGGCAGCCACAGGCGACGACGCCCTCAACGTCATCCCGAGGCGGCTCGCCCTCCGCCACCCGTACAAACTCGAACCCGCACCCCCATGGGCCGACGACCACATCAGGGAGAGCGAGAAAGCGCTCGACTGGTACCGCAACAGCGGCTACCAGAACATCAACGCGTGGTTGCGCGCCGACGACCCCGACCACCCACAAGTCGACGCCATCGACCGCGCCATGGACAGCTCGCAGACCACCCGGGACGCCCTGGTGTACCGCGGCATCCAAAACCCGTACGTGGTGTTCGGGGCGGGCTGGAACGACGTCGACGTCTCCGGCCTCGAATGGGTCGAAAAAGCCTACGGATCCAGCTCGGCCGACGTCCGTGTGGCGGAGAACTTCGCCGAGAGCCCCGGCCTGATCATGCGGATCCTGGCACCGAAAGGCTCCAAAGCCATCCGCCTGTCCGACATGGTCGGTCCCGACCGGGTGCCGTTCAGCATCGAAGAGGAGGCCGAGTTGCTGAACGGTCGCGGGATTCACTATCGCGTGGTAGCGGACCGCGGTTACGATGCGGAAGGTAGGCGTCACATAGACGTGGAGGTGATCGCCCCATGAGCACGAACGCTCCCGAGCCAGAGCTCACCGGCGAGCCCACGTCCATCCGGGACCGGTGGCGTGACGCCGAGCAGCAGCCGGTGGAGATCCTGGTTGTGCCGGAGCAGCCGGTCGAGAACTGGATCGAACCCTAGCTTCCGCACCCCTGAAGGCCCGCCTTGAGCGGGCCTTTTTCATGCCCGGAGCCCGCCGTCGCGCGGTCTCGCAAAGGCCCGGCCCGCAACCCCCATGCGGACCGGGCCTTTCGCATGCCCTGACGCATGCCCCTTTGATCTTCGCCGCGCAACGCGGCGGACCCCTTGCCCGAAACGGGCGACCTCTGATCCCGAAACGGGAGACGCACATGCACATCGACCTGCCCATCCACCCGTACACCCGCCTCCAGGCCATCGGCGTACTGCCGTCCGGCCGCGTGATCTGGCCCGTCATGGGCGGATCCGGAGAAGGCGACGGTGGAGGCGAAACCGGCGGCACGGAAACCGAAACGGGAACCGGCGGCGCCGACACCAGCACCACCACGGACACCGGCACTGGCCCCGCCGACCAGGGCGGCACGGCCACCGACGGCAAGCCCGAAACGGGCAAGGCGAAGGACGGCGACGACGAACTGGCCAAATGGCGGGCACTGTCCAAGCAGAACGAGGACCGAGCCAAGGAGAACAAGAAGGCACTCGACGCGGCGACCAAGAAGAACCAGGACACCTTCGACGCCATCGCCCAGGCCCTCGGCCTCAAGAAGGGCGAGCAGGTCGACCCGGCCAAGCAGATCGAACTGCTGACCGGAGATCTCGGCAAAACCCAAGCCGACCTACGCTCAGCCCGCGTCGAACTGGCCGTCTACAAGGCCGCCGGCAAGAACGGCGGCGACGCCGACGCGCTGCTCGACTCTCGCGGCTTCCTCAACGCCGTCGCCGAACTGGACCCGGCTGAGAAGGACTTCACCGCCGCCGTCGCCGAGGCGATCAAGACGGCCGTCAAGGACAACCCCAAGCTCGCCGCCACCCAGCCCACGCCCCCGGCCAAAAAGTCCGGCAGCGACGGCATGAACGGCGCAGCCGGCACCGGCCCCCGCAAGCCCGTGGGCCTCGCAGGCGCGATCAAAGCCCACTACAACACCTGACCCGCACGAGGAGGACACCCGTGCCCATCACGCTGGCCCAGGCGCAGATCAACGCCCGGTCCCAAATCGACCACGCCGTGATCGACAACTTCCGCCGCTACTCCTACGTCCTGGACCGGATCGTCTGGGACGACACCGCAACCCCCGGCACGGGCGGCGCCGCTCTCTCCTACGGCTTCACGCTGCTCACCGAGCCCCGCACCGCCGAATTCCGCGCACTCAACCAGGAGTACACGGCCGGTTCCGCCGTCCGCGAGCAGCGGTCGGTCAACCTCAAGCCGTGGGGCGGTTCGTTCACCGTCGACCGGGTCCTCTCGGACCTGGGCCCGGCGCAGACCAACGAGGTCATGTTCCAGATGCAGCAGCTCCTCACCAGCACGCGGGCCCGCGCCCAGGAGGAGATCATCAACGGCGACACCGCCGTCAATGCCAACGGTTTCGACGGCTTGGACAAGCTGCTCACGGGAAGCAGCACCGAGTACATTCCGGGCGGCTCGGCCATGTACGCCGACTGGAGCGCGGCGACCGTCAACACCCAGGCTCTCGCGAACTCCCGCCTGGACGAGATCGACGAGTGGCTGGCTTCGATCGTCCCGTCCACCGTGGGCGGCGGTGACCAGGGCGAGCCCGGCGCGCTGCCGCCCGGCGAGAAGGCGATCCTGGGCAACACCCGCAGCATCGCCCGGTTCCGTGCGCTGGCCCGCTGGGCGTCGATGTACACCTCCGAGAAGGACGAGCTCGGGCGGCTCATCGAGCGCTACGGCGACTGGGTGCTGGTCAACATCGGCGACAAGTCCGACGGCAGCGCCCCGATCATCCCGATCGAGTCCCGCGACCCGGACGGCGGAGGCGGAGGCGGCACCATCACCAACCTTACCGACCTGTACGCCGTCACCTTCGGGCTGGATACCCTGCACGGCGCCACCATGGCCGGCAAGCCGCTGGTGCGGACCTGGCTGCCCGACTTCTCCACCTCCGGCGCGGTCAAGTCCGGCGAGGTCGAGATGGGGCCCGGCGCCCTGGTCGTCCGCAACACCAAGGGCTGCGGCGTGTTTCGCGGCGCAAAGGTGGCCTGACATGGCCTTCTACAAGATCACCGCGCCCGACCGGAAGTACACCGGCGAGGTCGGCGGCATCGGCTTCTACAAGGGCGTCGCCGAATGCGTCGACGGCGGCACCCACTCCGCAGGGCTCAACTACTGCCGCCGCAAGGGCTACACCGTCGAGGCCCTGGACGGCCCGGCGGCGGACCAGGAGCCGCAGGACAGCGGGGACGGCAGGCCTGCGAAGTCGGCCGCAAAGACCGCCTGGGTCAAGTACGCGGTCGCGCGTGGCGTGCCCGCCGAGGAGGCCGAGAAGTCCACCCGGGACCAGCTCGCCGAGCGGTTCGCATCTGAAGGAGACGACCAGTGACCGTTCACGGCCGGTATACCGGCATCCTCCGCGACGACCTGTCCTACGCGTTCGACATGGACGCGCAGGACTTCCCCGGCGTCGACTTCTCCGACGGCCTCTACCGGGCCAACATGCGCCGGATCCAGGCGATGAGCAACGCCGCGGCGTTGACCACGCAGGTCATGACCTCGGTGCCGCTTTTTCTCCGGGCCGGTGACGTGGTCACCAGCCTGACCACGATGAGCGCCACCACGGCGGCGAACACGCCGACCAACTACTGGTACGCGCTGTACAACCCGAGCGGCGCGCTGCTGAGGCAGACCGCAGACCAGGAAGACGACGCCTGGGTTGCCAACACCGTCAAGACGCTGGCGCTGACCGCTCCGGTCACGATCGCCACGACCGGCTGGCATCGGGTGGGAATCATGGTGAAGGCGACCGCGGTCCCGACTCTCGCGGGCGTGACCCTGCACCATGCCAACCTGTCGGCGTTGATGGTCACCGGGTCGGGCGAACTGGTCCTGTCCGGCACCTCCAACGGGTCGTCGCTGACGGACACCGCGCCGTCCACTCTCGGCGCGCTGACCGCGATCGCTGGCGTTCCGTACGTGGTGGCCACCTAATGGCCCGCACTCTGATCGCCCCTACCGCGCTCACCCTCGCGGGCATCGACCCGGGCGACGTCGACGTCGCGGCGGAACTGACGGACGGCAACTCCTTCGCGTGGCGCGAGGGAGTGATCTTCTACTGCCTCAACGGGGACGACGCCGCGCTCACGCTCACGTTCCCTACTCCGGTCACCGTCGGCTCCGGCGCGCTGGCCGTCGCCGATTCGACGGTGACGATCCCGGCCGGGGAGTACCGGCTGATCAAGGGCTTCGGGCCGGAGCACCGGCAGGCGGACGGGACGGTGCACGTCAACTACGCGGGGACCACCCCGACCGGCGTGATGGTCGCGGTCTTCTGACCCACGTACTCGCGGGCGGGCGTGGGCGTGAGGGTGCGCGCCCGCCCGCGAACAACCTCAAGAAAGGGCGAGGCCGATGGCCCAGCTGAGACTACGGCGCACCCGCGACGGCGTGCTGCGCATCGACGGCGACATCCCGAACGACCACTACTTCTCGGCCGGGTGGATCGCCGAACGCATCGCCGCGGGCGAGGGCGAGGTCACCTTCACCCTGCAGACCGAGGGCGGCCCCATCACGTGGCGACTGGCCGGTCTGGAGAACGAGGACGGGCAGTCGGCGCCGACCTCCTGGCATGTCACCCGGGACGGTGAGTGACCGATGGGGAACATCGTCTTCAATCAGTCGCTCGGCCGGGTCGCCTACGACATGACCCTGCCCGGCACCAACGACGCCCTCATCATCGTGCCCATCGAGGCGAGCGGCATCGAAGCCGACAACACGCTGCGCGACTACGACGACCTGGGTGCGCTGCTGGCGGCGGCGAACAACGAGCAAAGCACCATGGGCCGCAAAACCGTCACGTCGGTCACGGTCACGGTGAACGACACCGACAACAGGGTCGAGGTCGACATCGCCGACCAGACCTGGGTGGCCGCGTCGGGCAACGAGATCGCCGCGCTGCTGTTCTGCTACGACAACGACACCACCGGCGGCACGGACACGAACATCCGCCCGCTGACCAAGCATGACTTCTCCGCCATCCCGGATGGGTCTGACCTTACGGCGACCATCACGGACTTCTTCCGCGCCACCAGCGCAGCCTGAGCAGCCTGAAAGGCGACAATGCCGAACCTTCCCCGCGTCCTGGTCGCCATCGGCCTGGTCCTCGCCGCCGTCGCCGTCCCGCTTCCGGCGCACGCGGACAGCCCGTGCCCTGAGGCGACCGTCACCGTGGACACGCCCGCCGAGCTCGGGGCGGCGCTGGCCGTCGCGGTGCCGGGTGACGTGATCCACGTCGCGGACGGCATCTACGCCAACGGCTGGACGGCTTCCACGCCCGGCACGGAGGCGGAGCCGATCTGGCTATGCGGCGGCCCCGGCGCGGTTCTGGCCGACGACGGGATCACCAGCGGCTACGGCCTGCATCTGGTCGGCGCGGATTGGTGGCATCTGTACGGCTTCACGGTCACGAACGCCCAAAAGGGCGTGATCGTGGACGGGTCCGCGCACGTCACGGTCGAGGGCCTGGCCGTACACGGCGTGGGCGACGAGGGAATCCACCTGCGCACCTTCACCACCGACAGCCTGGTCACCGGCAACGTGGTGTTCGACACGGGTAACCGCAGGGAGAAGTTCGGCGAGGGCGTCTACATCGGCAGCTCCGACGCGAACTGGGGCGTGCTCACTGGTGGCCAGCCTGACGCGTCGGACCGCAACACCGTCACAGGCAACACCATCTACGACGTCACCGCCGAAGCCATCGACATCAAGGAAGGCACCTCGGACGGGATCGTGTCGGGCAACTCCTTCGACGGGTCGGGCCAGACCGAAGAGGGCGCGGACAGCTGGGTGGACGTGAAGGGCAACGGCTGGCTGATCATCGGCAACGAGGGGCACGACAGCCTGCTCGACGGCTTCCAGACCCACCACCGCAACCTGACCAAGAACGGGCTCGGTAACTGGGGCCTGAACAACACCTTCACCGACAACGTGGCGGACGTGCAGGGACCGGGCAGAGGCTTCTACGTCCACGACCCTGCCACGACCGGCAACGTCGTGTACTGCGGCAACACCGTCACCGGCGCGCTGCTCGGCTTCGCCAACGTCGCCTGCGCTCCCTGAGACGCCCACCGGCCTGGGGGTGACTGATGGCCCGGCTATGGCAGTGCGGTTTCGAACTCGGCACCCTGTCCGCCAACGTCGAGATCACCGCCACGCTGGGCACCACGGCGCTCTCCACGACGACGGTGCGAACGGGGTCGCGGGCGCTACGGATCGCCACAACCAACACCACCAGTTCCGTCCGGTATCACGTCTTCAGCAGCAACCAGGCGGTCGCAGGCTTCCAGCGGGTCTATCTGTTCGTCGCGAGCCTGCCATCTGCGACGACGTACATCTGCCGGTTCCTGGATACCGCCAACAGCTCCACCGGTTCGATCCGGCTCACCACCGCCGGGCGTCTGCAGCTCATGACGGCCAACGGCAACCAGATCGGATCCGACTCCGACATTCTGGCCACCAACACCTGGTACATGGTGGAGCTCGGCACCGACGCGACAGGATCGGGGACTCTGGAAGGCCGTCTCGACGGCGTCAGTTTTGCCTCCGGGGCGAACAGCAGCCAGGGCGATTGGGCGCGGATCACCCTGGGCGTCATCACCACCAACGCCACAGCCGACCTGTTTTTCGACGACTGGGCGATCAACGACGCCTCCGGCTCGGCACAAAACTCGTGGCCCGGGCCTGGCGGCATCCTCCACCTGATCCCGAACGGGGACGGGGACAGCCACGGCTGGTCCAACACCTCCAACGCGGCAGGGTCGGCGAACAATTACCAGCTCGTCGACGAGTCTCCCCCGAACGACACCACCGACCTGGTGCAGACCGGCACGCCCGACGCCACCGACATGTACGCGTTGGCCGACTCCGGCATCGGGGCGTCGGACACGGTTAGCGTGGTCGCGGTCGGGTTGCGCTTGAGGAACAACACGGCCGACCCCACGGCGGCGGTCCGCACGCAGATCGAGAAGACCTCCGCCGGGACGATTGCCCAGGGTTCCGCGATCGTCTCGAACTCGACCGCGTTCGCGACCAACTCGCCCGTCGAGCCGCGAAACTACTCCCTGGTTACCTACGCCGACCCCGACGGGGCCGCGTGGACACAGGCGACGCTGGACAGTGCGCAGGCCGGGGTCAAGCTGACCGTCGCGAACGCCCAGCGCATCCAGGTCACAGCCCTGTGGGTGTCCGTCGATTACACGCCCAACGTCGGCGGCGGCGAAACCATCGTCGACCTCGACCCCGCCCTGGAGTCCGACACCGCCCTCGCGCTCGGCAGGCTGAAGACCAAGACCACCCCGCCGGCGGCTGAGCTCGAGACCGCCGCCGCCCTCGGCACGGCCAAGACGCGCGCCCTGACCGCAGCCAGCGAGACCGGTACGGCGCAGCCGCTCGGCCGCGCCAAGACCGCGAACCTCACCCTGGCCAGCAGCAGCGAGACTGCGCAGGAACTCGGCCGGACCAAAACCAGCCAACTCGGGACGGCCATCGAAACCGACGAGGCCATAGAGGTCACCGTCGGCGGCGACACGACGCTGGCATTAAGCCCCGCCATTGAGGTCGAGACCGCCGCCAGCCTCGGCCGCCACAAGACCCTCGCCCTGACCCCGGCCGTGGAGACCGGCACCCCGCAGACGCTGGGAGCAGCGAAGGCCCGCGCGGTGACGGCAGCGCAGGAGACCGGCACGGCCCTCGCGCTCGGCCGAACCAAGACAACCACTCTGGTCACGGCCGCCGAGGTCGGCACGGCCCAACCGCTCGGCCGGACGAAGACCGTCGCGCTCAGCCCCGCAGCCGAAACCGGCACCGCACAGCCCTTCGGTCGCGCCAAGACCCTCGCGGTCGCCGCCGCAGGGGAGACGGATGCGGCGATCACCCTCGCCCGCGCCAAGACCACCGCGGTGGCCGCCGCCGCGGAGAACGACACCGCGCACGCGCTGGGCGTCGCCAAGAACCTCGGCCTCCCGGCAGCCGGCGCGACCGAGGCCGCCCAGGCGCTCAGCCACGCGAAGACCAAGCAAATCAGCGCTGCGGCCGAGACCGACCAGGCCGTCTCCCTCGGCCCGGCCGGTCCCGTCATCGCGGTCGAGGCGGCCGTCGAGAGCGACACCGCCCAGGCCGTCACACGAGCCAAGACGCGGATGCTCGCGCCGAGCATCGAGCTCGATGCTGCGGTGCTACTGGCCCGGATCAAGACCCGGCCGCTCACGCTGGCCGCCGAGACGGGCACAGCTGTGGTCCTGCCACGGGGTAAGGCCCGGGCACTGGCCGCCGCCGCCGAACTCGACAGCGCGGGAACCTTCGGCCGGGCCAAGCGGCGCCCGCTCGGCACAGCGATCGAGGTCGACACCGCGGTGCCGATCCTCTCCACCGGCGGCGCGACCCCAGTGGCGCCGGGCGTCCTCACCCCGGCCACTGTCGCCCCGTCCCTGACGGCGACGTCAGCTGGCCCCGAACTGGTGGCCAGCGCGGTCGGCGCGGCTGTGCTGGTCGCCACCACCAGTCCATAGGAGGTGACGCATGCCGGACGCTGGAGACCCCCAGATCGCCTCGCTGACGATCGACCCCGGCGACGGCACCACGGCAGCTGTCCTGACCGTGCGTGCCCCGGACGGAACCACCAGTACGCCGTCGGTGTCGATCAGCGGCAGCGACGGCACCCGCACCGCGTCGGCCGCCGTCACCTATCCGGTGGCGGGGCTCTACGTGCTGTCGTGGTCGGTCACGGGCACGGGCGCGGGGGTCGAGCATCAGCAGGTGCCGGTCGGCCCGGCGCTGGCCACCACGCTGGGCCGCTCCTATGCGACGACCACGGACCTGGCGAACAAGCTGCAGAAGGCTCCGCCGTTGAACGCGCCGGTCCTGCTGGAGCGCGCCTCCCGGCTGGTGGAGGAGAAGCTGCTGTGTGCGATCTACGACACCGACGACGACGGCCTGCCGACCGACGCGGCCGTGGCGGACGCGATGATGCGGGCCACGGTGGAGCAGGTGGCGGCGTGGTCGCCGATCGGCGAGGACGGCACCGGGGTGACCGACCACTACGGCAGCGTCAAGCTCGGCTCGGCCTCGCTCAGTCGGGGCAGCGGTTCCAGTGGCGGCTCCGATAAGGGCTCGGTCGCGGAGGAGCTCGCCCCGCAGGCGTTGATGATCCTGCAGCAGGCGGGCCTGACCGGCTTCGGCCCGGGGATGCCGTACTAATGGCGGGCCTGCCGGAGTTTCTGCTGGTGCATGAGGTGAGCGTGGAGCCGTTCGCGGGCGCGGGGGCGTTCGGCGACACCTTCGGCCCGGCTGTCACGCGGTCCGGGTTCATGGAGGAGAAGCGGCGGAAGATCCGCGACAAGAACGGCGCTGAGGTCGTCTCCAACAGCACCTTCTACACGCAGCTCGACCACGTCGCGGACTTTCCGGTCGGCTCGCGGGTGACGTACGCGGGGCGCGCGTCCACGGTCCTTGAGGCCAAGCGCCACGACGGCGGCGGGCTGCCCCTGCCCTCGCATCTGGAGGTGCTCCTTCAGTGACTAAGCGAGCCACGGTGAAATGGAACGGCCCGAAGGTGAAGGCGGCCGAGCGGAAGGGCGCGGCGCGGGGGCTGAAGCTCGCAGTCGAGCATCTGCTGCAGGTGTCGCGGGAAATCGTGCCACTGGAAGAAGGGACGCTGTCCCGATCGGGAGTCGCGTCCGTGGACGAAGGAGGTTTGAGGGGTGCCGTAACTTACGGCACCCCCTACCATCCGCCGTCCGACAGCATGAAGAGCTGGACTTTCAGCACGACGAGCCGAGACGAGCCAAGTACTTGGAGGAGCCTCTCGCCACCGAGGACGGGACGATGCGGGAGATCATTCGCGCCCAGATTCGGCGGAGCCTGAGGACGTAGCCCGCGCTGCGTCGAGTAGGGCTCGCATGTCGGCGACGGCGTGCTGGAGGAACTCGGCGACCGCGCGGCCTTCAGCTGCGTCCGCAACGTCTACCGGACTGGATGGCGTGAGGTCGGTCAGCACCCAGGCGGGCCCGACCTTGAGCCAGTCGCCGTAGTACTCCGCCGCGTGCTCCTCGGCCGTCTCTGACCAGTCGATTCCTTCGACCGCTTCAAGGCGTCGCGCGATCTCGTCCAGGGTGCTCACCCGCCCAGTGTCGCACCAGCCGGGCAGCTGAAGGCGTGCACGACGATACGCGACGGGGAGACGCGCCGCAGGATCGGCACGCCCCGGTCGAGCCGTGCACCGCACCGCGTACAGCGGATACGGCGGCCGAACCAGTGCTGCCACCACCTCATCGCGTACATGGCCGCCATTGTCGCAGGAGGTGGTCGTGGCCACCCTTTTGGAGGAGTTCGCCGCCCTCGCCGACCTGCTCGGCCTCGGCATCTACAACGCGGACGGCTCCGTCGGCGGGGACATCTTCCTCTCTCGCGTCCCGGACGCCCCAGACCGGGTGCTGATCATCAGCCGCTACGGCGGCGATGAGAGCAGCCTCGCCGACGACTACGACGAGCCCAGGCTGCAGTTCCGCACGCGCGGGCCCGCCGACGACGTACGCGACGCCGAGCAGTGGGCCGAGCAGGTCTACGACGCCTTCCACGGGCTCGGCATGCGTGAACTGCCGGGCGGCACCTGGCTGCAGCTCATGGTCGGCCTCCAGTCCGGCCCCATCTGGATCGGCCAGGACAAGAACGACCGCCCTGAATACACCGTCAATTTCCGGGCTGAGGTCAGCCGGGCCAGTACGAACAGGAGCAACCCTTGAGCCAGGTGAAGATCAACGCCCGCGACATCATCATCGAGGTCGAATCCGCCACCCCCGACACCTTCCTCGGCATCGAAAACCTCGCCAGCGCCGTCATCAACAAGAGCGAGAACGAAGAAACCGTCGACACCACCGACTACGACAGCCAGGGCGTCTACGAGCAGGAGGTCATGCAGCGCGGTGCCAGCATGGAGCTGGAGGGCATGGCGAAGAAGGACCGCCTGACCGGCTCCCTGCAGCCCGGCCGGGCGCGGGTGGAGGAGATGGCCGGGGAGGACAAGGTCGGCTACGACAGCCTCGGCCGGATCCGCTTCCGCCACCCGATGGACACCGAGTGGAAGATCTGGAACTGCACGTTCAGCCTCGGCGAGCAGGGCGGCGCCAGCAACGACAAGACCAGCTGGTCGGCCACCATCACCAAGAGCGGCCCGACGACCACGGCGGCGGTCGCCTGATGACCGACGAGATCTACGACGAGGAACTGCTGGACGACAACGCGCCCGAGGAGTCGCACGAGACCTGGGACTCCTTCTGGGCTGAGGTCAAGGCCAAGCAGGGCAAGCCAAGGACCGAGGTCATTCGCGGCGTCGCCGTCACCGTCCCGCACAGCCTGCCGCTCAAGTACGACCGGCTCATCGAGCAGGTCAGCGATTCGGAGGACGCCAAGCCCGCCCTCGCCATGCTCTTCGGAGCCGATGTGCTGGACGCCTGGGTTGAGGCCGGGATGGAGGCCGAGGAGTTCCAGGTCGTCCTGCTCTGGGGCACCCTCAACGGCAAAGGCAAGAAGAGCAGCTTCCGTGAGGCGTACGAGCAGTATCTGGAACTGCAGGCCAGCCAGGGAAAAGCCGCGAGCTCAGCCACGAGGAACGGCAGATCCGCCGCCACTGGGGCGCGATCGAGGCGGACTTCCGGCGCGAGTACGGCTACACGCCGGAAGAAATAGCCGACCTCTCCTTCCGCGAGTTCGGGGTGAAGCTGGCCTGTCTGTCACCCGAAGCCGTGTTCCGCAGGCTGACCGCGAATGAGCCGGTAGAGCTGCGCGGCGAGGAAGCCCGCGCCTTCATCGGCAACCTGTAGGCGCGCGGGAGGTGAACTCCCGTGGCTGCTTTGACGGTTGGCGAGCTCGTCGCCTACGCCTCTGTAGACGACGACCAGTTCGAGCGCGGCCTGGGCGGCATCCACCGCCAGCTCAAGGAAACGGCCCGCCTGGCCGACTCCCAACTCGGCGGCAAGGTCGGCGATGCGCTGAAGAAGGCCGGCGGGTTCGCGCTAGGCGCGGGCAAGAGCGTGCTCGGCCTGGTGGGCAACCTGGCCAAGGTCGGCTTGGTCGCGGGTGGCCTGTTCGCCGCCGCGCAGGGTGCGGGCGCTCTGGTGGCTGGGCTCGCTCCGGCGGTCGGCCTGGTGGCCGCGCTGCCTGCCGCGTTTCTTCTAGCGAAGGCCGCGAGCGCAACCCTCAAGATCGCGTTCGAGGGGCTGGCCAAGGAGCTGGAGCGCTTCAAGCCCGCGTGGGATGGGCTGAAGGCCTCCGTCCAGCAGGCGTTCCTGGGGCCGCTCAAGGGCGAGTTGGACGCCACCGCGAAGGTTCTGCTGGGGCCGCTCAAGCAGGGCATGACCGGCGTCAGCGGCGAATTCGGACGGCTGGCCGTCGATGTCGCGAAATTCGGGCAGTCCCGCAGTGCGGTCGATCTGGTTCGAGGCGTATTCGGCACCCTCAAAACCGAGATCGGGTCCATCCAGTCCGGCACTTTGCAGAAGCTGCTGGAAGCGATATCGAATTTCGCCAAGTCGACACTCCCCGCTTTCAAGGGTCTCGGTGCCGGAATCGATGGCGCGGCGAAATCCTTCACGGATTGGCTGAACGCGGCGACGGCTGCCGGGAAGCCGATGGAGTGGATTCAATCCGCTCTCGACGTCCTGGCCAAGCTGGGCTCGGTCTTCTCCGATATCGGCGGCATCGTTTCCAGCGTCATGGGGGCGATGGAGAAGGCGGGCGTTTCCGCGCTCGGCCCGATCGGAATGCTGCTCGGCAAGGTCAACGAATTCTTCGCTTCGGCGCGGGGTCAAGACGTTCTCGTCAAGATCTTTCAGTCGCTCGGAAAAGTAGTAGACGCGCTTTGGCCCATTTTTGAGGAACTCGCCTCAGCCGCCGCTCTCGTGGCACCCGTGATCGCCGACGTGGCCGCCGCGCTAGGTCCCGGGATAGCCGCCCTCATAAAGGCGCTGGGTCCTGCCCTGGCCGCGATTGGTCCCGGCCTGGTGGCCATAGCTGACGCGATGGCGAAAGCCTTCGCTGACCCGATCGTCGCGTCGTCGCTGCTTCTGCTCGGTCAAGCAATAGCCGGACTGCTAAAAGGCTTCGCACCGCTTATTCCCGTCCTGGTGAAAATCGGAGCCGCCTTAGTAGGCGGGCTCTCGAAAGCGATTCTCGCCATCACGCCGCACCTACCGGATCTAGTAGCCGCTTTTGGCGAACTGCTTTTGACCATGATCCCGCTGATTGACCCGGTCGTGGATCTGGTTATTGCACTGACGCCACTCATTCCAGTGATGACCGACCTGATCAAGATCACGACGGAGATTTCGAAGATCCTGGTAACGGTTCTGGTGTGGGCCATAAAAGGCGTCACAGATCAAGTCCGGCGATGGGTCAACGACTTCCGCGCCAGCTGGGATCAGGGCAAAGCGATAGTCCTCGGATTTGTCGACAAGGTCAAATCCATTCTCGCCTGGTTCGGCGAATTGCCGGGCCTGCTCGGGAAATGGGTAGGTCAAGCCAAAACCGCCGCCACCGACAAATTCGGCCAACTCGTCGAATGGGTTAAAAAGCTACCGGAAAAAATAGTCGGCGCACTAGGCGACCTCGGAAAGATGCTACTCAAGGTCGGAAAAGACGCGATCCAAGGACTTATAAACGGGATCAAGTCGAAGGCCGCCGAGGTCTCCAAGGTCGTGACATCCCTACTCAGGGGCGACGTCCTCGGCGCGGCCGCAACGGCGATCGAGGCGCACTCTCCCAGCCGGGCGATGCAGCGCCTCGGCGTGTGGACCGTCGACGGGTTCATCCTCGGCATCACCGGCAGCCAGGAACGCATGCGCACCACCGTGACGAACCTGGTCACCCTGGTGAAGGACGCGTTCAAGGCCGCACCCGGCGGGGGCGACCACCTCGTCAACTGGGTGAAAGCCAACACCGACGTCCTCGGCCAGCTCGCGGACCGGCGCGAACAGCTGATCAAGAGGATCGCCGACGCCAAGGCCTACGCCACCCAGATCGCCGGGCAGGCCGCCGACTTCGCGGCGATCACCACGATCGACCTGGGTGAGGGCTCCGGCATCGGCGACCTCACCACCGGCCTCGCGAACCGGCTCGCCTCGATCCGCGACTTCGCGAAGAACATCAAGGAGTTGGCGGCTCGCGGGTTGAACAAGACGATCCTCAAGCAGATCATCGACGCCGGTCCGGAGAAGGGCGGCACCCTCGCCGACATGCTCGTCGGGGCGTCCGGCGCGGACCTGAAGGCCATCAACCGGGCGCAGACGCAGATCGACAAGATCAGCAAAACGCTCGGCAAAACGGCAGCTGACGCCCTCTACGACACCGGCAAGCAGGCCGGGCAAGGCTTCTTGGCCGGGCTGAAAGGCCAGCTCAAGCAGATGGAAGGGGCGATGGCCGCCATCGCCCGCGCGGTCGTGGCGGCAGCCAAGAAGGAGCTCGCTTCACACAGCCCCAGCCGCGTGTTCATGGGGATCGGCAAGGACACCCTGCTCGGCTTCCAGTTGGGCATCAAGTCGCTGGCCGCGACGACCATCGGCGCGGTAGCCGGCGTGATGGGCAAGGCCGTCAACGCCGCCTCAGGCATGCAGATCGGCATGCCGAAGGCGCAGATCCTGCAACCGATGAACGGACCGACCGCAGCTCCAGCTGGTCCCGGGTTTGTGGAGGGCTCGCAGGGCGGCGTGACGGTGAACATGTACGGCACGACGGTCCGTGAGGAGGCCGACATTCAGCGGGTCGGCGCGACGTTCGCGTTCGAGGTCCTCGCAGCACGCGGCTGACCGCCGCTTCCACCACCCAACGTACGAGAGGCGGTTTCCGCATGCCCGAAGAGCCCCGAGAGCTGACCTTCCGGGAGAAGTGCCTGACGCTCCAGTACAACACCGGCAAGTCGCGGCCGGTCCGTAAGGAGCCGCTGGACGAGAACAACCGGCGGATGCGGGTGGTCACGAAGCCGACCACCTCGTCCACCACGGCTACGGTCACCAACCGGTCCGACAAGCGGGGCGACCATCAGGACGTTGAGGTCAACGTCGGCATGATCGACGCGCGGAGGCCTCGGTGAGCGCGCGGATCAAGGCGAGGCGGGCGTCCGAGGAGTCGGAGATGCTCACCGTCGTCGCCGACATGCAGGACAAGCTGAAGGCCGCCAAAGCAGCGGCGGACGCGGATCCGAGCCCGGAGAACCTGGCCGCGAAGCAGGCGGCGATGGACGAGGTCGCTGAGTTCAGGTCGTGGGTGCGCGGGGTGGCCAGGATCCGGAAGCTCCGCGACCTCCTGGCTGGCCCGAAGCTCCCCGAGGAGAAGCGGGAGAAGCACGGCGAGGAGCTCGCGTCCTTGGAGGGGCGGTTCGGTGAGTTCCTGGCCGAGCTCGACCAGCTCAAGGCCAGCGCGGGACCTCTGCCGCTGCCGCCAGGATCGGTTGAAGCGAACCCGAAGCCCGCGAGGTCGCGCACGAAGGTGAACAACCCGGGGGGTGGTGGCTGATGGCGTGGAGCGCCCCCGGGCTTTTCGTGGTCACGCAGCTGGCCGTGTTCACTGGCGCGCTGACGACCCTCAACTGGGGTGCCGAGGATCACAAGTTCGCGTTCTGGGGGGACGTCACCCCGAACTACGGCACCGACACGGCGTACGGCAGCGCCCCGTGGAACTCGGGGGAGTCGTCGGGTGCGGGCTACTCGGCGGGTGGCGTGCTGCTGCTCGGCACCACCATGACCCACGTGTCCGGGTCGATCAAGTTCGACGCCGACAACATCGAACTGGCCGACTCCACGATCACGTCCCAGGGCGGCATCGGCTACGCGGACGCCCTCGCCAACCAACTCCTTTTCGGGGTCTGGTGGGGCGAGGAACTGGAGACCCAGGACGGCCTCTTTTTGGTCACCTGGGACTCGTTGGGGATCGCCGTGCAAGACCTGACCCCGGCGTAGGAGGGCAGGTCAATGGCGATCATCGAGCAGTACTTCCTCCCCGAAGAGGCCCAGTTCCTGGCCTCGCCGTTTCCCGCCTATGAGAACGCCCTCGGGACGAACTTTCCCGTCCCGAGATTGAAGTTCTCGGCCAGCGCTGACCTGGCCGCGTTCTTCTACTTCAACGCCCACGCCTACGGCAGCGGCGACATCACCTGTGATCTCTACTGGTACGCGCTCAACGCGACGTCGAACTCGGTCCGCTGGGGCGTCTCGCTGGCCGTGATCACACCCGAGACCGACAGCCAGGACATCGAGACCAAGGTGTTCGCGACCGAGCACGCCTGGGACGACGCGCACCTCGGCACCACCAGCAAACGCGTCATGAAAGCCACCCAGGCTATCTCCAACCTGGACAGCGTCGCCGCCGGGGACGCCTGCGTGCTCCGCGTCCGCCGGATCGGCTCGCACGGCAACGACAACCTCGCCAACGAGGCCGGGCTGATCGGCGTCCGCCTCAGCTACAGCAACTGACCGGATCGGGGGTTCCGCGTGGCGGTCCGATTCTCCGCAAACGGGCAGCAGTACACCAGGACGCTCGGCCTCGGCAACCAGACGCAGATCAGCGTATGCGGCTGGTTCAAAGTCTCCGTCGACCGTAACGAGGTCAGCACCTTTTGGGGCATCGACAACGGCGACTTGACCACCTGGTTCTTTCTTTCCACCGATCCCGACGGCGTCACGATCAGCCTCAACAACACCGACAACCTCACATCGATCGCCGCCATGACGGTCGGCACCTGGTACTACGTAGGCGCGACCTTCAACGGCACCGCCCAGACCATCGTCATCCGGGCCGCCACCACCAGCACCTTCACGGTCATCTCCAACAGCAACGGCCCGTCCGGCGCGGTCAGCGCAACCCGCTTCTGGATCGGCAACCTCGGCTCGCCGGCCTCCGGTTGGTGGCTCAACGGCTGCGTCGCCGCCCTGAAAATGTGGGTCGGGACCACGCTGACGCAGGCGGAGCTGGAGCGCGAGTCGTGGAGCTACACGCCCGCGCGGACGACGGGGCTGACCGCCTGGTATCCCTTCGACCGCGTCAGCACCGTCGACTACAGCGGGGTCGGGAGCACCCTGTCCGGCGGCTCCGGAGCCGCCACCGAGGACGGGCCTCCGATCGCGTGGAGGCAGGGCCGCCGACGCCTCTACATCCCCACCTCGGTGGACGTCGAAGCCACCCCCGTCGCCATCCTCGCCCCATGGTCCATGCCCGCACCGGCAGCCTCAGCCGGGGCGTCCACCGCGCCGGGCGTGATCGAAGCGCCCTGGTCGATGCCCGCGCCCGTGGCCGAGGTGTTCGAGGGGCTGCCGACGGTGGCCGAACCGGGCGTCATCCTCGCCCCCTGGTCGATGCCCGCGCCCGTGGCAGATGCGTTCTCGAACGCCACCGCCGCACCGGGGCCGATCCTCGCGCCGTGGACCCTCCCCGCCCCCTCCGTACTCGTGCCCATCGTCCCCGGCGACCAGATCACGGCCGCTGGGCAAATCGAATGGAACGGCTTCCTCCTCGGCCGCGACACACCGTACGGGCTCGGCAACTTGGAGGGCTGGTACGACCTCCCAGCCCTGGACAACGGCAACGTCGCCCACCCCACCAGGCACGGCGCGGAATCAGGCAGGGATCTCAGCCAGGAACGGATCGTCACCTACTCCGGCCTCACCAAAGGCCCACGCGCGCAGTGGGAAGAGACCGTCGAAGACCTCATCCTCGCCACCGGCGTAGGCGAAGACGACACCGAATACCCGCTCGCGATCCGGCTGCTCGACCACATCTACACCGGCATGGGCAAGGTCACCCGCCGCGCCGTACCCGTCGACAAGCACTTCCGGCTCGGACACTCCCGGATCGTCGTCCAGTGGACGCTCTCCGACCCCCGCCTGCTGTCCAAGCTGAACAGCGCGGTCATCCCCGACGGCGAAACCCAGACGCTCCTCAACGCCGGGAACACCGCCACCAGTCCGCTCATCCGCATCCCCGGCCCGTCGGTCATCCCGCAAATCCTCGTCGAGCCCCTGCTCAACGGCGAGGTCGTCGACGAGCGGCTCATCGAAGTCGACCTCACCGTAGCCGACGGAGAGAACCTCATCATCGACGTCAAGCTCGGGACGATCAGCATCGGCGACGTCGACCACCTCGACAAACTCACCGGCACCTCCACCAGCGTCCCCGACCTCGTCTTCCCCGCCGGGCAAGTCCGCGTCTCCTACACCTCCGAAGAAGGCGACGCCCCGCCCGCGACCGTCCTCTGGAAGCACGCCATCCTCTGACCAGCCGGGGAGGTGGCCGTGCCCGCCACCTACCGGTCCGCCTCCCAACTCGCCTACCTCGGCGACAACCCCGTCCTCGCCCGCCCGCCCGGCATCCAAGCAGGCGACCTCCTGCTCGTCGTCCACTTCGCCGACCTCGGCGGCCTGGGCGACATGACCATCACCGGCGGCGCAACCTGGCCAGCCGCCATCGCCGAACGGACCGCTGAAATCGGCGGCGGCGGCACCAAGATCTACCGCCGATACGCGGGCAGCGACGAGCCCGACTTCTACGCCCTCACCCAGTCAGCCTCGCCCTTCGAGCTCGCCGACTCCGCCATCGTGATGATCGCCGTCCGGAACGCCTCAGCCAACGGCATCATCGTCGTCGGCACCGGCGGCGCAACCTTCGGCCCGACCATCAGCTCCTTCCCCACCCCCGCCGCCGCGCCGTCCTCAGCCAGCGGCCTCGAACTCCGCGTCGCCATCGGGTACCCGGTCGACGCGTTCCCGCCGCAAGGCCACACGACGGTGAACTGGCCGCTCGTCTCCGGCTACTCGACCGCCGCCAATCCCCAGTCGCGGAACTACGTCGCCAGCACCTTCGCGCACCGCGAATTCGTGTCATCCGCGCCCGTCGACGAGGTCTACTTCTCTCCGTCGCCCGGCGTGTTCGCCTACCACGGCTGGACGATCCTCATCCCGTCCGCCGACTCCTCCGCGCCGACACCTCCGCCCATCCCGCCGTTCACACCGGGGCGAGGCGTCAGCCCCTACCGGTACACGGTGCACAACATGGCGACCGGCACCTACGAGGCCGACGTCGTTCCACGCGACGTCACCTTCGATCGGCGGATCGGCGAGCCCGGCCTCTTCAGCGGCACCCTCGACGTCCCCAGCCGGCGCAAAGCCGCCCAGATCGCCAAGGTCATCCCACCCAAATCAGACGACCTCACCAGCGGGCCCGGAATGATCGCCATCTACATCTGGCGCGGCGGAGCCATGTGGGGCGTCTACTGGATCCACGGCGCGAGGATCTCCAGGTCCCGCCGCGGCGCGGTCACCATCACCCTGCGCGGCTCCACCCTGGACGCCTACCTCCTGCACGTAACCGTGAGTGAGGATCTGGAGTTCACCGGCGAACAGGTGGCGAACGTGCGCGCCCTGCTCGAGCATCTCCAATCCGACCCGACCGCGAACATCGGCCTCACCCTCATGCCCGGCTCATCCGGGGCCGCCCCGCGGACCCTGACCGTGAAGGAAGCCGACGACAGGTCCTACGGGGACGCGGCGTGGAGCTACAGCAAAAGCTACGGCGGCTTCGAGTGGACCATCGACCCGCAGATCACCGGCAACACCGTCTCCCGCAACTGGATCTGGGGCTACCCGAAGATCCAGGGCGACACCGTCCACACCTTCCAGGAGAGCCCGACCGGCGGAGACGTCCTCGAATGGGGGGAGGAGATCGACGCGCTGCGCGGCGGCACCCGCGTCAAAGTCCGCGGCGGCACCCCCGAAGCCACCGACGCCACCGTGGGCAGCGTCCCCAGAGTCAGCGCCTGGATCTCCGCCACCGCGCACCTGCTCGCGGGCTGGCTGCGGATTGACCGGCTCGTCGACCACCCAGGGCAGAGCATCGACACGGGCCAACTCGACGACTACGCAACCCGGTGGATCGCGACGTTCGCCGGCGCGGTGCGCGTCTACTCCTGCACCGTCCAGCTCGGCAAAACCCCGTCCATCTCGCCGTCCTCACTCGGCGACCAAGTCAAGCGGGTCATGGTCAACCCGTGGCACGGCCGCACCAACGGCGCCGCCGGATTCAACATGAGCCAGCGCCTGATCGGCATCGCCATCACCCCCATCTCCCGCACCACCGGCAAAGAAGAGGCGCAACTCATCCTGGAGGAGCCCGCCGTTGACTGACCAGATGCCCGGCGGCCTGGAACGCGTCCTCGCCGACATTCAGCAACGCCTCGCCCGCCTCGAACGCGACGCCCGGACCATCGCCGCGACACCGGTGGCGCGAGCGTCGGCGCCGTTCTTCATCCCCGACGGGTCACCGGACACGCCGAGCGGTGGGTTCGTGGCCTACGGCTCGTCGGGGGAGCCGCGGTTCAAAACCTCGGCCGGGGACGTGATCGCGCTTCCTGCCGGGGACGTCTCCGACCACACGATGACGTCCAGCAGCGTGTCGAATCCGCCGACGCAGTCGCAGGTCAACGCGATCCGCACGGACCTCGCGAACCTGTCCCAGCAGTTCAACAACGCGCTGGCCAGCCTGAGGGCCGACAACGTGATCGGCTAGCGGGGCGTAAACCCGGGCGGGATCTGCTGTACGGGGACGGTACGGATGACATTCCAGCCGATGAACGTCACCGGAATGGCGACGAACAGCCAAAAGCCGATGGTCAGGAACGTCAGCCAGGAGTGGACGAAGAACCACAGGCAGGCGTGGACGCCGAAGGTGACCGGATTGAAGGCGCGCTCCTTCACCTGCATGGTCTGCACCGGCGCATACCCGTACTGCGGCGGCATCATCGGCGGCTGGGGCGGCTGGTAGGGGCCGTTGTACGGCTGCTGCCCGTACGGAGGCTGGCCTTGGGGCGGATATCCCATCACGGCTCCTAAGTGTCAGGTGATGCGTGTGTGACGTGCGCGATCACTGCCGGGTTGCCATCGACAGCTGTCCACATCCGGACACGGAGCGGCTAAGCGCACTGGCCCTCGGCCTTGGCCTGAGCCACGATCTGGTCAATCGTCTGGGTCTGGTACTCATCGCGGATGTCGGGCTGTAGCCGATACCGCCACTGGCCGTCCTCGTACACGAACGTGTAGTCGTCGATCAAGTACAGCCGCTGGGCTCGGACAGTCGCACGATCGCCTTTGACCGTGACGCGCTTGACCGTCCAGTTGATGCCTTCGGCGGCGGACGGGCAAAGCCGGTGCCGCCGCTGGTAGTCCTTCCGCGACACCACCTTCTTGTCAGCAGCCGCCCACGCGTCCCAGTACGCGCCGTAGTCGCCGACTGCGTACGAGTCCCACAACGCCTCAGCGGCGGCCTTCACTGCCGTGCGGGTGCGCGGCTGGGCAGGCGGCCCGGTCGGCTCCTCCTCGGCGACCTGCTCGGCTTGTGCCGACGGCGTCGAAGCCGCAGCCGTTTGCCCGGCCGGCCGCTGGAGCAGTTCGTAGGCCAGGAACGCGACCGCGGCCAACGCGATGGCGGCGACAGCCGACACGATGATCAGCGGCAGATTCCCGCCGCCGCGGCGCCGTTTCCGCGGCGATTGGGCGGGCTGCTCGTACGGATAGGTCATGGCATCTCCTGGGTTAGGGCGATGGCTGTGAGACGCACGTGATCACAGTCTGGTTGTCACCGGTAACCGTCCAGGTATGGCCAGAAGGGGGCCGAATGCGGAAACGCGCAGGCGGCATGCTTCGCCGGATTGACCATCTTGTCGGCTACCGCGGCTCGGTCCTGCTCTTCCTCGCCCTGCAGTGCGCCGCCAGCGCCGTACGCCTCGCCCGCCCGGCACCCGAAGTGGTCGGCACCACCACATACACCTACCTGGCTTCGATCGCCCCGCTGTGGACGCTGGCCATCCCGTGGGCGGTCGTGTGCGTGCTGTGCCTCGTATACGCCTTCCGCGACGACGACAAGGTGGCGTTCGGGGCCATCGCTGGGCTGACCGTGTTCTGGTCCGTCGTCTATCTGATCGGAGGGCTGGTGGGAGCCATCCCGCAGGCGTATTGGCAGTGCATCGTGCAGATCGTCCTG
Organism: Acrocarpospora sp. B8E8; assembly: GCF_039871605.1. Classification (NCBI taxonomy): domain Bacteria; kingdom Bacillati; phylum Actinomycetota; class Actinomycetes; order Streptosporangiales; family Streptosporangiaceae; genus Acrocarpospora; species Acrocarpospora sp. B8E8. The sequence goes on along the minus strand of NZ_JBDPLV010000056.1, from coordinate 10,874 downwards.
GCCGGGCTGGTGCTGCGCATCTCCGGCTGGCCGGAGCCTGTGCGGGAGCGGTGATGGACCCGGCATTCGTGTCCATCGTGGTGGCCGTACTCGGCGGACTGTCCGGGTTCGGCGGGCTGGTCTACTCGGTCCGGTCGTCACGGAGGGCGGCCCGCCTGCAGGACGAGCAGAAGGCCGACCTGGCGGCCCGTGAGGCCCGGCTGGCGGCCGAGGACGGCGCGTACAAGAGAGCCAGCTCCTATGACATCGGCGTACAGGAGCGGCAGCAACGCGAGATCAACCGCCTGAGCCGGCAGGTCGAGCTGCTGCAACGGCAGGTGGCTTTGCTGATGCGGCAGGTGGTCGGCGCCGGGCTGGTGCCGGTGACGATCCCGGATTCCGAGGACAGGGAGGAAGCCAATGGCCATTGACCTGGAGGCTGACCGATGAAACGGGCCGAACACGAACTCGTCGCGGCCGGTGTGGACACCTGGGACTGGGGCCCGACCGAAGACGACGAAGAGGCGGTCCTGGCGGAGCTCTACGGCCCGCCCGACGCCGACGGGATCTACCGGGGCGGAGGCGATCAGTCGTGAGCGGAGCCGCCATGGTCGCCCGCGCCCGCAAAGACCTGGGGCTGAGCGGCCGACCGAACCGAATCACCCGCTCGTATGCGAAGCGGAACGGTCGCGAATTCCTCGCCGCGCCGTGGTGTGACCAGGGAGTCACCGAATGGGCTCGGGACTCCGGCAACACCGACGCGGTCCTGCCCGAGGGAGACAGGGCATACACCGTCTGGCACGCCGAAGACGGCCGCGGCCTGAAGCGCTGGCACGCCGGAACCGCAGCCAACATCAAGGCGCACGCCGAGCCTGGCGCGATCATCTTCTTCGACTGGGACGGCACCGACTCGATCGGCCGGATCGACCACGTCGGCATCGTCGAGAAGAACCTCGGCGACGGCAGAGTCCAGACGATCGAGGCCAACACCGGCGACGCCTGCAAGAGACGAGTCCGCGCCGCCAACGTCATCGCGGGCTTCTGGAACCCGCCTTATGAGGAGGTAGACGATATGCCCAGCCCCAAGGAGTACGCCGACGCCGTCTATGAGCGGTTCTCACAGACGCTCGACAAGGATCTGTGGGCTGTCCGCGAAGGCATCTTCGCGGCGGGCGACAAGATCGACCCGAGGACCGCCCTCCGCCAGATCTGGGCGTACACCAAGGACGGGTACGCGGCAGACCGGACGCTCATCGCCGCCGTAGACGAGATCTCCACCCGCCTGGACGCGCAGCAGGCCACCATCCGAACCCTCGCCGAAGCACTCGCATCCCGGGATGAAGCGATCGACGCCGACGCCGTGGTGCGCCGTATCGAGACGGCCATCAGCAACCTGACCGTGCGACTGGAGGTCGCGGAGTGAAGAAGATTCTCATCGCCGGAGCCGTGGTACTGCTGGCTCTCGGCCCGGCGGCGACTGCTTCAGCTGCTGCTGGCCCGGAGCCGAAGGTCATCGCTGGCTGCGTCCCCAAGAAGACGCTCACCGGCTTCTGGTGGATGGAGCGGGCCGACCTGTCTCTCTCCCGGTACGGCAAGTGCCCGTCGAAGGGCCCGCGCAAGGCGACCAAGGTCTCCCTGGTCACTGTGTCGGGGTGGATGCCCAGCAGGATCGTGTTCCGGCGGCCCGCCTCTACGGAGACGTGCGTGAAGGTGTCCGTCACGTCCAGCACGTGGACCTTCGGGTGCACCACTGTGCCCGTGCCCACGCCGAGCCTGACCGCGTCGCCGAGCGCGTCGCCGTCCCCGTCGGCCTCGCCGTCATCCTGATCAAGGTGTGGCAATCCGGCTGATTTTATCGGCGCGGAAGCCACACCTTCTCCGACCTGCCTTTTTCCCGGTCCCGGGAAAAAGGGGTGCGGAATATGCCAGCAAATATGCCAGCGATGATCATTCGGTTCGTGACCTGCCGTTTTCCCGGACCCGGGAAAACGTTTGGATCACACCTGCTTGGTTATCCGCCCCCGATCCGGGGGCGTGCGCGGGCCTGAACTTCCAACAGACGTGGCCGCCGTGTTGGATGCGCGGCCCATTCCTCCAACGGAGGTTGCATGAAGACCATCTTCGGCCGGGAGCCTGTGCTGGTTCTCGGCCTCTTCTCGGCGGCCCTGCAGTTCGCGGTCGCCTTCTGGCTCAAGTGGGACGACGCGACGGTTGCGGTCGTCAACGCCGCGGCGGCAGCCGTACTGGGCGCGGTGACCGCCTGGGCTACCCGCGCAGTGGACGGCGGCTCGTCGTTCCAGGCCGCGATTCTGGGTGCCGCGCAAGCATTGATCACGCTGGTGGCCACGTTCGGGCTGGCGTTCTCGGCCGAGCAGACGGCCGGGGTGATGGGCTTGCTCGCGGTTCTGGTGGCCACGTGGGTTCGCGGCAACGTGGAGCCTGGCGCCGGTGCGGCGATGACGGCTCGGGTACAGTCGCGCCCCTACTGACCCCCGCTTGCGGGTGTCTTCTCCCCGGAGACTGGAACGCCCCGTCACTCCCTTCGTGGGGGGTGGCGGGGCGCTTTTCGCGTGCCCGCTCCTGCCCGGGGGAGGCAGTATGGGCGCATGGCATATCAGGGACCGGCTGTCGTTATCGGCGACGGCCAAGAGGTTGAGGTCTTCGTCACCCTCCGCGCTAACACCTCCGGGCCGCTCAAGTCGTGGGGTGGCAGCGGGGAGCCGGTCGCGCCGGGGATTCCGGCGATCTCCATGGACATGTCGACGATCCGGCTTCCCGATGGGCGTGAAGGCGAGGCGTCCGTCCAGATGAGCTACGATTCCCGGCTGCCCAAGGCGCAGCTGGAGATCATCGGGTCGGGTCCGCCACCTTTCGACTGATCCGGCCTCATGCCGGAGGGCGGGGTTTGATCAGCGCGGCCCGGACGGCACGGGCCGGGCGGAATCCCGCCGCCTACGCTGGACCCCTCCCGTGGTTGGGAGACGCGCCCGGCCCGGGGGACTTCTCACCCCCAAACCGGCCGGGCGCGGCCACTCAGCCCGACCTCCGAGGCCGCCCCGGCGCACCCGGACGATCCCGCCGCAGTGTCAGCCGAGCAGCTCGGCGAGCATCGCCGCGTGCGCCGGAAATACCCGGCCCCTGTGCACCGCGTCGAGCTCGGCGACCAGGCCGTCGTAGCTGTCCGCCCGCACCCATTCCGCCCGCCGGGCATCGTCCGCCCCCGCCACGGCAGGAAGCTCACCCACCTCGCCCAGGTCCGTCGTGGCGGGCCAGGTCACCATCCACGCCTCATCCGTCGCGCGCGGATCCGGCACCAGCCGTACAGGCAGCACACGCCAGACCGCGCCCGGCAGCACCAGGCCCGCCTCCTCCTCCAGCTCCCGGACCACCGCTGCCAGCGGGGCCTCGTCCGGGTCCAGGAAGCCGCCCGGCACCGCCCAGCCGTGGCCGTCGCCTCGCTCCACCATCAGCAGGTGCCGGACGCCGGCGAGCCAGGCGGTCACGATCGCGTCGGCCGCCTGCTTCTCTCCCCAGTGGCCCAGCTCGCCCCGGCCGAACCGGATGCCGGTCGGAGCGAGCGGGTTGACCGGGCGGCCGTCGACCAGAGGGAACGGGAACGCCGCGCCGCCGCGGCGTTCCGCCCAGTCGATCCGGGCGGGGTCGAGCTCCGATTCCGCCCACCCCTCCCGCACGCCCCGGTCGAGCACATCGGGGTGCGTCCACGTCGTATTGCCCATTTGCTGGTCTCCCGTCATCCGCGGTGAGAGCTGGCTGCTCCGGACCCGCGCCCGGGGTGGGGATCCGGGCACGCGACCGCAACGTCAGCTCGGGTCACTCCGGCCTCCCGAACCACGCGCGGGTCTCGCCCTTCCGGCCGCACCGCGGGCACGGCCGGAACCGGCCCGGGATGAGCGCGGGCAGCGTGCCCGCCCCCTTGCAGCGGGGGCACGTCCGCAGCGGGTTCCGGATCGCCGACATGTAGAGAATGAAGATCACGGCGGCGACGAACAGGAGGGGCATCAGCGTGTCCATGGGCGTCCTTTCGGGGTAGCGGCACGGTCGGAGGGGTAGCGAAGCCGCGACCCGGGGCGCGACCCAGGCTGATCTGCGGAAACGGGAAAGGGTAGCGGGTAGCGCCACCTGTGAAATGGGTACTCAAGGCCCCGGAAACAGCGGTTGGGAGGGAGTCTCGGCCGCTACCCACGGGTCAGCTCCCGCTGGGCCGCGGCCGCCTCGACGGCCTCCAGACGGCAGCCCTTCAGCACCGTGCCGCGGTGCTTGACGTCCACGCTCGGCACGCCGATGGCGCGCAGCCGGGCGCTGATCGTCTCGGGCGTCTCATCGCCGTACCGCTCCGGCAGCACGGCCGCCAGGAGCTCGGCGAGCTCGGGCCACTGCACGCCCGCACGCTCGGCCGGCCACACCCGCTGGACGTCCACGACGATGTCGACGCGAGGCAGGTCCTCGCGGTCCATGCGGCGGCCGCCGCGCAGCTCGACCGCGCGATTCAGCAGCGCGCGCCCTTCGTCCTGGCTGGGGAAGGCGCCGTGGACGGCGATCGGCGCCTCCAGGCCGACGACCATCGCCCACCCGGCGTCGACCTTCGGGCGGAACGTCGTGCCGGTCACCCCGCGCTTGTGCGCGCCGGTGCCCAGGATCATGTCGTTGGCGATGTGGTCGTCGACGGCCAGGCAGGCGCGCATGGCCACGCAGCGGGTGATGTTCTTGGGCAGCGAGTCCTTGTCGGGGATCTGGGTGGCCATCAGCAAGATGATGTTCAGCGCCCGGCCTCGCTTGATGACCCGCTCGGCCGCCACCGCCGCGCCCGGCCGGTTCAGGAACAGCTCGTGCACCTCGTCGAAGACCAGGACGATCGGGTGCAGGCCCGAGCCGGGTTCGGCGGCCAGTTCGGGCGTGACCTTCCCGTTCGGGGCTCGGCCGGCCGCCCGATACTTCTTGATCCGCTTGCCGCGCTTGGCGCATTCGGCCAGCGCCCACGCCAGGATGTCGGCGCCCTCGTCGAACTCTTCCTCGTCGACCCCGCACACGTAGGAGCTGCAGAGGCCCGCTTCGTCGAAGTCGGCGAAGTCGCCGGTCCCCTTGTATTCGGCGATCTTGAATTCGGTCAGCGGGTCGATCGCCGCGCCCAGGGCGATGGCGCGCAGGAAATAGCTTTTGCCGGATCCTGGCTGGCCTCCGATCAGCCAGTTCAGCTCGAACAGCGGGACGGCGATCGGGCGCTGCCGCTGGTCGAACCCGATCTCGATCGGCTCGAACACCGACGTGCGCGCCCCGTCCTTGGTCAGCGACCAGGTGGGCGGCGCCATCTGTGACACCGGGACGTAGCTGACCCACAGGTCGAGCTGGCCCGCGTGGTCGGGGCCGCCGATCGGCCACACCTGGTCGACCGGCCGCCGCAGCGCCGAGGACAGGCGGCCGCGCTTCTCGATCACGTCGACCGCCTCGACACCGCGCGGGAGATTCACACGGGCGAGCTGGCCGGGGCCGTCGCGGTGGATCTCCACCGGGAACTTGATCTCCTCCGGGTCCTTCAGCCCGGCGATCCGCAGCGTGCACAGCGCCTCGCGCACCTCCAGCGCCGTCAGCCGTCGCCGCTTCTCCACCGTCACCGCGACCTCGACGATCGGCTGGTCGATCGGCCTCCCGACCTTGGCCAGGATCGTGGCCGCCGCGCCGCCGGCGATGACCAGCGCGGGCGCCGGGGCCAGCGCCCAGGCCGCCCACGCGCCGCCGATGCCGGTCGCCAGCGCGCCCGTGGCGATCGGCAGGCGGGCGCGGACGTGCTGGTCGCGGACCTTGTGTAGCTGCACGTAGGCGTTGACGTCGCCGGTCTGCGGCGACGCCTCCCGCCTGCGCAGCGGCGCCGACTCGGCATGCCAGGCCCACCGCCACCCGGCCGCCACCGCGCGGACCGCGCCGACCGGCGCCCAGCGCAGCACCCGGGCGGCGTACAGCGGCGAGTAGAACGCGTGCCGGCGCACCCGATACCAGGCCAGCCCGGCCTCGTGCACGACGACGGTCCGCAGGCCCTGCCGGGTGCGCATCCACTCCGGCACGATCGGCTTGCGCGCCGGCCTCTTGGGGCTGAGGACCTTGCCGTACAGGACCGGCTCGTCGCCGTCGTCGTCCTGGTCGACGGGCCGGTCGGTGACCAACTCGGTCTCGGCGTCGACGGTCTCGGCGTCGTACTCGACCGGCAGGAACGTGCGCGGGTCCAGCTGGGCGTCGGCGACCTCCTCCTTGGTGGCCATCCGCTCGGCGGCCGGTCCGGTGTTTCCGTCGGCGTCGGTGTGCAGGACCTGCTCCGGGGCGGGCTCGTCGCCGGGGCCGCGGGCTTGGTCGCCGCGGACGATGCGGGGCTGCCACGACTGGTCGGGCTGGCCGCTCACGGGCTCTCCGGTCCGGTCGCGACCGCGACCAGCTCGGCGACCGGCGGGACAGGCGGTCCGTCCTCGGGGAAGGTCCACCCCTCGGCGATCATCTGCTCGCGCCCTTCGCGGATGCGTTCCAGGCACCAGGTCTCCCGGAATCCCGACCGGTCGGCGAGCTCCCGCTTGGACAGGACGTTGCCCTTCTTCACCTGGTTGACCCAGACGCGGACGACTCGGCGTCGGTCCTGCTCATTGGGCCTTTTCCGGTCGTCGGCCGGTCGCGGGTCCGGTCGCGGATCGCCCTCATCGGCGACCGGTTCCGCGACCGGCACATCACCATCGGCGAGGTCTCCGACGCGACCACCCGCCCGGTCGTCATCCGGTCGCGCGACCGGTCGCCCGAACAGGTCGATCGCGACCACATCGGCGACCGGCCACAGCGACCGCGCCAACTGGGCACCGAACGGGTCTGCGGGCAAACCGGCACCGTCCCACCCGGTCGCGCGGCCGGTCGCGAAAACGGGGGCGGTCGCGACCAGTCGCGCGACCGCTTCTGACGGAATCCGCGACCAGGTGGACGACCACTTCTCGAACGCGGACACCGCCGCTCGCCCCTCCTGCGAGGCGGCCTCGACCACCTCGGGGTCGGGGGAGGCCGGAAGCGCGGGGTGCTTGAGCTGGGTCCACCAGCCGGTGAGGCGCAGCTGGGCGAGAGCTTCGGGCGGGAGTAGCGCGGCGAGGATGTCGACCAGCTCGGCCTTGCGCTTGTCCGAGGTGGCGAATTGGGCGTGCCGCACGGCGGCGTCGCGCGTTTTGACGTACCGGCGCCGGGCCAGCGCCTTGCCGAGGCCGGTGCGGGCGGTGCGGGTTCGCTCGATGGCCAGGCCGAATCGGATGAGGCGACGCTGCGCGTCGACGTCGGAAGCGGTCCGGTCGCTCGCGTCCGCCAGCCCCCACCGGACGAGGACGCGTTCGGGGGTGAGCCGCCAGTGGATGCGCTGGCGGCCGCTGATGCGGTGCCGCTCGATGGCCATGCCGCGCTCCCACAGCCAGGCGGCCACCAGCGGCGCCGCGAGCCGGAACAGCGCCTCCGGCAGCGAGCGGGCATCCATAGCCGACAGGACCGCGGACAGGCAGGTGAGCGCCCACACCGCCAGACCGTCCACCCCGGCCGAGAAGTTCTCGCGCATGTTGCGGCGGGCCCGCACGGCGCTGGTGATGACGGCGACCTCGATGAACGCGAACAGCAGGAGCTGGAGGGGGCCGTCGAAGCCGAGGACGTCGCCGGAGAACCGCCACATGCCCTGCGCGGACACGCCGGTGGCGATGCTGGCGGCGACGACGGTGAGGATGTCCTCGGGCGGGCGGGGGGCGACGTGGACGCGCAGGAGCCGGGCGGTGGAGCGGTAGAGGGCGCGCAGCGCGAACAGGGTGATGGCGATGGCGACGAGGGCGAACACGGCGAGGATCGCCGATCCGACGGGGTTAGCCGATACGAAGGCGATGACCGTGTCGAGGATCGCGGGTTCGGCCTGTCCGGTTTGTGGGGCTGGCGCGCCATCGGGGGGCGGGTAAAGATAGTCAGTCATCGGGTCGTCCCATCGTCGGTGGGGTGGCGGCTTTCGGGCCCGGCCCGGTACGGCGCTTTGATCGCCGTACCGGGCCGTCGTGTCTAGCGCCTGGGGGGTTCCGTGCCGGTGTTGCAGCCGTCACAGCCCCAGTCGTCGAGGTGCCAGCGGACCTTGGCGCCTCCGGCCGTGTCGTGGGAGACGATCCCGGACGGACTCTCGTACCTGGCCATGGCCGGTCCTTTCCTTTGGTGGGTGTGTTGGTGGCCGGGCACTCCGCGGGGGCGGGAAGTGCCCGGCCGGTGGCCCCACCTGCACAGCGCCAACCGGGTGGGGCCGGTGTCCGGGGCGTCGGGCCTGATCGCGTCAAGCCGCGCTCACGGACGTTCGGGGTGGCCCCGCCTCAGCTCCCTCAATTGCCGGGGCGGGGCCGTGCCCGGCTGCGGGCCATCGCCGCCGGGCAGTCCGGGGTTAAGGCGGCCAGGCCTTCACGCAGGCGCCGCACGCCTTTTCGCCGGCGGGGTCGAACGCGACGTGCATCTGCGCATTCGGCATCACCAGCCGGGCTGGCACGCCGCACAGGGCGCGACCGACGGGCTTGATCCGGCGCTTGATCACCAGGGCGTGCTCAAGCTGCCAGTCGTCGTTGGGACTCTCGGCGACGCCGTACTCGGGACGAACATCGCCCGCCGTGGTGTGATCCCGGCGCGTGCGGGCGCGGATGGATTCGAGGGACTCCCGCTTGGGCGGGTTGATGCAGTCCGCGCACGCGCCGGGGGCGCTCTTGTCCCACACCGTCCACTCGGAGCGGACGATCTCCCCGCAGACGGCGACCACCATCACGCTCATCGGCTTGCCGTCCGCGACGGCGTGCTTGATCGGGCTGCCGCCTTTTATTCCGGTCCGGTAGAGGTCACCCATCGCGGTCGGCGGTCTGGCGCTCGGCCCTGACGAGGAGGGGAGACTCCAGACCGCCGCACGAATCGGGGGCGTCCGCGTGGATGAAGATCTCGGCGTACGCCATGTGGCCGGCACCTTCACGGACTCGGCCGTCGCCGAAGCGATCCGCCAGCGTCGAGACCGTGGACAGCAGGGCGAACGGCGGTTCGGCGCCATCCACCACCAGGTCCGGATCGCGCACCTCGAACCTCACGACGCCGCCGCCGACGATCGTGACGAGTCCGACGTTGTCCCCCGGCGGGGTGCGGGCCAGCGCGTCGGCCACCAACAGCCGGACGACTTCCGCCGCCGCCTCCGCACGGTCCGGCTGGTGCTCCTCGACGATCGTCCGCGCGTGCAGCGCCGCGGCCTCGGCACTGCCTGAAAGGGCCGCGTACTCCTGGCTCAGGGTCGTCATAGGCACCGCCACAACGGTCAGGCCGGATATCCGGCTTCACTTCCGGATGTCCAGCTTGTAAGCCGGATGTCCAGCCTGTCAAGCTGGACTTGTGGATCAGCAGCCCGGACAAGCCCGTAAAGTCGCCGACGACCTTCGCCGCCGCATCGTCAGCGGCGAACTCGCCGTGGGCGCACGCCTCCCCGCGCGCCACGAGCTGGCAGCGCAGTACAACGTGGCCGAAGGCTCGGCCCGGGATGCGGTACGCACCCTCGGCCGCGAAGGACTCGTCATCACCAGATCGGGCGCCGGAACGTTCGTCCGCGACCGCGGCGCTATCCGGATCCTGAACCGCACCTGGTTCCGCGAACGCCGCGGCGGCTCCCCGTTCGCCGCCGACCTCCTCCAACAGGGACGCGAGGGGACGTGGACGTACGCGTCGGACTCGGTCCAGGCGCCGCCGGAGATCCGGGCCCGCCTCGCCCTGGACGAGCCGGCCGACGGGCGAACTCCCGATGTGATGCGGACCCGCTACCTGTTCAGCAGCGGCGGCTCACCGTGGATGGCGTCCATCTCGCATGAGCCGTTGGAGCTCATCCGCGGCACCGAGATCGCCCTGCCCGAGGCCGGGCCTCTTGCGGGGCAGGGCGTGACGCATCGGATGGCAGCTATCGGGATCATGGTCGATGACTGGCGGGAAGAGGTCGGCGCGCGGATCGCGTCGGCCGATGAGGCGAAGTCGCTGGCGATCGCCGCGGAGTCGATCGTCCTGGTCGTCGAGCGCAGCTACATGGCCGGGGCCCGGGTGGTCGAGTGCGCGACCATGGTTCTGCCGGCGGACACGATGCGGCTGGGCTACAGCGGGCCAGTGGGGGAGTAGCCCAGAGGCCTACCTGCCCCGGCCGCTGTGACGGTGGGGTCAGCAGCGACCGGGTCCGCGCACTATAGGCATGCATCGGCGATCTCGTCTACCTGTATCGCCTGTCCCTCCTGTATACCCGGGGCTGCCCGTCTACCCGGGGGTGCCCGTAGTCCAAGGGCAGGGCAGGCGGGACAGCCACTAATTTCATGATCATGAACGCCGTGGTGGACCACTACGACCCGACCCCGAAGTACCTCCAGATCGCCGCGATCGTGCGCGACCAGATCCGCGCCGGCGAACTGGAGCCGCTCGACCCGATCCCATCCGAACTGCAGATGAGCCAGATCCACGGCGTGGCCCGCAAGACCGCGCGGGCGGCGGTGCGGGTGCTGGCGGATGAGGGCTGGGTCTTCACGATCCAGTCGCGCGGCACGTACGTGAGCCGCGTGGAGGACTGGCCTGAGCAACCGGCCGTGGAATGACGCGGGGCCGTCTCTGGGCCGTGAGACAGCCGACGAACCCCGGTGTCATCCAACCACAGCCAATCATGCCCAACGACGTTTCCGCAGATCAGGTTGTCTGGCCAGCCGATCCCTGCAGGTCCTAGCGCCCGCTCTTGGAGAAGTGCTGGTTGTCCAAGAGCCCCGGGTGCCACCTGCGCGAACGCTATCTGGGCCGCCCCTGGGCCGCCTCTGGGCCGTGATCTTCGATTTCGGGCCGCCTCAACGCCGCATCAA
>NZ_JBDPLV010000055.1:0-84791 GCF_039871605.1 Acrocarpospora sp. B8E8 | reverse complement strand
TGTCCCCGCAGTTGTACATCGCGGCGGGTATCTCCGGGGCGATTCAGCACCGGGCGGGCATGCAGACCTCGAAGACCATCGTGGTCATCAACAAGGATCCCGAGGCTCCCATCTTCGAAATCGCCGACTTCGGCATCGTCGGCGACCTCAACCAGGTGGTTCCCCAGCTCACCGAGGAAATCGCGAAACGCGAGTGACCAAGGGTGATGGCACCGCTGTCCCATCGCCATTTAAGGCGGATGGGCCGTCTCCGCGATGCGTATTCATTCTGGTTCCAAGAGGACGCCGCATGGCTGAGTCCGTATAACCGCTGGCCGGGGAGGGCCCCAGAACGTCGGTGGGGGGCGCTACGCTGCGGTCGTGCTGGGCGAACGGGTGAGCCGTGCCGTGACGGGAGGGGGAAGCGTGACCATTGAAGCCGCCAACGGAGTCGGCTCGGACGTGGCCGGGGATGTCCGCGCGGGGGTTGGCGGTGAGGTGTCCGCTGATGTGGTCGGGCGGGTGCTGGGGACGCAGTCCGCTTCGCCGTTGTCGTTCTGGGTGGGGCTGGCGCCGGGGAAGGTGGTGCAGCTCGACGATGTCGTGGTGACCCGGCGGGAGGTGCCGGGATACGGGCCGGTGCTGGTGGCGGGGATCGTGACCAAGGTCGAGGCGCGGCACGAGGGGGCCGCCTTCGACTCGGACGTCTTCCTGATCGCGGAGGGCAGCCTGCCGGCGGCGGTCGTGGAGGTGGCCGAGGTCAAGGTGACGCGGATCGAGCCGGAGGTGTTCGTGCCGCCGCTGCCGGGGGCGCTGGCCTACCGGGCGCAGGGGGCCGAGCGGGACCAGGCGCTGTACTTCGACGTCATGGAACGCCGCGTGCCGATGGGTCTCGGGCGGGACGGGCTTCCGGCGTTCGTCAACTTCGACTTCCTGGACGGGACCCGGGGAGCGCATGTGTCGATTTCGGGAGTCTCCGGAGTGGCGACGAAGACCTCGTTTGCCACCTTCCTGCTCTATTCGATTTTCCATTCCGGGATGCTCGGGGCGGAGGCCGCCAACACCAAGGCGCTGATCTTCTCCGTCAAGGGCGAGGATCTGCTGTTCCTCGACTACGACAACACCCGGCTGGACGACGTGGCCAGAGATCAGTACGCGCGACTGGGCTTGCCCGCACGACCCTTCCGGAGCGTGCACGTCTTCGCGCCACCACGGCCGGGCGACCCCAACGCCGTGCCGCACGTGTCGGCGCGCACGCGCGGCGTGAGCGCGTTCTACTGGACGCTGGCCGACTTCGTCGAGCAGGAGCTGCTGCGCTTCGTCTTCGCGGACGCCGACGACGAGCGCGCGCAATACAGCCTGCTGATCGGCCAGATGGCGGCCCGATTGCGTGCCGCCGCCCAGCCCGCCGGAGACTCGGGAGCGATCAGGTTCGAAGACGGCCCGATCTGCCGGACGTACCAGGATCTGGTGGACTTCATCGACGACCGGCTCACCGACGAGAGCACCCGCGTCGCCTGGACCGGCGCCCCGATGCCGCTGGGCACGATCAACGCCTTCCTGAGACGGCTCAGGACCTCCATCAGGTCGTTGTCGCCGATCGTCCGGGGCGACCTGCCACCCGGCCGGCCGCACACGATCGCCACCTCAGACGCCCAGGTCTCCATCGTCGACCTGCACAATCTCCCCGAACGGGCGCAACGTTTCGTGGTCGGCGTCGTCCTGCGCGGCGAGTTCGCCCGCAAGGAGAGCACGGGCTCGGCCCGCCCGCTCCTGTTCGTCGTCCTCGACGAGCTCAACAAGTACGCGCCACGCGAAGGCGACTCCCCGATCAAGGAGATCCTCCTGGACGTCGCCGAACGCGGCCGATCCCTCGGCGTCATCCTCATCGGCGCCCAGCAGACCGCCTCCGAGGTAGAACGCCGCATCGTCGCCAACTGCGCCGTCCGCGTCGCCGGCCGCCTCGACCCCGCCGAAGCCGCCCGCGCCGAGTACGGCTGGCTGCCCCCCACCGCCAGGGAACGCGCCACCATCGCCAAGCCCGGCACGATGTTCGTGGCCCAGCCCGAGATCCCCGTCCCCCTCGCCATCTCCTTCCCGTTCCCGGCCTGGGCCACCCGCCCGGCCGAAGCGGGCAACCCGCCACCCACGAGCAATGGCCCATCCCGTCCGGCCTTGTCCGACCCGTTCGCGGGTTTAACCGCCGAAGCTCCTGAAGATGACATCCCGCCTTTCTAGGCTGTTCATCGCCAGAGCCTCAGGGCGGCGACCCGCCCCGCGACCCCGATGCCAGGCCGCGACTCGGACGTTCGAAGGAGTTTTGAGCCCGCTATCACCGGTGCGGACAGTCGTCTGCTCCCTTCCAACCGAACAGTTCGCAGCACGAGGAGTCCGATGAAGATCCTTCACACCGCCGACTGGCACGTGGGCAAGGTGCTCAAAGGGCGTGCCCGGCTGGACGAGCATCGGGCGGTGCTGCGCGAACTGGTGGGAATCGCGCGTGCCGAGGATGTGGACGCGGTCATCGTGGCAGGGGACGTGTTCGACACGTCCGCGCCCACGCCGGAGGCGCAGGCCCTGGTCATGCCCGCGCTGATGGCGCTACGCGAGGACGGCCGCCAGGTCGTGGTGCTGGCGGGCAATCACGACAATCCTTACCTGCTGGATGTATATCGGCCGGTGTTGGGGGCGCTGGGCATTCACGTGCTGGGGACGTTCCGGCGGCCCGACCGAGGTGGAGTGGTCACGTTCACGGCCCGCTCGGGTGAGCCGGTCCGGCTGGCGGTGTTGCCGTTCCTGTCGCATCGGCACGTGGTCCGGGCGGCGGAGGCTTTGACGGAGTCGGCCGCCGAGCACAATCGCAACTACGCCGAACGGTTCGGCCAGCTCGCCGCCGCGATGACGGCGGATTTCACCGCCGACACCGTCAACCTGGTGACCACCCACGGCACCCTGCCCGGCGGCCGCTTCGGCGGCGGCGAACGCGAAGCCCAGTCGATCTTCTCCTACTACTTCGAGGCCACCGCGTTCCCATCCACCACCCAGTACGCCGCACTCGGCCACCTGCACCGCCGCCAGCAGATGCCAGGCCCTTGTCCGATCTGGTACAGCGGCTCCCCGATCGCCGTCGACTTCGGCGAGGAACGCAACACCCCGGGAGCACTCCTGGTCACGGTCGAACCCGGCAGCCCCGCGTTGGTCCGCGAGGTAGCGATCACCTCAGCTCGCGCTTTGGCCACCGTGACCGGCACCCTCGGCGAACTGGAGGCGATGGCGCCCGACCTGACCGAGACCTGGCTCCGCGTGATCGTGGCCGAGAAACCCCGCCCCGGCCTGGCCGACATCGTGCGCGAACTCCTGCCCGGCGCCCTCCAGGTCGACCTTCACGAACAGTTCCGGCCCACTCAGGCGAGGCGACGCGACAGCGACTCGGGCCCGACCTCGCGCGGCCCCCGGGACCTGTTCGGCGACTATCTCGGCGCCACCGGCCGAGACGACCCCCGCGTAGCCGCCCTCTTCGACCGCCTACACGACGAGGTGACGAGTTGACACGCCCGATCCGGCCGCACGACGAGGTGACGAAGCTGATGCGCGCGATGCGGCTGCACGACGAGTTGACGCGCTGGGTCCGGCCGCGTGACGAGGTGACGAAGCTGATGTGTGCGATTCGGTTGTGCGGTGAGTTGATGCGCTGGGTCCGGCCGTGTGACGGGGTGATGAGCTGATGCGTCCGATTCGGTTGTACCTGGAGAATTTCGGTAGCTTCCGCGAACCGGTCGAGGTTGACTTCGCCGATGTCGACTACTTCGCCCTGGTTGGTGCCACAGGCTCTGGCAAGAGCACGGTGATCGACGCCATCTGCTTCGCTCTCTACGGCACCGTCCCCCGCTGGGGCAAGGAGAACGTGGTCGCCTATGCCCTGGCCCCCTCCGCCACCTCTGGCAGGGTCGCCCTGGTCTTCGAGGTGTCCGGACGACGTCACGGTGTCGTGCGCACGTTGCTCCGGGACGCCAAGAACAGCGTCCGCACCAAAGAGGCCAGGCTCGACGAGCTCGATCCCGGCGTGCCGCCCACCTCGCCGATGACCGACCTGCTGGCCAAGGTGACGAACGCGGTCGCGGAAGGGGAGCACGTCACCACCGAGGTCCAGCGCATCACCGGCCTCGAATACAAGTTCTTCACCCAGTGCGTGGTCCTCCCGCAGGGCCGCTTCGCCGAATTCCTGCACGCCCAGCCCCGCGACCGGCAAGACCTCCTCGTCCAGCTGCTGGACGCCGAAGTCTACGAGCGGATCCGGCAGCGCGCCGTCCGCGAGGAGGACACCGCCAAACAGCACGCCACCTTCGCCCGCAACGAACTCAACCGCCTGTCCGGAGCCGACGAACCGGCCGAACGCGCCGCGACCGAACGCCTGGCGGCCCTGAAAGAGCTGGCGTCCCGCGTAGGCGACGATCTGTTGGCCTTGACCGCCCACGACGAGACGGTGCGCCGACTTCAGGAGGAGCAGCGGGCTGCGGCAGGCGCTCTGGCCGCCCTGACCCGTCTGACCATGCCCGGCGATGTGCCCGGCCTGGCTGAGGGCCTGCGATCCGCTGAGGAGGCGGTAGGAGCGGCGAGCACCACCGTTACCACCCTGGAGGAGGCGGAACAGCTCGCGGACAGGCGTCTCGCCGACCTGGGCGACCGGTCCGCGCTGGGAGAACGCGGCAGCCTGCTGGAGCAGTACCTGCGCGTCGCCGGTCAGGCGGTCCAGGCACGCGCGGAGGCGGACCAGGCCACGTCGGCGCTCCCCGCCCTCGTCGAGCGAACCGCGGCGGCCGAACGCGCCCTGACCGACGCCGAGCGGGAACGCGACCGCCTGCGAACGGCGCACGCCGGTGCCGAAGTGGCCCACAGCATCGTCGTGGGAGCACCCTGCCCCGCCTGCCTCCGCCCGGTGACCGAACTCCCGCACCACCCCGCCCTGGCAGGCCTCAGCACCGCCGAGGGCGCCGTCAGATCCGCACGGAAACACGCGGAAGACGCCCGTACCCACCACGGCAGAGCAACCGCGGAAGCCGACCTTCTCACCCGTCACGCCAGCAAACTGACCACCGAGCTATCCGACCTCTCACGAAAAGTCGCCATTAAAGCGCATGAGCCCGTGCCTGCGGACCAGCCCCTGTCTGCGGGTGGGCCCTTGCCTGGGGATGAGCCCCTATCTGCGGGTGGACGCACGCCTGGGGATCAGCCCCTGTCTGCGGGTGGACGCACGCCTGGGGATGAGCCCCTGTCTGCGGGTGGGCCCTTGCCTGGGGATGAGCCCCTATCTGCGGGTGGGCTCAGGTCTGGGGATGAGCCTCTACCCGCGGGTAGGCCCTCGCCCGGGGATGGGCCCATGGGTGCGGGTAGGGCCACGCCCGGAGATGCGGCGGGTAGGCCCCTGCCTGGGGATGGGCCCATGGGTGTGGGCAGGGCCAAGCTCGGGGATGCGGCCGCTCGTGCGGGGGAGGCCGCGCGGATCGGCGAGATGGCGCGGGTGGAGTTGGTGGAGATCACTCGCAAACTTCAGGCTTTCGATGAAGCGGGCAGGCAGGTGGCGGCCGCGCGGCAGCGGACTCGGCAGGGGAGGGCGGCGCTCGCGGCGGCCGAACGGGCCGCCGCCGGGTTGCGCGGGCGGGTCGAGCAGGCGTGGCGGGAGCTGGAGGCGGCGCGGGACACGGTGGCGGGGTTCCGGCCGCCGCCGGTGGAGCGGGCGGACATCCATCAGGGCTGGGCGGCGCTGCTGGCCTGGCGTGACCAGGCGGCCGAGACGGAGCGGGAGGCGGGACGGGCGCGGGGGGAACGGCTGGCCGAGGCGCTGCGGGTCCGGGACGGGGAACGGGCCGAGCTGGTGGCCCGGCTCGGGGAGCACGAGCTCGTGGTGCCGCCGGACTTCACCCCGATGCGGATCGGGCAGGCGCTGGCCACCACGGTGGCGCAGGCGGAGAGCAGGCTGGAGCGGATCCGGGAGGCGCGGGAGCGGGCCAGGCAGCTGGCCCAGGAGGTGGCCGACCGGGACGAAGAGGCCAGGGTCGCGCACGAGCTGTCTCTGCTGCTGCGGGCCAACCAGTTCGAGCGCTGGTTGTGCGCCGAAGCCCTGGAACTGCTGATCGCCGCCGCTTCCGACACCCTCCGGGATCTTTCCGACGGTCAGTACGAGCTGGTTCTGGGCGGCAAAGGCGAGATCGAGGTGGTCGACTACGCCGAGGCCGGTCTGCGGAGAAACGCGCGCACACTCTCCGGCGGTGAAACCTTCCAGGCCGCACTCGCACTGGCACTCGCCCTGTCCGACCAGGTAGCAGGCCTGGCCGCCTCCGCCGCCCGCAGCCTTGACTCGATCTTCCTCGACGAAGGCTTCGGCACGCTCGACCCCGCCACCCTCGACACCGTCGCCACCACCCTGGAACGCCTAGCCTCCAGCCACGAACGCATGATCGGCGTCGTCACCCACGTCCCCGCCCTAGCCGACCGCGTCCCAACACGCTACGAGATCACCCGCGACCAAACCGGCTCCCACGTCCAAAGGACCACAAGATGAGCACCACCCCCATATCGGCCCGGTTCGGCACTCTTCCGGAGCGTCGCTGGCTGAGCACGACCCTGTATCGGCCCGATTTGGCACTTGTCCGGAGGATCACAAGATGAGCACGACCTTCGTATCGGCCCGGTTCGGGTGTCTTCCGGGGCGTAGCTGGCTGAGCACAACCCTGTATCGGCCTGGTTTGGGTCTTGTCCGGAGGGTCGCCGGATGAGCACCACCCCGTATCGGCCCGATCTGGCACTTGTCCGGAGGACCACTAGATGAGCACGACCTTCGTATCGGCCTGGTTTGGGTCTTCTCCGGAGGGCCGCGAGATGGGCACGGCCCCGTATCGGCCTGGTTTGGGTCTTGTCCGGAGGGCTGGCAGTTGAGCACTACCTTGCAGCGGCCGGGGTTCACTGTCGATCCGTGGGATCCGGGGTATGCGGCGGCGGTTGCGGTTGAGGCGATGGCTGAGCTTGAAGGGAGTTCGGCGGAGCTTGAGCTGGAGGTTGAGGTTCCGGCCGATCAGTGGCGGCCGATCACGCCCGCGCCGGGAACTGCGGCCCCTAAGGTGCTGCTGATCGCTGATGGGGTGCGCAGGATCGACGCTCGGGTGTGGGTGGACGGAGCGGCGGGGGAGATGCCGGCGGCCGGGATCGCGGCGTCGTACGCGGCCGGGATCGTGCGGTGTGTCCCGGGGGGTGACACGCCCGCGTCGCTTGCCGCTGTCGAGGTGCGGCGGGCGTTGTTCAGTTCGGCGCCCAGCGCGCCGGAGGCGGCCACCGACCTGGCTGTCTACCAGGCGGAACAGAGCGGTGACGGCGGATTGGATGACCTGTCGCTGGCGTTGCAGCGACGCCTGACCGAGCTTGAGGTGACTCTCGCGATCAACTACCGCGCCGGATCGGGGGAGGACGACCTGCTGCTCGTGGACGGGCCGTTGCGCGGGCGCACCCACCTGCCGAGAACCGTCGGGTACGTCAAGACGCACCACACGTCCTACCTGCCGAAACCGCAGGCGGCCGTGGTGCCCGCGCTCACCAGAGGCCAGCGTACGCCGGTCTTCCGGATGGGAACCAGCTGGCAGCGCCACGCCTGGTACGTGAAATTGCCCGTGCGCTCGCAAGCGCCTTGGGCGGGCATCGCACGTTGCGAGGCCGGAGCCGACCTGTCCGGCCCCGAGGTCGCGGCCCTAGCCGACGCGATCACGCTGGTACTGCCCTCACTCGCGGGAGTCGACTACAAGGACCCCCGAGCGCCACAGAACCTGGTGCCGATCGGCGGCCTGGAAAAGCTCCTCCGTCACCGCCTCGGCGACCCCGGCCTGCTCTATCGAGCCCTACGCTCGGCGGCAACCAGGTCCTGATCTATCGGGAGCCACGATGGCCGCTGAACAACCGCTCACCAGAGGCCCACTATCACGGCCGACCGGAGCATCTGCCCGCCCACCCGCTGCTGCGCTCAACCCTTCGAGCTGGTGTCGATCGGGTACGGCGACACCCCCACCCACCCTCCGGTTTCTTCCCGGCTCCACCCGCCCTCGCCGTCGCCATGGCCGCGCTCCCGCCCACCCTGAGAGCGTCCTCATACCCGGGGTCGGCGAGAGCGACCGGCACTTCCATGGTGAACGCGCCCAAAGGACCGAGGACGCCGTGCTCACAGCCCTGCTCACGGCCCTGCTCACGGCCCTGCTCAAGTCCTGCTCACAGCCTGCTCGAACGCGGCGATCCGATGCCGATCAGCTCGTGATCTTCAGCGGCTCCTTGTGATCTTCTGTGGGTCACTGCCTCCGCACCCATGGTGCTGACCTAGCCGCGCTCGTGGGATGAGGTTGTCCGGTGGTGTCTGCCCGTAGGCGTGTGTCGTCCTCCAGGCGGGGGCGAGTCCGGGGTACGCGGCCGGAGTCGGGTGTGACACCCCGGTCTATGCCGCGGTTGGGTGCGACGCCCCAGGCGGGGCCGCGGTTGGGTGCGGTATCGCGGGCGATGCCGGGGTTGGGTGCGACGCCCGGGGCGATGCCGGGGTTGGGTGTGATGCCCGGGGCGGGGCGGGGGTTGTGGTGGGGGTTGCGGTTGTTTGCTGTCGGGGTTGCCCGGGTTGCTGCCAGGGGCGGCGGCGGGGGTGGAGTTTGGGGTGGCGGTGGAAGCGCATCACCACGGTGCCGTTGCCTAGGTCGATGATGTCGACCCGGTCGGGGTGGCGGGATTTCCATTTGTTGTCCGGAGCGCACAGGGGGGCGAGGTTGGCCAGGTCGGTGCGGCCGGTGGGGTGCCACGGCTGGATGTGGTCGATTTCGCAGAGGTAGGCGGGGATGTGGCAGCCTTCGCGGGCGCAGGTGGTGTATTGGGCGAGGATGGCTTCGCGTTGGTCGGCAGAGGCCAGGCGGCGGGTGCGGCCTAGGTCTAGGAGGGCGCCGTCGGTGTCGCGCAGGACGCGGCGTAGGTCGGCGGTGTAGGCCATGCGGCGGGCGTCGGCGGCTGGGATGGCGGTGCCGTCCTGCAGGTGGGCGGGGTCCTCGGATTGGCCGGTGAGGGTCTGTTCGGTGACCGAGACGTGCATGACGGTGCGGCGTCCGCCGCCGGAGAGGCGGACGGCCAGGGCGTCGGCCATCCGCCGCCCGTGATCACGCCCGTCTTCGGCGCCGTTCTTGACGGCCAGGGGTTCGAGCCAGGTTTGGAACTGCAGCGTCAGTTCCGGGTCCAGCAGACCGGTCACCCGGCCCATCCCGTCCAGGGTGGCGGCGATGCTCAGGTGCTGGCGTTCGGTCTGAGCGGCGGCACGGGCCAGCCTGCCGCCGGGATCGACCGTCTCCAGGATCACCTGACCGGCCCGGGTGACATCTTCGACGGTGGCGGCCGGGTCGGCGGCCAAGTCCAGCAGGATCGGCTCGGCCAGCCGAGCCTCATCGTCATCCAGAGGCCGGACCGCTGAGGCGACCGCGGCGGCGGACCCGAACGGCAGGCTGCCCTCGGCCAGGCGGGCGGCCAGATCCGGCAGGCGGGACAGCTGGCGGGCCAAGGTGAGGCGTTCCCCGGCCCGGGCGATCCTTGAGCCGGTGGCCGCGGCCAGCCACGCCCCGATCGACCTCCGCCCGAACAGCTGGTGGCCTTTCCCGGCATCGGCCACCCCCAGCCGGACCGCGATCGCGGCCTCGGCCCGGTCGATCACCCGCGACCAGGCCACGATCTCGGCCATCGCCGTCTCGGCGTCGGAGGGCACGGGCGAGTCGGCGGCGGTGAGCGCCTCGGCCCGGCGCAGCAGTTCCCGTATCGCCGCTGCGGCCAAACCCGGATCAGGATGATCAGAACGGCCAGGACGGTCAGAGCGGTCAGGGCGGTCAGGGCGGTCAGGGTGATCCCCGCACCCCGCATCACCACCAGCACCAGCGGCGCTGGAGCGCGTCGTTGCGGGGTGTGGGGTGCCGGAACGCGAGGTACCGTCGTTCCTGCCGGATTCGCTGCCGGATCCGCAGCCGGAGTCGGCTGCGATGATGTCGGTTCGGGAGGGATCCAACAGCAGGACCGCGCCACGGGAATCGCCGGGAATGCCGGGAATACGGTCGGTTGCCTGTGCCCTGGGTGTTCGGGGAGGTCGCCGGGGAGGTGTTCGCGGGTGCGGGACCGGCACACCGCCGGAGCCGACAATGAGGGAAAGCCCGGCGGCGGGGTCGTGGCCGTCGTCGTGGCCGTCACGGTCGGCGGGAGCGCAGAAATGCGGAGGTGGGAAGGAGGGGGCCCGGTGGTCGGACAGCAGCACTGCACCTGAGGTCATCATCGCGGGCCACCTCCTGTCATGGATTGATCGGCCGACCTGCCATCCAGGATATCGCTCACACGTTCGATTAGCAACTCTGTGTAGTTGTATATGTGCGAGTTGTCGCGAATGGGAGAGTGTGAGGGCGGCAGCGATGAAGTCAGCGATCTTCCATGGGCGTTCGCTTGGTGTCCCGCAACGCCTTCAACCCACCGTGAATCCATCGAGAATCCATCGTGAGCTGCGCGTTCGCACGCCCGGCGAAGGGCACCCATCACGCGAGTCCTCTGTCACTCCTCGGGCTCCCCCCGCCGCCGCCAACGCCGTGGCGCCCACACGAAAGCCATGGCACGGGGGTTCCCCGCCCACCCAGCCCTCGGCTTTCCCCAGGGCTCCGCCCGACCCCATCATCGCCATGATCGCTCGAATGGAGTGGTGGCTTGATCCGTGTGGTTGTCCCACCCGCCCGGCCCGTTTGTTTCCCTTCGGGCTCCGTCCGACCCCATCATCGCCGTGGTCGCTCGAATGAAGTGGCGGCTTGATCCCGTGTGGGTGTCCCACCCATGGAGACGGACTGCTTGGGGACGGCCATTCGATGCCGGTTATGGGCTATCGGGTGCTGCGTTCTGAGGTGACCAGGTCTTGAGTGAGGAGTTCGGTGGGGGCGAGTTGGAGGGCGCGGATGCCTGCGCTCAGGACCAGGGGGACGGCCAGGGCCAGGGCCATTGATAGGACGGCGGCGCCCGAGTCGTTGACCAGCATGCCGACTACGCCGCTGACCAGGGCGCCCAGTAGGCCCGCCTTCAGCATGGGGGCCCGTTCGAATGCCACCGGGAGAACTCCGGCGGTGGCCGCGCCGGGGCGGAGTAGGGCGAAGATGAGGAAGGCGAAGGCGGCGATGACGACGGGCATCAGGTTGGGGCTGAGGAGCGTGTGCAGCATTGCTTCCAGTTTGCGGGTGATCACTGGGAGGAAGGTGCCGTCGATCACTTGGCCGACGAAACGGCCCAGGTGGGTCTGCGAGGCTGGGGGGCGGCGGTAGTCGAGGTAGGCGATGGCCATGACGATCACGCCGCCCGCGACGCAGAACGCGCCCAATTTGATGATCGACACGCGCTTGCCGGCCACGATCAGCGTTGCCACCGCGATGCCGGGCACGAAGGCGATCACTCCGCCGAAGTCGCTGCCGACTCCTGGCCAGCCGTCCAGCACCATGGCGAAGATGCCGAGACTCGCCACCAGGGCGACGGCCAGGGTTCGTCGGCCACGTCGTACCAGTGTGTCGGCGGCGGCCGTGGCGACCAGCAGGACGGCGGTGGCGAGCAGCGCGAATGGGATGTTGCCGAGGCCGTAGTAGCGGGCGCCCACCACGCCGGTGTAGCCCATCACGCCGTTGAGCTGGAGATGGGTCCCGGTCAGCAGGTCACCGAGCAGGACCGCCGCCGTCACCCCCGCGACAACCCCCAGCGGAAGAAGGACGTTCTCCGCCGAAGCCGAAGCCGAAGCCGAAGCCGAAGCCGAAGCCGAAGCCGAAGCCGAAGCCGAAGCCGAAGCCGAGGACGGACCCGACGTCGGGGCGGATGCGGAAATCCGAATCGGATCAGATGCGGGAATCGGAGTCGGGGTGGGGCTGAGGCGGCGGGTAAGTAGTCGGGGCAGGCTGAGGGCGACAGTCGCGAGGGCTGCCGCGAACGTGATGATTCCGGCGGCCAGGGTCAGGGTGGGGGATCCGGTGGCGGCCCAGGGTGTGAGATTGATGAGGTAGGTCGCGGCGGGGATGGACGCGATGGCGACCGCGGCGATCCGGACCGCGCCAAGGCCCTTGCGGCGGCGGAGCAGGAAGAAGGCGGAGGCGTAGAAGAGGACCTGCAGGACGGCCAGGCAGGTGAAGAAGATCCCGCCCATGTCGCGGATGGTCTGACCGGCGACGTCGGCGGTACGGAGCCGCTCGACGGCCTCGTCCAGAGCGATCGGCTCGCCGGGGCGCCAGGCCTGGCCGATGGCCGTCGCCGGGATGTCGGCAGCGGTCAGGCCCGCGCTGAGGAACAGGCTCGTGGTGAGGTCGGGCAGGATGACCATGTCGTCCCGGTGCGTCGAGGCCGCCCCCAGCAACCGCGTCGTGCCCGCCCCCGGCGGCTGCGTTGAGACCGTTTCCGGCAACGGCGTCGCGGTCGTTCCCGGCGGCTGCGTTGACGCGCCCCCCGGCAATGGAGTCGTGGCCGTTTCCGGCGGCACCGGGAGCAACCCGGGGGGCAGCATCGTGACCTGTGGCGACGGGATGCGCATCATGGCGACCCGCAGATGCGGTACGGAACCATGATCGGACAACCCGGCCACCAGCACCGTGAAGGACGGTGGCAGTCCGGCCAGTACGGTGCCCACCTGGGTGTCGGCCGTGCGGACGGCGGCGCGTCTGGCCTCGGGGGAGAGCTTTTCCGCGGTCCTGGTGAGCTTTTCGCCGTCCAGGTAGGGCCGGACCAGGCTGTCCACGTCCACCGCGAGGAGCTCGCAGCGGGACCAGTCGGTGACCCGGTCCACGGACGGCTCGTAGAAGTCGACGGCGCCGTTCTCGTCGGAGAGGGCCAAGGCCGCGCCGGGTCCCACCGCCATCGTGCAGCGGTCCAGATGCCGGATCCGGCCGACGGTGCCCGCGGTCGGCACCCCGGCGACCGAGGCGAACCAGCCGAACCCGCGGAGCGCGGGTTCGCGCAGGCTGGTGTCGGGTTCCGGTGGCAGTCCGCAGCGGGAGCCCACCGCCGACCGTACGCCGGCCGAGACGGTCAGCCACCCGTCGTACGGGCAGGTGACGCTGCCCACCGTGCGCACCGAGAGCGAGCCGACGGCGCTCTGCCCGGCGAGCCGCCACAGGTTCGGGGTGTCGGTGGCGTTGACGTCGCTCCACATCAGCCCGGGCACCCCGATCAGGGCGACCCGCCCGGCATTGACGGGATTCGCCCCGGCCGGTGCGGCCGTGAACGCCAGGCCGTACAAGATGACGGCCAGCCCGACCAGCGCGCGCCTCACCGAATGACCTCCCCGAACTCGTGAACGGCAAGGGGCACCGTAGGGGCAACCGGCCCCCGCCGTCCAGGCGACGCCGCGCGGGCGCCCGATGAGGTCAGGGAAGGGTGATTTTGACGGTTGCCGGAGCGCTCTCGTTGTGCAGGCGGTCGAGTGCGGTCACGTGGAAGAACCCGCCCGCCCTGAGCTGGTACGCGGGGCGGGCGCTCGCTGGGATGACCGCGACCAGATTGCGCCCGTCGGCGGTGGCGCAGCTGTCCTGCTGGGAGGTCCGGTAGACGGCGTAGGCCCGCGCGCCCGGCTGGGCCTGCCACACGAGCGCGCCGCCGACGGCCTTGAGGTCCTCGGGCGCGGCCGGAGTGCCCTTCGGCAGTCCCTGGATCAGCGGCAGCAGCGCGGGACGGGCATAGTGCTCCTCCGCCAGCCGATCCATCACCTTGAGCGGATTGCCCCGGACCTGCGCCGCGCTGAAGTACACATCCCCCTTCACCTCCGGATATTTCCGGTTGAGCGCCAGATGCGCCGGCATCTCACCCGCCTTCGACCAGGCGCCCGACGTCCCCACCTGATACAACGCCTGCCCGATGTAAAGATCGACTCCGGTCCCGCGCACGGCTTTCGCCCACCACGGCACGAGCACCTTGTAGTCGGCCACCGCCAGCCCCCGCGGCCAGTAGAGCTGCGGCGTCAGATAATCCACCGACCCCGCCTTGATCCACGCCTTCGGATCCGCATAAATCTGGTCATATGCGGACATGCCGCGCGTGTTCGATCCGCTCGGGTCATCGGACTTGTTGCGCCAGATCCCGAACGGGCTGATCCCGAACTTCACATACGGCTTGGTCGTGCGGACCGCCTTCGACACCTGCGCGACCAGCTTGTTGACGTTGCTCCGCCGCCAGTTCGCCAGCGTCTTCCCATCCCCATATTTCCGGAAAGCCGCCGTGTCCGCGAACTTCGCCCCACCCCCCGGATATGGGTAGAAGTAGTCGTCGAAGTGCACCCCGTCCACGTCATACCGCCGCACCACGTCCTTGATCACGCGCGTGACATGGTCCCGCACCTGCGGCAATCCCGGATTGTAGTAAAGCCGCCCCTCATGCTTGATCGTCCACTCCGGATGCATCCGCGCCGGATGCCCCGCGGGCAGCTTCGCCGTCTTGTCGTCGTACGCCGCCCGATACGGGTTGAACCACGCGTGGAACTCCAGCCCCCGCTTGTGCGCCTCGTCCACCAGGAACGGCAGCGGATCCCAGCCCGGATCCTTGCCCGGCGTCCCCGTCAGAAACTTCGACCACGGCTCCAGCGACGACCGGTAGACCGCGTCCGAGGCGGGCCGCACCTGCAGGAAGACCGCGTTGAAGTTGCGCTTCACCGCTGTGTCCAGCAACTTCACATACTCGGCGCGCTGCCGGTCCGGGCTCAGCCCGGTCTTGGACGGCCAGTCCAGATTGTGCACGGTCGTGATCCACATGCCCCGCAGCTGGCGCTTGCCGGCCTCGGGCGCGCACGTCGCCGGCGGAACGTTCTCGCCCGTGGCGGTCCCCGGCGTCAACGCGTACGCCACCGAGGCCGCGGACGCGGCGACGGTCGCGACGGCCAGAACCTGACCCACCTGACGTTTCACTGAGCTCACCAAGCCTCCTCGGGGAACGGCTCCTCAGTGTCGCATCGGCGCGGGCATGCTTTGGCCGGAAAAAAGAAATCGACTCGTGATGCGCATGTGACGAAAGGCACCTATGAGCATTGCCCGATCGCCGGCCGCGTGAAACGGCCGGCGTTCGGAAACCCCTTAATCCTCGGTGCTCGCGACTTTGTCCGCGAGATGGGATGGCAGCGGCTCATAACGGAGGAAACCGCGATGGAATGACCCGGTTCCATGCGACATCGACCGTAGATCTATCGCGTATCGCGTGATTTCCAGCTCGGGCACCTCGGCCCGCACCAGGGTGCGCCCGGTGCCCACCGCCTCGGTGCCGAGCACCCGCCCGCGCCGGGAGGACAGGTCCGACATGACGGCGCCCACGTACTCGTCGGCGACGAGCACCGACACCTCGTCCACGGGTTCGAGCAGCAGCGCCGGGACCTTCGCGGCGGCCTCCCGCAGGGCCAGCTGCCCGGCGATCTGGAACGCCATGTCGGAGGAGTCCACCGAGTGCGCCTTCCCGTCGTACAGGGTGACCCGGATGTCCACCATCGGATACCCGGCGACCACGCCGCGATCCATCTGGGCCCGCACGCCCTTCTCCACCGACGGGATGAACTGGCGCGGCACCACGCCACCGACGATCTTGTCCACGAACTCGAACCCGCCGCCGGACGGCAGCGGCTCCACCTCGACGTGGCAGACCGCGTACTGCCCGTGCCCGCCGGTCTGCTTCACGTTGCGGCCCATGCCCTGCGCCCGGCCGCCGAACGTCTCGCGCAGCGGTACCCGCAGCTCGATCTTCTCGACCTCCACGCCGTGCCGCTTGGCCAGCCGGTCCAGCAGCACGTCGGCGTGGGCCTCGCCCATGCACCACAGCACCAGCTGCCGGGTCTCCGGGTTGTTCTCCAGCCGCAGCGTCGGGTCCTCGGCCACCAGCCGGGCCAGCGCCTGCGACATCTTGTCCTCGTCGGCCTTGGACTTGGCCCGGATGGCCACCGGCAGCAGCGGCTCCGGCATCTCCCAGGGCCGCATCAGCAGCGGCCGCTCCTTGTCCGAGAGCGTGTCGCCGGTCTCGGCGTGGGCCAGCTTGGCCACCACGCAGACGTCCCCGGCCACGCATTTGGCGATCGGCCGCTGGGTCTTGCCGAGCGGCGAGGTGAGCGCGCCGATCCGCTCGTCCAGGTCGTGCTCGCGATCCGGCACGTGCCCGGAGACGTGCACGGTCATGTCTGGGCGCAGCGTCCCGGAGAACACCCGCACCAGGCTGATCCGTCCCACGTACGGATCGGAGGTGGTCTTCACCACCTCCGCCACCAGCGGCCCGTCCGGGTCGCAGACCGGGACGGCGACCAGCTTGCCGTCCAGCGTGGTGACCTCGGGCAGCCGGTGCTCCGGCGGGCACGGGAAGCCCTGCGTGATCACTTCCAGCAGCTCAAGCAGCCCCACCCCGGGCGCGACCGCCAGCACCGGGTGGAATCCGGCCCGCGCGACGGCCTTCTCCAGGTCGTCGATGAGCACCTTGGTGTCGATCTCCTCGCCGGAGAGGTAACGGTCCATGAGGGACTCGTCCTCGCTCTCCTGGATGATCCCCTCGATCAGCTCGCCGCGATACTGTTCGATCAGCTCCAGCTGCTCGGCGTCCGGCTCCCGTTCGGTACGGCTCCCGCCGCCATAGTCGAAGTAACGCTGCGACAGCAGCCCCAGCAGCCCGGTGCCGTTCACCGGCAGGTAGAGGGGGGCGACGCCGTCGCCGAAGGCGTCCTGGCAGGAGGCGAGCACCTCGTCGAAGTTGGCCCGCTGGTGATCGATCTTGGTGATGACGACCGCGCGGGGCATGCCGACGCCCGCGCACTCCTCCCAGAGCATCCGGGTGAGCCCGTCGATGCCCTCGGCGGCCGACACCACGAACAGCGCCGCGTCCGCCGCGCGCAGCCCGGCCCGCAGGTCGCCCACGAAGTCGGCGTACCCGGGCGTGTCCAGCAGGTTGATCTTGATTCCGTTGTGGACCACGGGAGCCAGGGACAGGTTGACCGAGCGCTGTTGCCGTACCTCGACCTCGTCGAAGTCGCTCACCGTGGTGCCGTCCTCGACCCGGCCGGCCCGCTGGATGGCGCCCGTGGCCGCCAGCAGCGCCTCCACCAGGGTCGTCTTGCCCGCTCCGGAGTGGCCGACCAGCACGACATTGCGCACCATGTCCGCCCGATCGGCCGTGGGTGCCCTGCCCGCGGCCCCTGATGTCCCTCCGCTAACTCTTTCCGCCACATCGCCTCCCGGGTCTGAGAAGGTCGCGAGCGGTCGTTCCAGCCCATACGCGCACGTCGCGGGCCGGAGCGGCCGCCCCCGGCCGCAGCTGCGCGCCCTTCCGCACCCCCGGTACTTCAGGCGCGTGTAACCCACCCTTTACCGATGTGCCCCAGATCACAAGACCCTTGCTGTGATTGTGGGTCCCCTCGGATGCCCTACGATCGGACCGCGATGCTGAACGTCCTACGCCCTGTGATCGCCCGAGTCATGACCCCGCTGGGCCGGGTGCTCGCCAAGCACGGCGTCTCGCCGAACGTGATCACCGCGATCGGGACCGCGGGAACCGTCGCCGCCGCGCTCTGGTTCTACCCGCGCGGGCAGCTGGTCTGGGGCACGCTGGTCATCACCTTCTTCGTCTTCGCCGACATGCTGGACGGCGTGCTCGCCCGGCTGACCGGCAGCGGCTCCACCTGGGGCGCGTTCCTCGACTCGACCCTGGACAGGCTCGGCGACGCCGGCATCTTCTCCGGGCTTATCATCTATTTTGTCCTGTTTGACCAGTTTATCCTCGCAGGGGTGGGGCTCTTCTGCCTGGTCTCGGGGGCGCTGGTGTCGTACGCGAAGGCGCGGGCCGAAGGGCTCGGGATGACCGCCAACGTGGGCATCGCCGAGCGCCCGGAACGGCTGCTGATCGTGCTGGTGGCGGTGTTCTGCGACGGGCTCGGGGTGCCGTATCTGCTGGCGGTGGCGCTCTGGGCGCTGGCGGCGGCCAGCGCGGTCACCGTCGGCCAGCGGATGGTCAACGTCTACCGACAGGCGGTCGCCCATGACGCTCACTGACCGGATCGTGGCCGCGGCGTACTCCGTCGGCTGGTCCCTGGTCAAACTCCTCCCCGAACCCCTCGCGTCCCGGCTGTTCCGGGCGATCGCCGACGTGATGTGGCGGCGGCGCGGCAAATCCGTGCTCCGGCTGGAGTCCAACCTGGCCCGGGTGACCGGCAGGGACAAGACCGACCCCTACCTGCGGGAGCTGGCCAGGGCGGGCCTGCGCTCCTACTTCCGGTACTGGATGGAGGTCTTCCGCCTCCCCGCCATGGATCACCGGCGGATCGTGGAAAGCACCCACGTCACCGATGAGCACCACATCTTCGACGTCCTGGCGGCCGGGCGCGGCATCGTGATCGCGATCCCGCACACCGGCAACTGGGACGCCGCGGGAACCTGGCTGATCGGCCGCGGGCACTCGTTCACCACCGTCGCCGAGCGGCTCAAGCCGGAGTCCCTGTTCGAGCGGTTCGTGGCCTTCCGCGAGGGTCTCGGCATGGAGGTGCTGCCTCTCACCGCCAAGGGCGGCGGCACCGCGCACGCCTTCGGCACGCTGGCCAAACGGCTGCGGGAGGGCAAGGCGGTGGCGCTGCCCGCCGAGCGCGACCTGACCGCGACCGGCGTCGAGGTGGACTTCTTCGGGGCCCGCGCCCGGATGGTGGCCGGGCCCGCCCTGCTGGCCATCCAGACCGGCGCGGCATTGGTGCCCGCGATCCCGCTGTTTGAGGGCAAAGAATGGGGGCTCCAGGTTTTCGAGGAGATTCCCGTGCCCGCCGAGGGCACCCGGCAGGAGAAGGTCGCCGCGATGACCCAGCGTTTGGCGCACGCCTTCGAGAAGGGCATCGCCGAGCGGCCCGAGGACTGGCACATGCTGCAGCGGCTCTGGCTGGACGATCTGGACCCACGGTGAGGGTCGGCATCGTCTGTCCCTACATGTGGGACGTGCCCGGGGGAGTGCAGGCCCACGTCCGGGATCTGGCCGAGGCGCTGATCGAGGACGGGCACCGGGTCTCGGTGATCGCCCCGGCGAGTGACGACGCGCCGCTGCCCGCCTACGTGGTGTCGGCGGGGCGGGCGGTGCCGGTGCCGTACAACGGGTCGGTGGCGCGGCTGACGTTCGGGTTCCTGTCGGCCAACCGGGTGCGCAAGTGGATCAGGGAGGGCCGGTTCGACGTGCTGCACGTGCACGAGCCGGCCGTGCCGTCCATCGGGGTGCTGGCCTGCTGGGTCGCCCGCGGCCCCATCGTGGCCACCTTCCACGCCTCCTACCAGCGCTCCCGGGCCATGTCGGTGGCCGCGCCGATGCTGCAGAGCGCGCTGGAGAAGATCACCGGCCGGATCGCCGTCTCCGACGCGGCGCGCAAGACGCTGGTCGAGCACCTGGGCGGTGACGCCGTGCTGATCCCCAACGGGGTGACGGTCGGCCGCTACGCGGAGGCCGAGCCGCTGCCCGGCTGGGGCCCGGACGGCGACGTGATCGGCTTCCTGGGCCGCATGGACGAGCCGCGCAAGGGCCTGCCCGTGCTGCTCGAGGCGTTCACGAAACTCGCCCAGGAACGCCCCCGGCTGCGGCTGATGGTGGCCGGGCCCGGCGACGCCGAGGACGTCTACGCCCGCGTGCCCAAGGAGCTGCACCCCAGGATCGGCCTGCTCGGGCTGGTCAGCGAGGCCGACAAGGTCCGCGCCTACCACTCGGTGGACATCTTCTGCGCGCCCAACCTGGGCGGCGAGAGCTTCGGCATCGTGCTCACCGAGGCCATGTCGGCGGGCGCGCCCATCCTGGCGAGCGACATCCCGGCGTTCCGGCGGGTGCTCGGCGAGGGCCAGGCGGGCGCGCTGTTCGCCACCGGCGACGCCGCCGCCCTCGCCCGCGAGGCCGCGCGGCTGCTGGACGACGCGGCGCTGCGCGCCAAGTTCTCGACCGAAGCCCGCCTCGCGGTCCGTAAGTACGACTGGTCCACGGTCGCCCGCGACGTGCTGCGGGTGTACGAGACCGTCGTCGGGGCACCCGTCATCGTGGAGGACGACGCCTGATGACGACCACGCTGATCCTGGTCGTGGGCGCCATCGTGCTGCTCACGGCCGTCTACATCTCCTGGCGGGCCGGGCGTCTGGACAGGCTGCACATCCGCCTGGAGACCGCTCAAGCCGCCCTGGACGCCGCCCTGCTGCGCCGCTCGGCGGTCTGCCTGGAACTGGCGGGGTCCCGGCTGCTCGACCCGGCCACCTCGCTGGTGCTGGCCGCCGCCGCCCACGAGGCCCGTACGGCCGGCCCCGACGAACGCGAACACGCCGAGAGCGACCTCTCGCGCACCCTGCGGGCGGTCGTCGACCAGGAACGGTTCCTGGAGAAGGTGCACGCGCCGGAACTCCTGGAGGAGCTCGACAGCGCCGTCGCCAAGGTGGTCTACTCCCGCCGCTTCTACAACACCGCCGTCGGGGTCACCCGGATCGCGCAGCGCCGCTGGCTGGCCCGCACGCTCCGGCTGGCCGGGCACACCGACTTCCCGCGCTTCTTCGAGATCGACGACGCGCCCCCGGTGGCCCTCGCGACCGAGTAGCGATTTACCCGCTCTGGCCGATTTCCCAGACAGCCCGGGTAAGCTCTTGCCGTTTCATATCGGGAGGAGACTGTTCGGTGCGGGCAAAACGGGTCATCGGTGCCGCGCTGGCGTCGGGTTTGGCGCTTCTGGCCGCCGCGTGTTCCTCCTCGGACGACCCGCCCGGCAGCCAGCCGCAGGCGGCCAGCGTCACCGAATCCCCGACCGCCCCGCCCGAGCATCCGTTCACCGGGATGCCGATCGCGGCCCGCCGCCCGGTGCTCGCCGTCAAGATCGAGAACACCTCGTCGGGCAAGCCGCAGATCGGCGTGGACAAGGCCGACATCGTCTACGTGGAGCAGGTCGAGGGCGGCCTGACCCGGTTGATGGCGATCTTCTCCTCGCGGCTGCCCAAGGAGGTCGGCCCGGTCCGCTCGGCCCGCATCTCCGACCTGCACATCCTGCCCATGTTCGGCAAGCCCGCGCTGGCCTACTCCGGCGTGCAGACCAAGATGATCCCGTTCGTGCAGGAGGCGTCGCTGTTCGACGTCTCCGACAGCGCGGCGCCCGGCGCGTACTTCCGCTATCCGGGCAGGTACGCGCCGTACAACCTGGTCGGCACTCCCAGCAAGCTGCTGCGCGAGGCCGGGAAGGCGACGAAGGCCAAGGACATCGGCTTCGCCTTCTCCGACGAGCCGCCCGCCGGGGGAGTCCCCAAGAAGAGCTACAGCGTGCGCTACCCGGCGGCCAGGTTCACCTTCGGCTGGAGCGAGGCCAAGAAGCGCTGGCTGGTCTGGCAGGACGGCGCGAAGGACATGGCGGCCAGCGGCGCCCAGCTCGGCGCGGCCACCGTGGTCGTGCAGTACACCAAGACCGAGCGGTCCCAGTTCCACGACGTGAACGGCAGCTACACGCCGCTGGTGCACTCCACCGGCAAGGGCACCGGGATCGTGCTGCGGGACGGCCAGGCGTACAAGGTCAACTGGGAGCGGCCGAGCGAGGAGGAGGGCACCACGTTCACCACCCCCGACGGCGAGCGCATGACCTTCGCGCGCGGTCCGGTATGGGTGGTTCTGGCGTCCAGGAAGCCGATCCAGCCGTAAGGACACCCTGTCCAAGGTTTCCGGATAACCCTGACAAAGTGGAGCGTCCGGGAGGGCACTGCCCGACGCCTAGGATGAAAGTGTCCCGCTATTAATCAGAAACCCGTCCCATAGCCAGCCGCATGGCCGCCGACCAGGCGACTCACCGCTGCGGCTGACCAGATCACGACTTTCTAATTAACCAGCAGTGTGAGGTATCGCCGTGTCTACCCCTGAAGTCTCCCCGTCCGTCGGCACCGCCCGCGTCAAGCGCGGCATGGCCGAGATGCTCAAGGGGGGCGTGATCATGGACGTCGTCACCCCGGAGCAGGCGAAGATCGCCGAGGACGCGGGCGCGGTCGCGGTCATGGCGTTGGAGCGCGTGCCCGCCGACATCCGCGCGCAGGGCGGCGTGTCCCGGATGAGCGACCCCGACATGATCGACGGCATCATCGCCGCGGTGTCGATCCCGGTCATGGCCAAGGCCAGGATCGGCCACTTCGTGGAAGCCCAGGTGCTGATGTCGCTGGGCGTCGACTACATCGACGAGTCCGAGGTGCTGACCCCCGCCGACTACGCCAACCACATCGACAAGTGGCGCTTCACCGTGCCGTTCGTGTGCGGCGCGACCAACCTGGGCGAGGCGCTGCGCCGGATCACCGAGGGCGCGGCCATGATCCGCTCCAAGGGCGAGGCGGGCACCGGCGACGTCTCCAACGCGGTCACCCACATGCGGACCATCCGGGGCGAGATCAAGCGCCTCACCTCGCTGCCCGAGGACGAGCTGTACGTGGCGGCCAAGGAGCTGCAGGCGCCGTACGAGCTGGTCGCTGAGGTCGCGAAGACCGGCAAGCTGCCGGTGGTGCTGTTCACCGCGGGCGGCATCGCCACCCCCGCCGACGCGGCCATGATGATGCAGCTCGGGGCCGAGGGCGTCTTCGTCGGCTCCGGCATCTTCAAGTCCGGCAACCCGGCCGAGCGCGCCGCCGCCATCGTCAAGGCCACCACCTTCCACGACGACCCCGACGTCATCGCCAAGGTCTCCCGCGGCCTCGGCGAGGCCATGGTCGGCATCAACGTCGAGGAGATCCCGGCCCCGCACCGGCTGGCCGAGCGCGGCTGGTGACTCACGTGAAGATCGGCGTGCTCGCCCTGCAAGGGGACGTGCGCGAACATCTGCGCGCCCTGGCCTCCGTCGGCGCGCACGGCATGTCGGTACGGCGTCCCGAGGAACTCGAAGCGGTGGACGCCCTGGTGATCCCGGGCGGCGAGTCCACCACGATCTGGAAGCTCGCCGTCGCCTTCGACCTGCTCGAACCGCTCCGGGCGCGGATCAAGGAAGGGCTGCCCGCCTTCGGCTCCTGCGCCGGGATGATCATGCTGGCCGACCGGATCCAGGGCGGGATCGACGGCCAGCAGACCCTCGGCGGCATCGACATGGTGGTCCGCCGCAACGCCTTCGGCCGCCAGGTCGACTCCTTCGAGGCCGACCTCGACTTCGCCGGGCGCGGGCCGCTGCGCGCGGTGTTCATCCGCGCCCCCTGGGTGGAGTCCGTGGGCGCCGATGTCGAAGTGCTGGCCCGCGCTGGCGATAGGATCGTCGCGGTCCGTCAGGGGCCGTTGCTCGCGACGTCCTTCCACCCGGAGCTCACGGGTGACGCGCGGGTCCATTCGTATTTCGTTGAGATGATTAACCAGAAACCCGTCCCATAGACAGCCGCATAGCCGCCGACCAGACGACTCACCGCCGCGGCCGTCCAGATCACGACTTTCTAATTAATAAGGGAGCTCTAGGCGATGTCCGGCCACTCCAAATGGGCGACGACGAAGCACAAGAAGGCCGCGCTCGACTCCAAGCGCGGCAAGCTCTTCGCCAAGCTCATCAAGAACATCGAGGTAGCGGCCAGGACCGGCGGTCCCGACCCGGAGGGCAATCCGACCCTCTACGACGCCATCACCAAGGCCAAGAAGAGCTCGGTCCCCAACGACAACATCGAGCGCGCCCGCAAGCGCGGCGGGGGCCTGGAAGCCGGTGGCGCCGACTGGCAGACCATCATGTACGAGGGCTACGGCCCCAACGGCGTCGCCGTCCTGATCGAGTGCCTCACCGACAACCGCAACCGGGCCGCCTCCGAGGTCCGGGTCGCGCTCACCCGCAACGGCGGCTCGCTGGCCGACCCCAACTCGGTGTCGTACATGTTCAATCGCAAGGGCGTCGTCATTGTGTCCAAGCTGGTCTCCGAGACCAAGGCGGGCCGGGTCGAGCTGACCGAGGACCAGGTGCTCGACGCCGTCCTGGACGCGGGCGCGGAAGAGGTCAACGACCTGGGCGAGTCCTTCGAGATCGTGTCCGAGGCGGCCGATCTGGTGCCGGTGCGCAAGGCGCTGCAGGACGCGGGCATCGACTACGACTCCGCGGAGAGCAGCTTCATGCCCTCGATCAGCGTGCCCGTGGACGAGGAGGGCGCGCGCAAGGTGTTCCGCCTGATCGACGCGCTGGAGGACTCCGACGACGTGCAGAACGTGTGGGCGAACGTGGACGTCTCCGACGAGATCCTGGAGAAGCTGGACGCCTGAAATTCGCTCGCTCCGGGGTCGCCGGGCGGAATACGGTGGGCGGTTGTGGAGATTCGCGATCTGACCGAGGCCGACCTGGACGCCGTGCTGGACGGCCGCAAGCGGGCCTTCGGGCCGTTGTCCGACAGCTCGGCGGTCCTGTGGCGGAGGCTGGTCCTGCCGTTCCTGGCGGCGGGGCGTTACCTGGGGGCGTTCGACGGGACGCGGCTGGTGGGGACCGCGCGGATCAATCCGTACACGCAGTGGTGGCACGGGCGGCCGGTGTCCATGGGCGGGGTCGCCAGCGTCACCGTGGCGCCCGAGGACCGCGGCCGGGGCGCCGGGCGGCAGATCATGCTGGCCGCCCTGGAGCGCTGCGCCGAGCTCGGGCACGTGGTCTCCGCGCTCTACCCGGCCGCCACGCACCCGTACCGGCGGCTGGGCTGGGAGCACGCGGGCGCTCAGCCGATCGCGGCCATCCCCGCCGAGGCGCTGCGCGCCATCGCCGCCACCGAGCCGGTCAAGCTCCGCCGGATGGGCCCCGACGACGCGCCCGAGCTGATGTCGGTGCTCTCCCGCGTGTACGCGGGCACCCGCGCCAGCGGGCCGATCTCCGCCGACGAGGGCACCTGGCGGCTCTGGCTCGACGACGATGACGACTTCTGCTACCTCGCCGACGACGGGTTCGTGATCTACCGCTGGTCCGGCGAGGACATCGAGGTCGACAACCTGGTGGCCGGGTCCGAGGCCACCGCCCGCGCGCTGTGGTCCCTGGTCGGCTCGCACGCCACCGTCGCCAATCGGGTCAAGGCCGCGGTCACGCCCGACGACCCGGTCTTCTGGCTGCTCACCGACCGCAAGCAGGACACGGTCGAGCAGCACCGCTGGATGTTCCGCCTGATCGACGTGGCCTCGGCGGTCGCCGCGCGCGGCTACCCGGCCGCCGTCACCATGGACGCCGTCGTCCAGGTCCAGGACTCGCGGCGGCCGGGCAACTCGGGCGGCTGGCGGCTGGAGGTCGCCTCAGGATCGGGTACGGCTACCCGCTCCGATTCCGCCGAAGGACCCGGCCTCGCCATCGGCGGCTTTTCCGCGCTGTACGCCGGGATTCCCACCTCGACCCTCCGCCGGGCCGGCCTGATGACCGGGCCTGCGGAAGAAGATGAGGCGCTGGATGCCGCGTTCGCGGCCAAACCGTACATGATCGACTACTTCTGATCGTGTCCCG
The DNA here is from genome assembly GCF_039871605.1 of Acrocarpospora sp. B8E8. NCBI lineage: Bacteria > Bacillati > Actinomycetota > Actinomycetes > Streptosporangiales > Streptosporangiaceae > Acrocarpospora > Acrocarpospora sp. B8E8. The sequence goes on along the minus strand of NZ_JBDPLV010000055.1, from coordinate 59,371 downwards.
CGTGCTTGCGCGGCCCCGGTGGAGTAAAGTCTCCGCCGAACAGGTGTTCGGTGGAGTGGGGGTCTGGGCGTGCTCAGGGTGTTGGGGGTCGATCCCGGGCTGACCCGGTGCGGGCTCGGCGCCGTCGAAGGACGGCCGGGCACGCCGCTCAGCCTGGTGGCCGTCGGCGTGGTGCGCACCCCCGCGGACGACGACATCGGCGCCCGGCTGGTCGCCGTCGAGACCGGGATCGAACGGTGGCTGGACGACCTGCGGCCGGACGCGGTCGCGGTCGAGCGGGTCTTCGCCCAGCACAACGTGCGCACCGTGATGGGCACCGCGCAGGCCGCCGCCGTGGCCATCCTCTGCGCGGCCAGGCGCGGGCTGCCGGTCGCGCTGCACACCCCGTCCGAGGTCAAGGCCGCCATCACCGGCAGCGGCACCGCCGACAAGAAGCAGGTCGGCCTGATGGTGACCCGGCTGCTCCGGCTCGACGCGATGCCCAGACCGGCCGACGCCGCCGACGCCCTCGCCCTGGCCATCTGCCACCTCTGGCGCGGCGCGGCCCAGAACCGCCTCGCCGACGCCCTCGCCCGAGCGAAGGGGAAGCCGTGATCGCATCCGTCTCCGGCCGGGTCACCGCCCTCGCCCCGGACTCCGCCGTCCTCGAGGTCGGCGGCGTCGGCATCCTCGTGCACTGCACGCCCGGCACCCTGGGCACCCTCCGCACGGGCGAGGCCGCCCGCCTGTTCACCTCGCTGGTGGTCCGCGAGGAATCCCTGACCTTGTACGGCTTCGCCTCCGACGACGAGCGCGTGGTCTTCGAGATGCTGCAGACCGCCAGCGGCGTCGGCCCCCGGATCGCGCTGGCCATGCTGGCCGTGCACACGCCGAACGCGCTCCGCGTGGCGGTGGCCGCGGCCGACCTCAAAGCGCTCACCATGGTCCCCGGCATCGGCCAGAAGGGCGCCCAGCGCATCGTCCTGGAACTCAAGGACAAGCTCGGCACGCCCGAGGAGGCGGTCAACGCCGCCATCAACGGGGGGCGGCGCGCGCCCTGGCGGGAGCAGGTGCACTCGGGCTTGATCGGTCTTGGCTACTCCACCAGGGACGCGGACGAGGCGGTGGCCGCCGTCGCCCCCGAAGCCGACCTGGAGACCGCGGCCGGGCGCGCCCCGCAGGTCGCCGTGCTGCTCAAGGCCGCGCTCAGATCGCTGAGCGTGCGATGAATCTTTCAGGCGGGGGTTTCGATCGGGAGCTCGTCTCGCCCGACGCCGAAGGCGACGAGCGGGTCATCGAGGCCGCCCTGCGCCCCAAGCGGCTGAGCGAGTTCATCGGCCAGGCGCGGGTGCGGGAACAGCTGTCGCTGGTGCTGCAGAGCGCGCTGCTGCGGGCCAGGCCGCCGGACCACGTGCTGATGAGCGGCCCGCCCGGCCTGGGCAAGACCACCCTGGCGATGATCATCGCGGCCGAGCTGGGCGCCCCGCTCCGGGTCACCTCGGGCCCCGCGCTGGAACGCGCGGGCGACCTGGCCGCCATCCTCTCCACCCTCAGCGACGGCGAAGTGCTCTTCATCGACGAGATCCACCGGATGGCCCGCCCCGCCGAGGAGATGCTGTACCTCGCGATGGAGGACTTCCGCGTCGACATCGTCGTCGGCAAGGGCCCCGGCGCCACCGCCATCCCGCTCGACATCGCGCCGTTCACCCTGGTCGGCGCCACCACCAGGGCCGGGCTGCTGCCCGCGCCGCTGCGCGACCGCTTCGGCTTCACCGCCCACATGGACTTCTACGAGCGGGAGGAGCTGGAGCGGGTGCTGTGGCGCTCGGCCCGGCTGCTCTCGGTGGAGCTGCCCGGCGAGGCCGCCGAGGAGATCGCCGGCCGCTCCCGGGGCACCCCGCGCATCGCCAACCGGCTGCTCCGCCGGGTCCGCGACTTCTCCGACGTCCGCGCCGAGGGCCTGATCACCCGGGAGATCGCCTCCGCCGCGCTCAATCTTTACGAAGTCGACGCCGAAGGCCTGGACCGGCTCGACCGCGCCGTCCTCACCGCGCTGCTGCGCCGCTTCGGCGGCGGCCCGGTCGGCCTGTCCACCCTGGCGGTCGCGGTGGGGGAGGAGCCGGAGACCGTCGAGGTCGTGGCCGAACCCTTCCTGGTCCGGCAGGGTCTGCTGGCCCGCACGCCGCGGGGCCGGGTGGCGACCGCCGCCGCGTGGACGCATTTCGGCCTCGTGCCGCCGCCGGGCGCGTTCGGCGCCCTCGACGCGTTCGGGGCCGCCGATGAGGAGTAGTTACCGGGTTCGTGACCGGGCACGGGGGCTTGCTGTGGGCGAAAGGCGTACACGGATGCCATAGGGTGTGCTACGGATCACAGATCGGTTGCAAGGGCGTGAAACCCGGAACTTTCCCGCGCGCCTAAACGTGGGTTCGTTGCCGGGCTTCTCACCGCTCGCCTACACTGCGTGGCTTGGCTGGCTGTGTAGGCTGACGTGCTGAGCGGCACATTGGCGGCACTCAGCGGCCTGGCCCGGGCAGGCGTACACCTGTGTGACCTCCGGCGCGTTAGGCCGGTCATCTCGTACCGAAGGAGAGCCCCGTGGAAGGGCTTGCGCAGTTCCTCCCGATCATCCTGTTGATCGTGGTGTTCTACTTTCTGCTCATCCGTCCGCAGCGTAAGCGGCAGCAGGAGCAGGTCGCGATGCAGAACTCCCTCACGGTGGGCTCTCGCGTCATGACGACGACCGGTCTGTTCGCCACCGTGGTCGGTTTCCTGGACGACGACGTGCTGCTGGAGATCGCGCCCGGCGTGGAGACGCGCTGGATCAAGGCCGCCATCGGCCGCGTGATCACCTCGGGCGAGGAGCCGGAGGATCCCGATGAGGTGGACGCCGACTCTGACGCTGAGGACGCAGTGGATGAGGAAACGGTGGTAGACGCCCCTGAGAAGGGGGATCAGAGTACCAAGAAGTCCTGACTCACCTCATTGAAGACCCCTTGACCGAAAGACTGACCACCAGTGGCCCCACCGACAAGTAGCCAGATCAAGCCCGGACGTACGCTCCTGGTGCTGCTGGCGATCATCCTCGCCATGGGCGCGGCGACGATCCTGCAGAAGGCGTTCATTCCGAAGTTCGGCCTGGACCTGGCCGGCGGCACGACGGTGACCCTGTCACCGGAGACGCTGGACAAGAAGGCGCCGCCGGAGGAGAGCCTCAACCGGGCCGTCAACATCATCCGCGACCGCGTCAACGGCACCGGCATCTCCGACGCCCAGGTCGCCAAATCCGGCAGCAACATTCTGATCCAGATCCCTGGGGCCGGTCAGGAACAGGCGGAGAAGCTGGTGACCACCGCCGAACTCCGGTTCCGCCAGGTGCTGGCCATCGGTCCCGCCCAGGACACGCCGGCGCCGCTGCCCAGCGCCGCTCCCAGCGGATCCCCGGCGGCTTCTCCCGCCGGTTCGCCGCCCGCCGCTTCGTCCGAGCCGTCCGCGAGCGCCAGCCCCGCGGGCCGTGCCCTCTCCAAGGCGCTCACCGCGCCGTCGCCGAGTGGGACCGCTCAGCCGGAGCCCAGCGCGTCGGCCAGCCCCGGCGCGAGCACGGAGCCGTCGCCGCTGGCGACGAGCCGGGCCACCACCCCGCCCGCGGACGACCCGCTGGCCGGGCAGGACCTGAGCGGCATCGACCCGGCCGTGCTCCAGCAGTTCAGGGACCTGAAGTGCTCGGCCACCAACTTCGGCCAGGGCAACCAGGACGACCCGGACAAGCAGTACGCGGCGTGTGACACCAGCGGCCAGATCAAGTACATCCTGGACAAGGCCGCGGTCCGGGGCACCGAACTCGCGGACGCCTCCGCGGGCACCGACCCGACCACCGGCGAATGGATCGTCCAGGTCGACTTCAAGAGCGCGGGCGCCACCCAGTTCGCCGACATCACCCGCCGGATCACCACGCTGCCGCAGCCGCGCAACCAGCTGGCCACGGTGCTGGACGGCGCGGTCATCGTCGCGCCGACCATCAACGAGGCGATCCCCGGCGGCCGGGCCCGCATCTCCGGCGGCTTCACCCAGGTGACCGCCAGCGACCTGGCCGACCAGCTCAAGTACGGCGCGCTGCCGCTGAAGTTCAACACCAGCTCGGTCGTGTCGGTCTCCTCGACGCTCGGCGCCGACCAGCTGCGCGGCGGCCTGATCTCGGGCGCCATCGGCCTCGTGATCGTCATGCTGTACCTGCTGCTGTACTACCGGGGCCTCGGCCTCGTCGGCATCGCCAGCCTCGGCGTCGCCACGATCGTGACCTACCTGTCGGTCGCCGTGCTGAGCGAGAACGCGGGCTTCCGCCTGTCGCTCCCGCACATCATCGGCCTGGTGGTCTCGATCGGCATCACCGCCGACTCCTTCATCGTCTTCTTCGAACGGATGCGAGACGAGATGAAGGAGGGCCGCCGCTCGATGCGGGCCGCGGTCGAGGTGGCCTGGCGGCGGGCCCGCCGGACCATCCTGGTGGCCGACGCGGTCATGTTCATCGCCGCCGTGGTGCTCTACTTCCTGGCCGTCGGCGACGTGGCGGGCTTCGCGTTCGCGATGGGCCTCACCACGGTCATCGACGTCGTGGTGGTGTTCCTGTTCACCAAGCCGCTGATGTCCCTGGTGGCGCGCACCACGTTCTTCTCCAAGGGGCACAAGCTGTCCGGTCTCGACGCCGAACGCATGGCCCGCTCCGAATCTCAGACCATGCAGGAGGCATGATGCCGGGCGTCATCAGCCGCCTCTACCGCGGCGACATCAACATCGACTTCGTCGGCAAGCGCAAGATCTGGTACGGGCTTTCGGCCTTCCTGCTCGTCTTCTCGATCGTCGGGTTGATCGTCAACAACGGCCTCAACCTGGGCGTGGAGTTCCGGGGCGGCTCGGTCTTCGACTTCGCCAGGACGCCGACCTCGTCGGTGGAGTCGGTCCGCGCCACCATGAGCGACGCGGGCGTGCACCAGATCATCGTCCAGGAGGCGGGCACCGCCAACTGGCGGGTCACCACCGAGAGCCTGACCACGACCCAGGTGAGCGAGGTCCAGCAGGCCGTCGCCACCGAGTACGGGATCGCGAAGAACCAGGTCAGCTCGCAGGTGATCGGCGCGACCTGGGGCGGTGAGGTCTCCGAGAAGGCCGTCATCGGCCTGATCGTGTTCATGGTCGCGATCATGCTGTACCTGACCATCGCGTTCGAGTGGCAGATGGCCCTGGCGGCCATCGTGGCCCTCGTGCACGACCTGGTGATCACCGCGGGCGTGTACGCCTGGTCGGGCTTCGAGGTGACCCCGGCGACCATGCTGGGCTTCCTCACGATCCTCGGCTACTCGCTGTACGACGCGGTCGTGGTGTTCGACATGATCAAGGAGGTGACCGGGAAGCTGGGCACGTCGGCGAAGATGACTTACACGCAGGCGGCCAACAACGCCCTCAGTCACACCCTGATCCGGTCGCTGAACACCTCGCTGGTCGCGATCCTGCCGGTGGCGGCGATCCTGTTCATCGGCACCACGCTGCTCGGCGCGGGCACGCTGAAGGACCTGTCGCTGGCGCTGTTCGTGGGCATGCTGGTCGGCACCTACTCCTCGATCTGCGTGGCGACCCCGATCCTGGTGTCGCTCAAGGAGCGGGAGCCGCAGTGGCAGGCCCTGGCCCGCCGGGTCGCCCAGCGCGAGGCCTCGGAGGCCAAGCAGGCCACCTCCAAGACCACCACGAAGACCACCGCGAAGGCCAAGACGGAGCCGGTCGGCGCCGCCAAGGCCAAGCCCAAGAAGTAACGTTCCGCTCACTCGGACACCCCGCGATCCCGCAAAGGGAACGCGGGGTGTCGGGCGTTTAAAGCGTGCCTTAAGGTAGGCGCGTGACCGATTGGATCTCACTGATCAGGGACATTCCCGACTATCCCAAGCCGGGCATCCTGTTCAAGGACATCACCCCGCTGCTGGCTGACCCGGCCGCCTTCACCAAGGTCGTCGACGGCCTGGCCGCCGGATACGCGTTCGACAAGGTGGTCGGCATCGAGGCGCGCGGCTTCATCCTGGCCGCCCCGGTCGCGATCCGCTGTGCCGCGGGTTTCGTCCCGGTGCGCAAGAAGGGCAAATTGCCTGCCGAGACGCTGGCGGCGTCCTACGATCTGGAGTACGGCTCCGCCACCGTCGAGATCCACACCGACGCGCTCGTCCCCGGCGAGCGGGTGCTGATCGTGGACGACGTGCTCGCCACCGGCGGCACGGCGGCCGCCACCGTGGACCTGGTCCGGCGGACGGGAGCGCAGGTGGTCGCGGTCTCGTTCCTGATGGAGCTGTCCTTTCTCTCCGGCCGGGAGAGGCTGCCCGACCTGGACGTCCGGTCCCTGGTGACCGTCTGATCCCGAGCTCAGAGCCACCACCGATAGACTTGGGGCCTGGACTCGACGTGTAAGGAGTCTGAGTGCCCCGTGATGTGGTCGCCCCCGGCAGCGTGTCCTCCGCCGCGCCCGCGGAGCCCGCGCCGGTGGAGCCGCGCGCGGCCGTGCCGGACCGAGCGGCTGAACGTGCGCCGGAACGCGCGGCGGACCGAGTGCCGGAACGTGCGCAGGAACGTGCTCTTGGAAGTGAATCCCGCCCGCGTGACGTTGGAGTAGACGACGGGGAAAGGACCGGGGAGAAGACCGGCGACAAGCCCGCGCCGGCCGTGCGACGCAGGCTCGCGCGGTTCGGGGGGCAATGGGGGGCGATGAATCCGGTTCTAGAGCCTTTGTTCAAGACGGTGCGGGCCAGCCACCCCAAGGCCGACCTGCGCCTGATCGAGCGCGCCTACGACGTGGCCGCCTTCCACCACCGCGACCAGAAGCGCAAGAGCGGCGACCCGTACATCACCCATCCGCTGGCCGTGGCGACCATCCTGGCCGAGCTGGGCACCGACGACGAGACGCTGTGCGCCGCCCTGCTGCACGACACGGTGGAGGACACCGCCTACAGCCTGGACGAGCTGCGCGGCGACTTCGGCGAGAACATCGGGCTGCTGGTCGACGGCGTGACCAAGCTGGACAAGGTCAAGTTCGGCGACGCGGCGCAGGCCGAGACCGTGCGCAAGATGGTCGTGGCGATGTCCCGCGACATCCGGGTCCTGGTGATCAAGCTCGCCGACCGGCTGCACAACATGCGCACCATGCGGTACATGCCCGAGCACAAGCGGCAGCAGAAGTCCCGGGAGACCCTGGAGATCTTCGCGCCGCTGGCGCACCGGCTGGGCATGAACACCATCAAGTGGGAGCTGGAGGACCTCGCGTTCGCCATGCTCTACCCCAAGCGCTACGACGAGATCGCCAGGATGGTGTCCGAGCGGGCCCCGCGCCGCGACCTGTTCCTGCAGGAAGTGATCGAGAACGTCTCCGGCGACCTGCGCGAGTCCAAGATCAAGGCGGCCGTGAAGGGCCGCCCCAAGCACTACTACTCGATCTACCAGAAGATGATCGCCCGGGGCGTGGCCTTCGACGACATCTACGACCTGGTGGGCATCCGCGTCCTGGTGGACACGGTCCGCGACTGCTACGCCGCGCTCGGAACGATCCACGCGCGGTGGAACCCGGTGCCCGGCCGGTTCAAGGACTACATCGCGATGCCCAAGTTCAACATGTACCAGTCGCTGCACACCACGGTGATCGGCCCGGAGGGCAAGCCGGTCGAGCTCCAGATCCGCACCCGCGCCATGCACAACCGCGCGGAGTACGGCGTGGCGGCCCACTGGAAGTACAAGGAGGAGATGGTCACCTCAGGCCCGGCCAAGGTCAAGGAGGTCAACGACATGGCCTGGCTGCGGCAGCTGCTCGACTGGCAGAAGGAGACCTCCGACCCGGGCGAGTTCCTGGAGTCGCTCCGCTTCGACCTGTCGGTCTCGGAGGTGTTCGTCTTCACCCCGCGCGGCCAGGTGGTGGCCCTGCCTGACGGCGCCACCCCGGTCGACTTCGCCTACGCGGTGCACACCGAGGTCGGGCATCGATGCATCGGGGCCCGGGTGAACGGGCGGCTGGTGCCGCTGGAGTCTCGGCTCGGCAACGGCGACACCGTGGAGATCTTCACCTCCAAGTCTCCGGACGGTGGCGCGGGCCCGTCCCGGGACTGGCTGAAGTTCGTCAAGAGCGGCCGGGCCCGCAACAAGATCCGCCAGTGGTTCTCCAAGGAGCGCAGGGAGACCGCGATCGAGGCGGGCAAGGAGGCCATCGGCCGGGCCATGCGCAAGCAGGGCCTGCCGCTGCAGCGGCTGATGTCCGGGGAGGCGCTGCTGGCGCTGGCCCGCGAGCTGCGCTACCCGGACGTCTCCGCGCTGTACGCGGCCGTCGGCGAGGGCCACATCGCGGCCCAGAGCGTCGTCCAGAAGCTCGTACAGGCGCTAGGAGGCGTCGAGGGAGCGGAAGAGGACATCGCAGAGGCCTCGGTCGTCACGCGGCTCAAGGGGCGTCCCAGGGCCAATTCCAACGCGGGCGTCATCGTGGCCGGCGACCCGGACGTCTGGGTGCGGCTCTCGCGCTGCTGCACCCCCGTCCCCGGCGATGAGATCGTCGGCTTCGTGACCCGCGGTCACGGCGTCTCCGTGCACCGGGTGGACTGCGCCAACATCGGCCAGCTCCGCGAGCAGCCCGACCGCCTGGTCGAGGTCGCCTGGTCCCCGGGCGACGACTCGGTGTTCCTGGTGGCCATCCAGGTGGAGGCCCTCGACCGGCCCAGGCTGCTCTCCGACGTCACGCGGACGCTGTCGGACCAGCACGTGAACATCCTGTCCGCGTCGGTGACCACGTCCAGGGACCGCGTCGCGGTCAGCAAGTTCACCTTCGAGATGGGCGACCCCAAACACCTGGGCCACGTCCTGAAGGCCGTCAGGACCATCCAGGGCGTCTACGACGTCTACCGCGTCACCTCCTAACGTCACCTCATAGCGAAGCCCTCGCACGATATGCGAGGGCCGTGCTAATGGCTTGGCCGCCCTGTGGTCAATCGCCGCGCCGTAGGTCGTATGTCCCGGCTTGGCCGCGCCTGTGTCTGGACTGAGGAACGCAGGTCGCGGAGCGGCCGGAGAGACGAGGGAAGACACAGGCGCGGCCAAGCCCGCCGTGCCGGAGGCGCGGCCATAAGCACTGTCACGAGAATTCGGCCAGCGTGCGCTCGGCTTCCTGCAGCCAGGACCGGCGGGCCGCGATCGACTCCTCGGCCTCCTTGGCGGCCTTGCTGCCCGGCTGCGCCTTCGCCAGGCGGTTCTCCAGCTGCTCGATCGACTTCCTGAGCTGGTTCACCGTGTCCTGGGCGCGCGCCCTGGCCTCGGGGTTGGAGCGGCGCCACTGCTCCTCCTCGGCCTTGCGGACCGCGTCGTCCACCTTGCGCAGGCCGCCCTCAAGCCGGTCCCGCTGCTCGCGCGGCACCGGTCCGACGGCCTCCCAGCGCTCCACCAGGGCCCGCAGCGCGTTCCGCGCCGCCCGCACGTCGGTGATGGGGAGGATCCTCTCCGCGTCCACCAGCAGCGCCTCCTTGGCCTCGGCGTTGGCCGCGAACGAGGCGTCCCGCTCGGCGAACACCGCCGACCTGGCCTGGAAGAACAGATCCTGGGCGCCCTTGAACCTGTTCCACAGGTCGTCCTCGGCCTCCCGGGAGGCCCGCCCGGCCGACTTCCACTGCCGCATCAGCTCGCGGTAGGCGGCCGCGGTGGCGTTCCAGTCGGTCGAGGTGGCCAGCGCCTCGGCCTCGGCGACGATCCGCTCCTTCTGCCCGCGCACCTGATCGCGCTGCTCGTCCAGCGAGGAGAAGTATGCCTTGCGGCGCTTCGCGAACGCCGTCCTGGCCGCCGACAGCCGCTTCCACAGCCCGGCCTCGGTGGCGCGGTCGATCCGCTCGGCCGCCTTCCACTCCTCCACCAGCTGCCGCAGCCGCTCGCCGCCGGACTTCCAGTGGGTGGCGTCCTCGGCGATGCGTTCCGCTTCGGCGACGATCCGCTCTTTTATCTCCTTGGCCTGCGACCTGGCCTGGTCCCGGGCCGCCCGGACCTCCTCGCGGCGCTTGCCGACCAGTTCCGACAGCGCCCCGAGGCGATCGTTGAGCGAGCCGAGATCGCCGACCGCGTGCGCCTCCGCGACCGCCTCGCGCAGCTTGAGGATGCTCGCCTCGGCCTGTGCGGGCGGCAGATCGGTGCCCCTGACCCGCTGTTCCAGGAGCTGGACCTGCCCGGCCAGCTCCTCGAACTTGCGGTGGAAGTAGGCCAGGGCCTCTTCCGGTTCACCGGCCTGCCAGGACCCGACGGCCCGTTCTCCCTCAGCCGTACGCACGTAGACGGTGCCGTCGTCGTCTACCCGGCCCCACGGGTCGGTGGTCACCGTGTCCTCCCGCACTCGAATCAGCCTCCAGGGCGCAAACGGCCCTTGGTTGTATTACGTCAGCTCTTGCCGGTAATTGTCACGTCTTTGATTTCGACGGCCGTCTTCGGCGGGCCGTCGCCGCCGCCGCCCTCGACCCCGTCCTTGGCCACCTTGTCCACCAGGTCCAGGCCCTTGGTGATGGTGCCGAAGGGGGTGTAGGCGTCCTGCAGGGCGGTGTCGGTCTCGTCGCCGTACACGATGAAGAACTGGCTGCCGTTGGTGCCCGCGCCGCTGTTGGCCATGGCCAGCACGCCGCGCTTGTAGCTCGCGCCGTCCAGGTTCTCGTCGGTGAAGCGATAGCCGGGGCCGCCGCTGCCGGACGCCGTCGGGTCGCCGCACTGGAGCACCTTGATGCCCTCGGTGGTCAGGCGGTGACACTTGGTGTCGTTGAAATACTTCTTCTCCGCCAGGAACTGGAACGACCCGACCGTGCAGGGCGCCTTCGCCCCGTCCAGGGTGGCCTCGATGACGCCCAGGTTGGTCTTGATGGTCATCGTCGCGGGCTGCGCGGCCACCTTCGCGGGCGGCTGGCCGACGTCCTTGGCCGCCTGACCGTCCGCCAGGTACTCGCAGCTGCCGGTGGCCGGGTCGTACGCCTTCGGCCCGGCGGGCGCGCTCGCCGAGGGCACCGCCGTGTCCGTGGGGCTCGCCGTCGTCGCGTCGTCGTCCCCGCCGGTCAGCAAGGTCGCGGCGGCCACGATGCCGCCGATCACCACGAGCACGCCGACGGTGGTGCCGATGGCAGCGGTCCGCTTCGCGGCGCGCTCCCGCTGGGTGCGCGCGGCCTGCTGGCGCTCGTAATGCTCGCGCGCGAGTTGCTTCTGGCGGTCCTTACCGCTGACCACTTCGTCCTCCCGACTGTCCAAGAATGACTATTGAGGTGGGCGAATCGTATCGGCACACAGGTATTAGTTCGCAGCCCGCCGACCCGCACCGGTACCCTTCGGTTACATTCGCTCGCGCAATCCTTGAGACATCGAGGCCTTTCCGTTGTTGATCGCCGCGTTCCCCGCTGGGTCCTTTCAGGCAAATTGTTATGTGATCGCGCCCGAGGCCGGCGCCGAGTGCGTGGTCGTCGACCCAGGTCAGGACGCTGTCGGGGAGCTGGACGAGGTGCTGCGCGGGCACCGGCTCAAGCCCGTCGCGGTCGTGCTGACGCACGGTCACCTCGATCACGTCTGGTCGGTCGCGCCGGTCTGCGGAGCCCGGGACATTCCTGCATGGATTCATCCGGACGACCGTGAACTGCTCACGGATCCGGCCAAGGGGATCTCGGCGCAGGCGAGCCAGGTGTTCGGCGGGCTCCAGCTGAGCGAGCCGGACGACGTGCGCGAGCTGACCGACGGCGCGACCCTGAAACTCGCCGGCCTGGAGCTGACCGTCGATCACCGCCCGGGCCACACCCGGGGTTCGGTGACGTTCCGGCTGCCCCCGGCCGAGGAGATCCCCCCGGTCTTGTTCTCCGGCGACCTGCTGTTCGCCGGTTCCATCGGCCGCACCGATCTGCCGGGCGGCGACCACTCGGCCATGCTGCGCAGCCTCGCCGGCGCGTTGACGCTGCCGGACGAGACGGCCGTGCTGCCCGGCCATGGACCACAGACGACGATCGGCCGCGAGCGCGCCGTCAACCCCTATCTTCAGGAGTTGCCGCCCGCGCGTGGCCCGCACAGGGGACTCTAATGAGCTTTCAGGCGCCCAAGGGCACCTTCGACTGGATGCCGCCACGTTCCGAGCGCGTGCTCGCCGTCCGCGACGCGCTGGCCGCGCCCACCCGCCGGGCCGGGTACGGCTACATCGAGACGCCCGCGTTCGAGGACACCGGCCTGTTCTCCCGCGGCGTCGGCGAATCCACCGACATCGTGACGAAGGAGATGTACACCTTCGAGGACAAGGGCGGGCGTTCCATCACGCTCCGCCCGGAGGGCACCGCCTCGGTGATGCGGGCCGTGCTCGAGCACGGCCTGCCCGGCGGCCCGCTGCCGGTCAAGCTCTGGTATTCGGGCAGCTACTACCGCTACGAGCGGGCCCAGAAGGGCCGCTACCGGCACTTCTCCCAGGTGGGCGCGGAGGCCATCGGCATCGAGGACCCGGCCGTGGACGCCGAGCTGATCACGCTGGCGGTGGACGGTTACGCCGCCCTCGGGCTGAGCGGGGTGCGGCTGCTGCTCAACTCGCTGGGGTGCGCGGAGTGCCGTCCGGCCTACCGGGCCGCCCTGCAGGACTTCCTGCGCGGGCTCGACCTGGACGAGCAGACCCGGCAGCGGATCGAGATCAACCCGCTCCGGGTGCTGGACGACAAGCGCCCGCAGGTGCAGGCCCAGCTGACCGGCGCGCCGCTGGTCACCGACCACCTGTGCGGGGCCTGCAAGGCCTACCACGAAGAGGTGCGTACGCTGCTGACCGCCGCCGGGGTGAAGTACACCGACGATCCCCGGCTGGTGCGCGGTCTCGACTACTACACGCGTACCACCTTCGAGTTCCTGCACGACGGTCTGGGCGCCCAGTCGGCGGTCGGCGGCGGGGGCCGCTACGACGGGCTGAGCGAGATGATCGGCGGGCCGCCGCTGCCGAGCGTGGGATGGGCGCTCGGGGTGGACCGCACGGTGCTGGCGATGGAGGCCGAAGGGCTTTTCGACGCCGAGCCCGCCACCGTGGACGTGTTCGCGGTGCCGCTCGGCGAGGAGGCCAAGCGGGTGGCGTTCGGCCTGGTCGTGGAGTTGCGGCGGGCCGGGCTCTCGGTCGACATGGCCTTCGGGGGACGCGGGGTGAAGGGGGCCATGAAGGCCGCCGACCGCAGCGGTGCCCGGTTCGCCCTTATCCTCGGGGATCGGGATCTGGCGGCGGGAGCCGTACAAATGAAGGATCTCACCACTGCTGAGCAGACCGCGGTGCCGCTTGCCGAGGTCGCCGACACCCTGAAAGGGAAACTCTCGTGATCCGCACCCACGAAGCAGGAACGCTTCGTCGCGAGCATGCCGGCCGGCAGGTGACGCTGGCGGGCTGGGTAGCGCGCCGTCGTGACCACGGTGGCGTGGTGTTCATCGACCTGCGCGACGCCTCCGGTTCGGCCCAGGTCGTCTTCCGCGAGGAGGACGACGCGCACGGCCTGCGCTCCGAATACTGCGTGAAGGTCGTCGGCGAGGTGCGGGTCAGGCCGGAGGGCAACGAGAACCCCGACCTGCCGACCGGCGCGATCGAGGTCGTCGCCTCGCAGGTCGAGGTGCTGAGCGAGGCCGCGCCGCTGCCGTTCCCGATCGAGGGCAACTCCGGCGTCTCGGAGGAGGCCCGGCTGCGCTACCGCTACCTGGACATCCGCCGCCAGCAGGTCGGCGACGCGCTCCGCACCCGCTCCAAGGCCACCTACCTGGTGCACGAGGTCATGCGGGAGCGTGACTTCGTCTACGTGGAGACCCCCAACCTGACCCGCTCCACGCCGGAGGGCGCGCGCGACTTCCTGGTCCCGGTGCGGCTGCAGCCGGGCAGCTGGTATGCGCTGCCCCAGTCGCCGCAGCTGTTCAAGCAGCTGCTCATGGTGGGCGGCCTGGAACGCTACTACCAGCTCACCAGGTGTTTCCGCGACGAGGACCTGCGCGCCGACCGGCAGCCCGAGTTCACCCAGATCGACATCGAGATGTCCTTCGTCGACCAGGACGACGTGATGGAGCTCGGCGAGGCCATCATGGCCAGGGTCTGGCAGGACACCGTCGGCTACACCATGCCGCGCCCGCTGCCCCGCCTCACCTACGCCGAGGCCATGGCCAGGTACGGCTCCGACAAGCCCGACCTGCGCTTCGGCTGCGAGCTCACCGACCTCACCGAATACTTCGCCAAGACCACCTTCCGGGTCTTCCAGGCCGAGCACGTCGGCGCCGTCGTGATGCCCGGCGGCGCCGCGCAGACCCGCAAGGAGCTGGACGGCTGGCAGGACTGGGCCAAGTCGCGCGGCGCGCGCGGCCTGGCCTACGTGCTGGTCCAGCCGGACGGCTTCGGCGGCCCGGTCGCCAAGAACCTGTCGGAGGAGGAGATCTCCGGCCTGGCCGCCGCCACCGGCGCCCAGGTCGGCGACGCGATCTTCTTCGCGGCGGGCCCGGCGCGCGCGGCCCGCGACCTGCTGGGCGCGGCCCGCCTGGAGATCGGCCGCCGCTGCGGGCTGATCGACGAGTCCCAGTGGTCGTTCCTCTGGGTGGTGGACGCCCCCATGTTCGAGGAGGACGGCGAGGGCGGCTGGACCGCCGTGCACCACCCGTTCACCGGCCCCAAGCCGGAGTGGGCCGACGACTTCCAGGACCATCCGGGCGAGGCGCTGGCCTACGCGTACGACATGGTCTGCAACGGCATGGAGATCGGCGGCGGCTCGATCCGGATCCACCGCGCCGAGATGCAGGAGCGCGTGTTCGGCGTGCTCGGCATCTCCAAGGAGGAGGCCGAGAACAAGTTCGGCTTCCTGCTCGAAGCCTTCAAGTACGGCCCGCCCCCGCACGGCGGCATCGCCTACGGCTGGGACCGGATCTGCATGCTGCTCGCGGGCGGCGACTCGATCCGCGACGTCATCGCCTTCCCGAAGACGGCCTCCGGCTTCGACCCGCTGACCGGGGCGCCCACCCCGATCACGGGCGAGCAGCGCAAGGAGGCGGGCGTGGACGCCAAGCCACGCGCCCAGGAACTGGTCTGACCCGACCACTCAGCCCCGGCGACCGCGCGTCGCCGGGGCCTTGCTTTGTAAAGGAACCCGCGCGCGGCCGTCAGAAGCTCGCCCTGGGGCTCCAGGCGGCGTTAGGCAAGGAATTGCCCCGGAGAGGGCTCTTCAGGGCTTTAGAGGCGGTTCTGTGGCGTTCAGGGCAGGTAGCCGACGCCGCCGAGGAAGCCGGCCTTGCTCCAGTCGGGGGTGACGTCGTACTCCGGCCGCCACGCCTCCACCGGCACCAGGCCGGGCTCCAGCAGCTCCAGGCCGTCGAAGTAGGTGAGGATCTGGTCCGATGTCCTGGGCGTCAGATTGCCCGTCTTGGTGGCCTTGTAGGTGCTGGTCACCGAGATCTCGTCCTCCTTGCTGACCCGGCCCGCGTGCCCGTGCGAGATGACCAGGTAGCTGCCAGGTACCAGCCGCTCCCGAAGCCGGGCCACGATCGAGGCGGCCTCCTCATCGTCGGCCACGAAGTGCAGCACGGCCAGCAGGAGTAAGGCCACCGGCTGGCCGAAGTCGATCCTGGCGGCCACCTCCGGGTGGTCCAGGATGGCCTTGGGCTCGCGCAGGTCGGCCTGGACGACCGTGGTGAGCGGGTTCTCGGCCAGTAGGGCGCGGCCGTGGGCCAGCACGATCGGGTCGTTGTCCACGTAGACGACGCGGGAGTCCGGGGCGGTCTGCTGGGCGACCTGGTGCACGTTCTCCCGGGTGGGCAGGCCCGAGCCGATGTCCAGGAACTGCCGCACCCCGGCGTCCGCGATGAGCCGGACCGAGCGGGACAGGAAGGCACGGTTGTCACGGGTGAACTCCCGCACGTACGGCATGATCGAGAGCACGTGTTCCGCGGCCTCGCGGTCGGCGGCGAAGTTGTCCTTGCCCCCGAGGTAGTAGTCGTACATGCGCGCCACGCTGGGCACATGAGGATTGATCACCCATGACGGGGCCTGCTCGTGGTCGGTCACGTCCTCGCCTTCCGGCGTCGCTCCGCCCCCTGCCGGTGGGGAGTCTGAAGGG
Organism: Acrocarpospora sp. B8E8; assembly: GCF_039871605.1. NCBI lineage: Bacteria > Bacillati > Actinomycetota > Actinomycetes > Streptosporangiales > Streptosporangiaceae > Acrocarpospora > Acrocarpospora sp. B8E8. The sequence continues at coordinate 43,292 of NZ_JBDPLV010000055.1, read as the reverse complement.
TCTCGTGACACGCGTGGGGCCCGCGTTTCACGACATTTCCGTGCATGGTACGGCTCGCGGCACTAGTGGTGCGAACCGTACCAGACACGAGATGTCAGAACCGGACCGGCAGCGCGGTCAGGCCGCGCACCACCGCGCCGGTGATCTTGTACTGGATCTCCTCGGGGCCGACCCCGAGCTCGATCCCGGGCAGCCGCTCCAGCAGCGTCCCGATGGCGATCTGGCCCTCCAGCCGGGCCAGCGGCGCGCCCAGGCAGAAGTGGATGCCGTGCCCGAAGGCCAGGTGCCGGTTCTCGGTCCTGGTGACGTCCAGCCGGGACGGGTCGGCGACCGCGGCGGGGTCGTGGCCGGCGGCACCCAGCGAGATGTGCACCATGCTGCCGCGCGGGATGGCCACCCCGCCGAGCTCCAGGTCCTCGGTGGAGAAGCGGGGGGTGGACCGCTCGACCGGGCCGTCGTAGCGCAGGAACTCCTCGATCGCCGACGGCAGCAGGGCGGGATCGTCGCGCAGCAGCTTGAGCTGGCCGGGGTTGCGCAGCAGGGCCAGCATGCCGTTGCCGATCAGGTTCACCGTGGTCTCGTGCCCGGCGATCAGCAGCAGCGTCAGGGTGGAGATCATCTCCTTGTCGGTCAGGCCGCCCTCGTCCTGGATCGCCAGCAGCGCGCTGATCAGGTCGTCGCGCGGATCCGCCCGTCTGGTCTCGATCATCTCGGTGAAGTAGGCCCGGGTGTTCCGCGCGGCCGCCGCGCGGGCCTGCTGCTGCTCCTCCTCGAACCGCGGGTTGATCAGCAGGCCCGACCATTCGCGGAACAGGTGGCGGTCCTCGGGGCGGACCCCCAGCAGCTCGCAGATGACGATGATCGGCAGCGGGAAGGCGAACTCGTCCAGCAGTTCGGCCCGGCCGTTCGGCTCCATGGCCGCGATCAGCTCGTCGGTGATCTCCTGGATCCTGGGCCGGAGCGCCTCCACCCGGCGGGGCGTGAAGGCCTTGGACACCAGCCGGCGCAGCCGGGTGTGGTCCGGCGGGTCGACCGACAACATGTTGGAGTCGAGCAGGATGTCGTCGTCGACGGCGACCTTCCGGAAGTACTCGCCGTAGACGGTGATGTCCTTGGACAGCCGCGGGTCGGCGAGGGCCGCCCGGCCGAGCTCCTGGTCGATGACCACGAACGCCTGGAAGCCCGGGGGGAAGTCGATCGGGTGGACCGGCCCGCGGGCCCTGATGGCGCCATAGGCGGCGTACGGGTCGGCGGCGAACTCGGGCGTCAGGATGAACTCAAACGGCAGTTTCTCCGGCACTTGCCGCTCCTATTGATTAGAAAGTCGTGATCTGGACAGCCGCAGCGGTGAATGGCCTGGTCGGCGGCTATGCGGCTGTCTATGGGACGGGTTTCTGGTCAATCGCTAGGGGTCAGATGGAAGCCATCATGATCCCCCAATTCGGGTGGCGTGTCCGGCGGACCCGCCACCCGAAAGGGAACTAGCGCACCACGACCGTCTTGATCTTGACGGGGATCTTCGGCGCGTTCGAGCCGCCCTCGTCGCTGGTGATGTCGATCCCGTCGGGCGCGGTGTTGACGCCACCCGCGACGATCTTGTCGACGATCTCCATGCCCTTCACCACCACGCCGAACGGCGTGTACGCGGCGGGCAGCTGGGCGTTCTCGTTGCTGAAGGAGATCGCGAACTGGCTGCCGTTGGAGTTGGCCGCGTCCCCGCCCTGCGCCATGAAGACCACGCCGCGCACGTACTGCGGGCCGAGGTTCTCGTCCGGGAACAGGTAGCCGGGCCCGCCGGTGCCGTCGGTCGCGTTCTCCCCGTCGCCCTTGGCCTGCGGGTCGCCGCACTGGAGCAGGTCGAGCCCGTTGGTCTCGGCGGTGACCAGCCGGTGGCAGACGGTGTTGTCGAAATACTTCTTGCTCGCCAGGAACGCGAACGAGTTCACCGTGCACGGCGTGTACGGCGTCAACTCGATCACGATGTCACCGTGGTTGGTGCGCATCGTCATGGTCTTGGCCTTCAACGCGGCCTTGGTCGGCTTCTTGGGCGGGAAGCCGACGAACTTGGCCGGGCTGCCGGAGTCGTCCTTGCGGTACTCGCAGGTCACCTTGGCCGGGTCGACCGTGGCAGCGGCGCTCGGCTCCGGGAGCTCCGACGGGACCGCGGAGGGAACCGCCGAGGGAGGCAGCGACGAGGGAGCGCCGGACTCGGCCGGAGCCGTCGTCTGGGCGGCCGTCCCCGCGTCGGAGCCGCTGCAGGCGGTGAGCGCCGCGAGCGCGATGACCAGCCCGACGCCGAGGATGGTGCCGCGCTTGGCCCCGCGGTTACGCAGGGCCAGCTGCTTCTGCCGAATGGTGTCGGACACCGCTATACCTTCCGTTTTTCGATATATGACCAGTTCGATGCGCAACTCTAGCCGCGATTTCGTTCGCTTCGCGTAAGCAGGAGTCTCAGCCGCACCAGGGGCCCCACGCGGCACGAGCTATGCCATTGCCGGGGGCGCGATTAGCATTGTGTGGGTGTCGAGTGGGTCATACCTCCGCTTTCCCCACATTCACCGCGACCTTCTGGCTTTTGTCGCCGAGGATGATGTCTGGATCGCTCCGCTGGGCGGTGGCAGGGCCTGGCGGCTGACCATCGACCGGGTCCGGGCGAGCCATCCGAGGATCTCGCCGGACGGCGCCCGGGTGGCCTGGACGAGCTGGCGCGATACCGATCCGGAGGTGCACGTCGCGCCGGTCGAGGGCGGGCCTGCGACGCGGGCGACCCACTGGGCCAACTACCGCACCCGGGTGCGCGGCTGGGCCGATCCGCAGACGGTGGTGGCCACGGCGGCGCATGACCAGCCGTTCCACTTCTGGACCATGGCGTACACGGTGCCGGTGGCGGGCGGGCCCGGCACGCGGCTGCCGTACGGGCCGGTCTCGGATCTGCAGCTGGCCGGGGGGCGGACGCTGCTGCTCACCGGCTCCGCCAGCCACGATCCGGCGCACTGGAAGCGGTATCGGGGCGGCGGGACCGGGCGGCTGTGGCTGGACGGAACCCGGGTGCCGCTCGCCGTGGAGGGGCAGCTGGCCGCGCCGATGCTGGTCGGGGAGCGGATCGTGTTCCTGTCCGACCACGAGGGGGTGGGGAACCTCTACTCGTGCGCGCTGGACGGCTCCGACCTGGTCAAGCACACCGACCACCACGATTTCTACGCCCGCCAGGCGGCCACCGACGGGGAGCGGATCGTGTACGCCAGGGCCGGCGAGCTGTGGCTGCTGCCCAGCCTGGACGCGGCGCCGGAGCGGCTGGAGGTGACGCTGGGGGGCGCGGGGCGGGGGCGGCAGGCGTACCCGGCGCATCCGCATGTCCGGAATCTGGCCTGTGACGCGACCGGGCGGGCGAGCGTGGTCGAAGTGGCCGGAACGGTGCACTGGCTGACCCACGAGGACGGGCCCGCCCGCGCGCTGTCGTCCCGGCCGGGCGTGCGCGCCCGCCTGCCGATCGTGCTCGGCGGCCACGAACCGCCCGAGTCCAAGGACGACGAGAAGAAGGACGAGGAGAAGGACGAGCCCAAGGAGAACGGGGAGGAGCCGGACGAGAAGAAGAAGCTCGGCAAGCGGATCAACGGCCCGGCCGCCTGGGTGACCGACGCGGCCGGGGAGGACGGCATCGAGCTGGCCGAACCCGGCGGCACGGTCCGGACCATCGCCGCCGGGGAGCTCGGCCGGGTGGTCGGCCTGGAAGCGTCCCCGGACGGCTCGATGATCGCCGTGTCCTGCCACGACGGCCGGCTCCTGCTGATCCGGGTGGAGACGGGCGCCATCACCGAGCTCACCCGCACCGCCAACGGCCGGATCACCGGCATGGGCTTCGACCCGCGCAGCGAGTGGCTGGTCTGGTGCCACCCGGTGAGCGGCTTCTCCAGCGCGATCAGGATGGCCCGCCTCCCGGAGGAGGGCACGGAGATCGGCACCGAGATCGCCGTCGTGGAGGTGACCGACGGCAGGTTCACCGACACCTGGCCCGCGTTCACCCTCGACGGCCGCCACCTCGCCTTCCTGTCCCGGCGCGGCTTCGACGCCATCTACGACGCGCACAGCTTCGACCTGGCGTTCCCGCTCGGCTCCCGCCCCTACCTGCTGCCCCTGCAGGCGGGCGCGCCGTCCCCGTTCGCGCCGTCGGTCCTCGGCCGCCCGGTGGAGAGCCCCAACGGCGACTCCCCGGTCGAGACGGACATCGAGGGCCTGGAGGGCCGGATCGTGGCGCTGCCGGTGCCGGAGGCCCGCTACTACGGCCTGCGCGCGGTCAAGGGCGGCCTGGCCTGGCTTCGCTGGCAGGCCGGGGAGAGCCCCACCCTGGAACGCTTCGACCTGGACAAGCGCAAGTGCGAGGAGCTGGCCGAGGGGATCGGCCGGTTCTCGGTCAGCGGCGACGGCGCCAAGGTCGTGGTGCTGGACGGCCACGAGGTGCGGGTGATCTCCGCCACCGGCAAGAACGGCGACGGCGTCACGGTGGACCTGTCCAGGATCCGGGTCGAGGTGGATCCGGTGCGGCGGTGGCGGCAGGCGTACGCGGAGGCCGGGCGGATCGTCCGCGACCACTTCTGGGTCGCCGACATGGCCGGCGTGGACTGGCCGGGCGTGCTGGCGCGGTACCGCCCGTGGCTGGACCGGATCGCGGGCGGCGACGACTTCGCCGACCTGCTGGCCGAGGCCGTCGGCGAGCTGGGCGCCTCACACGCCTACGTGTTCGGCCGGGCCTGGGGCTCCGGCCGGTATGTCGGCATGCTCGGCGCCGACCTCGCCCCCGACACCGACGGCCTGTGGCGGATCCGCCGCATCTACCCCGCCGAACTGTCCGACCCGCACGCCCGCTCCCCCCTGCAGGGCACCGGCGTACGGCCGGGCGACGCCCTGCTGGCCATCGACGGCCACCCGATCGACCCCCGCAAGGGCCCCGCCGAACTCCTGGTGGACACCGCGGGCCGCGCGATCGAGCTCACCGTCGAATCCGGCGACAAGATCAGCAGGATCGCGGTCGTCCCCGTCATCGACGACGTCTACCTGCGCTACCACGCCTGGGTGGGCGACCGCCGCGCCCGCGTCCGGGAACTCTCCGACGGCAAGCTGGGCTACCTGCACGTGCCCGACATGGGCCCGTCCGGCTGGGCCCAGCTGCATCGCGACCTGTCCCGCGAGCTCACCATGGCGGGCGTGATCGTGGACGTGCGCGGCAACCGCGGCGGCCACACCTCCGAGCTGGTCGTGGAGAAGCTGTCCCGGCGGATCGTCGGCTGGAACATCTCCCGCCGCTACGAGCCGGAGAGCTACCCCAGGGACGCGCCGCGCGGCCCCGTGGTCGTGCTGTGCGACGAGGAGACCTGCTCGGACGGCGACGTCATCACCGCCGCCGTGCAGTCGCTCGGCCTCGGCCCGGTGGTCGGCGCCCGCACCTGGGGCGGCGTGATCGGCATCGACGGCTGGCACCTGCTCGGCGACGGCTCGGCGATCACCGTCCCCGGCTACGGCTACTGGATCGAACGGTACGGCTGGGAGCTGGAGAACCGCGGCGCGACCCCCGACGTGGAGGTGCTCATCACCCCCGCCGACTGGGCCCGCGGCACCGACCCCCAGCTCGACACCGCGGTACGGCTCGCGCTGGAGGCCCTGGCGGAACGCCCGGCGGGCGGGCCGCCCGACCCGGCGACCCGCCCGTTCCGCGGCCGCTAACCGACCGGCACCGGATCCTTTTCGGACTTCCCCTCCCGGAGCCCGAACCGGTCGTGCAGGCGGCGCAGCGGCCCGGGCGCCCACCAGTTCCAGCGGCCCATCAGCGTCATCGTGGCGGGCACCAGCAGGCAGCGGACCAGCGTGGCGTCCACCGCGATGGCGATGGCCAGCGCCAGGCCCATCTCCTTGATGCCCAGCATCTGCCCGGCCGCGAAGCCGCCGAACACCACGACCATGACCAGCGCCGCCGAGGTGATGATCCTGCCGGAGCGCTGCAGCCCGACCGCGACGGCCCGGTCGTTGGGCAGCCCGGCGTCGTGGAACTCCTTGATCCGGGCCAGCAGGAACACCTCGTAGTCCATGGAGAGCCCGAAGGCGAACATGAACACCAGCACGGGGACCCAGGTCTCCAGCGTCCCCGTCGGGGTGAACCCCAGCACCTCCGCTAAGAACCCATCCTGAAATATCAGGACTATCGCCCCGAAGGCGGCGCCGAGCGACAGCGTGTTCATGAGGAGCGCCTTGACCGGCACCAGGACCGAGCCGGTGAGCAGGAACAACATCACGAACGAGCCGAGCGCCACCACGCCGATGGCCCACGGCAGGCGTCCGGCCATCTCCGCCCGGAAGTCCATCAGCCCGGCCGCGTTGCCGGTCACGTACAGCGGAAACGCGGGCCGGTGGTCCCGTAACCAGGTGACCGCGTCCTCGGCCCGGGCGTCCCGGCCGTCCCCGACCGGGAAGACCTCCGCCATCGCGACGTCAGGCGCCAGCTGCCGGGCCCGCCCCACCTGCGCGAACCCCCGCAGCGTGCCCAGATACCCCTGGAGCTCCGCCTGCGTCGAGCGCGCCACCAGCTGGATCGCCGGTGCGTCGCCGCCCGGGAACCGGTCCCGGGTGATGTTGGCCACCTGGCGGCTCTCGAAGCCGACCGGCAGCAGATCGGCGCCTCCGTTGCCGAACCGGACCCCCAGGAACGGCAGCCCCGAGACCACCAGCACCAGCCCGACCACCGCCACGGTGGTGACCGGCCGCCGCTGCACCGCCCGCGCCAGCCGCGCGAAGCGGCCCTCGTCCGAGCCGGCCCGCTGCGGTTTGATCCGGTTCCCGAGCGCCCCCAGCAGCGCCGGGGTCAGCGTCAGGGAGGCCAGCACGGCCACCGCGACCACGCTCACTCCGGCCGCGCCGATGGCGTGGTAGAAGGGCGACTGGAAGACGAACAGCCCGGCCAGCGACACGCCGACGATGACCGCCGAGTAGCCGATCGCCCGCCCGGCCGTGGCCGCCGCCCGCTCGATCGCGCCCGCCACCTCGTGGTCGCGGCGTTCCTCCTTGTAGCGGCTGACGTACAGCAGGGCGTAGTCCAGCGAGAGCCCCAGGCTGAGCACGGTGGTCACCGGGACGATGTTCGGGTCCAGGTCGCCCAGGGTGGAGAAGCCGTACAGGGTGAGCAGCGCGCCCGCGATCGAGCAGAGCGCGCCGAGCACCGGCACGCCCGCCGCCAGGAACCCGCCGAAGACCAGCACCATGACCACCAGCGCGGCCGGGATGGAGATCAGCTCGGCGCGCGTGGTGTCCTGGGCGACCTGCTGGTTCACCTCCCGGTTCACCAGCGCCCTGCCGCCCGCCAGCACCCGCAGGCCGGGCGCGGAGATGGCGTGCAGCCGCTCGGCGACGCGATCCACGGCCTCCGTGGTCTGCTCGGCGGACAGGTCGTTGACCAGGTCCACGACGATCAGTCCCGCCTTGCCGTCGGTCGAGGTCAGCCGCTCGCTGTCCCACGCGGACCGGACCTGGTGCACGCCCGGGATGAGCTTGAGGTCGGCCACGGCGGCGGTGGCCTGGCCGCGGACGGCCTCCACCGGCGGGCCGTCCAGGAGGCCGGTCACCCGGCCGCCGGTGGGGGAGTGCTCGTCGATCAGGTTCGCGCCCCGCACCGATTCGAAGACCGGGGAGGCGCGCTGGGGTTCGAGGCGGTCGAAGACCTGGCTGCCGAACCCGAAGCCCGCCAGGAGCAGGCCGGTCCAGAACAGCAGCACCAGGCGGCGACGGCGGAAGCAGAGGCGACCGAGGGCGGCGAACATGGTCACGATTCTGGCGTCACCGCGACGAACGCCACATCCGCCGAGAGGAGGAGCGCGCTCCTTCCCTTATCCGATCTTTCCGATCTTTCTGAGAACCTGTTCCGGATCACATCCGTATCAAGGGGAGACATTCCAAGGAGCGCCCCATGTTCGACGAAATCCTCGGTCTTCCGCTGCACCCGCTGGTCACCCACGCGGCGGTGGTCTTCTCCCCGCTGCTGGCGGTCCTGTCCGCCGCGTACGCCCTGATCCCGCGCTTCCGCCCCCGGCTGGACTGGGCGGTCGCCCTGCTCGCCGTGGCCGCCCCCATCACCGTCTTCGTGGCCAAGGAGAGCGGCGAGGCGTTCAAGACCCGGCTCTTCCAGGACCAGACCCCCGAGCCGGTGGCCACCCACGAGTCCTTCGCCAACCCGCTGCTGATCGCCTCCATCGCCCTGGGCGTGCTGGCGCTGGTGCTGGTCTACGCGGCCAACCGGTCCACCCGCCAGTCCGCGATGATCGTGGGCGCGCTGACCGTGGTCGCGGCGGCCGTGGTCGGCTACTACGTGTTCCGGGCCGGGCACTCCGGCGCGACCGCGGTGTGGGGAGGCTGAGCTAGGCTCCCCATGTGGAGAGCTTGTTCGATGCGGCGGCGAGGGACGCCACTCCCGAGCCGCTCGCCGTCCGGATGCGGCCGCGCACCCTGGACGAGGTGATCGGCCAGCGGCACCTGCTCGGCTCCGGCACGCCGCTGCGGCGCCTGGTCGAGAGCGAGGCGCCGATGTCGCTGTTCCTGTGGGGGCCGCCAGGCACCGGCAAGACCACCCTCGCCTACGTCGTCTCCAACGTGACCAAACGCCGGTTCGTGGAGGTCTCCGCCGTCTCCGCCGGGGTCAAGGACGTCCGGGCCGCCATCGACGCGGCCCGGACCGAGCTGGGCATGACCGGCCGCCAGACCGTGCTGTTCGTGGACGAGGTGCACCGCTTCAACAAGGCCCAGCAGGACGCGCTGCTCCCGGCCGTGGAGAACCGCTGGGTCACCTTCATCGGCGCCACCACCGAGAACCCGTTCTTCTCGGTGATCTCCCCGCTGCTGTCCCGCTCGCTGCTGCTCACCCTGGAGTCGCTCGGCGACGAGGACGTGGCCGAGGTCGTCGGCCGCGCCCTCACCGACCCGCGCGGCCTGGCCGGGCGCGCCACCCTCCACCCCGACGCCCTGGCCCAGCTGGTACGGCTGGCGGGCGGCGACGCCCGGCGTTCCCTGACCTACCTGGAGGCCGCCGCCCTGCTGGCCGACGACATCACCGTCGAGGTGGTCGAGAAGGCCGTCGACAAGGCCGCGGTCCGGTACGACCGGCAGGGCGACCAGCACTACGACGTGATCAGCGCGTTCATCAAGAGCATGCGCGGCTCCGACGCCGACGCCGCCGTGCACTACCTGGCCCGGATGGTCGAGGCAGGGGAGGACCCGCGCTTCATCGCCCGCCGCATCGTCATCTTCGCCTCCGAGGACGTCGGCCTGGCCGACCCCACCTGCCTGCAGGTCGCGGTCGCCGCCGCCCAGGCGGTCGAGTTCATCGGCCTGCCCGAAGGCAAGATCAACCTGGCCCACGCGGTCATCCACTGCGCCCTGGCCCCCAAGTCCAACGCGGTCGTCAAGGCCATCGGCGCGGCCTCCGACGACGTGCGGCGCGGCGCGATCGGGCACGTCCCCGGCCACCTGCGGGACGCCCACTACGGCGGGGCCAAGAAGCTGGGCCACGGCGACGGCTACAAGTACCCGCACGACTTCGACCACGGCCTGGTCAAGCAGGACTACGCGCCGGAGGAGCTCCGCGACCGGCGGTACTACGAACCCACCACCCATGGCGCGGAAGCCCCCGTGGCCGAACGCTGGGCCAAAATCCGCGCTTTCCTGCGCGGGGCGTGACCACCCGGCTCACGGGCAGAGCGCGATAGGGTCTTGCCATTCCAGCCAGGATCATCTAGGAGGCCGCATGCTCACCGCGGGAGAGGTCGCGGGCCTGATCGTCGCCCTGTTCTGGGCGATCCTCGTCTGCTTCCTGGCGTTCGTCCTGGTCAAGCTGGCCCGCCTGCTCGTCGAGACCACCAAGATGGTCTCCGAGCTGGGGGAGCGGGTCGGGCCGCTGCTGGAAGACGTCAGCTTCACGATCAACGAGACCAACCGGCAGCTGGTGGCCGTCGAGGCGATCGCCGAGAACATGAAGCACGCCAGCGGCGACATGGCCAAGCTCACCGGCGTCGCCTCCTCGATCGTGGCCGGGCCGATCGTCAAGATCTCCTCGATCGCGCACGGCGTCAAGGCCGCGCTGACCCGCCGCCGCCCGCGCATGATCGGCGGGAGGAAATCGTGATCCGCCGGTTGTTCTACATGGCGCTGGGCGCGTATCTGGCCGTCTGGGTGCAGCGCAGGCTGCGCGCGCTCAAGCCCGACCACGTCGCCCGGCGGGCCGCCGACCAGCTCAGGGGCTTCGCGGCCGACGTCCGCGACCAGGCGTGGAGCCGGGAAACCGAGTTGCGCGCCCGCTATGGACTGGACAGTGTAAGTACGACACAACAACTACCACCGAACGTAAGGGATGGCCGCTGATATGGAGTCGGCAGAGATCGCCCGCCGCTTCCTGCGCTTCTTCGAAGAGCGCGGGCACACCGTCGTGCCCTCGGCCAGCCTGATAGCCGAGGATCCGACCCTGCTGCTGGTCCCCGCGGGCATGGTGCCGTTCAAGCCCTACTTCCTGGGGCAGCGCACCCCGCCGGCCAAGCGCCTGGCCAGCGCCCAGAAGTGCGTCCGCACCCCGGACATCGACGAGGTCGGCAAGACCACCCGGCACGCCACCTTCTTCCAGATGCTCGGCAACTTCTCCTTCGGCGACTACTTCAAGGACGACGCGATCCCGTTCGCCTGGGAGCTGCTCACCAAGCCGCAGTCCGAGGGCGGCTTCGGCTTCGCCGAGGACAAGCTCTGGGTGACCGTCTACCTGGACGACGACGAGGCCGCCGACATCTGGCACAAGAAGGTCGGCGTGCCGAAGGAGCGCATCCAGCGCCGCGGCATCATCGACAACTTCTGGTCCATGGGCGTGCCGGGCCCGTGCGGCCCCTGCTCGGAGATCTACTTCGACCGCGGCCCCGACTACGGCGTGGACGGCGGCCCGATCGCCGACGAGAACCGCTACCTCGAGGTGTGGAACAACGTCTTCATGCAGTTCGAGCGCGGCGCGGGCGGCGCCAAGGAGGACTTCCCGATCCTCGGCGAGCTGCCCAGCAAGAACATCGACACCGGCATGGGCCTGGAGCGCATGGCGGCGATCCTGCAGGGCGTCGACAACATCTACGAGATCGACACCACCTACAAGATCCTGGACCGGGCCGCCCAGCTCACCAAGGCCAACTACGGCCGCGACCCGCGCGCCGACATCAGCCTGCGGGTCGTCGCCGACCACGTGCGCACCGGCACCATGCTGGTGGCCGACGGCGTGCTGCCCAGCAACGAGGGCCGCGGCTACGTGCTGCGCCGCATCCTGCGCCGCTCGATCCGCAACCTGCGTTTGCTCGGCTCCGGCGAGGACCGCTACATGCACGAGCTCACCGGCGTCGCCATCGACGTCATGGGCGAGCAGTATCCCGAGCTCAAGGCCGACGCGCCGCAGATCCACGGCGTCATCGACGCCGAGGAGGCCTCTTTCCTCGGCACCCTGCGCACCGGTACCGCGATCTTCGACGTGGCGGTGGAGGAGACCAAGCGCAAGGGCGCGGCCACCCTGGGCGGCGAGAAAGCCTTCCAGCTGCACGACACCTACGGCTTCCCCATCGACCTCACCCTGGAGATGGCCTCCGAGCAGGGCCTGAAGGTCGACGAGGAGGGTTTCCGGCGGCTCATGAAGGAGCAGCGCGACCGCGCCAAGGCCGACGCGAAGGCCAAGAAGACCGGCAACGCCGACATCTCCGTCTTCGGGCAGCTGCTGGAGAGGACCGGCAAGGTCGACTTCCTCGGCTACGACCACGTCAGCGCCGAATCCGAGATCGCCGGCATCCTGCTGGACGGCGTCTCCGTCCCCGCCGCCGGGGCGGGCAGCACGGTCGAGATCGTGCTCACCCGCACCCCGTTCTACGCCGAGGGCGGCGGCCAGCTCGCCGACCAGGGCGTGATCAGGACCGACGGCGCCCAGGTCGACGTGGTGGACACCCAGACCCCGCTGGCGGGCGTGATCGTGCACCGCGGCAAGGTCAGGACCGGCGAGATCCGGGTCGGCGACCAGGCCATGGCCGAGATCGACGTCGACCGCCGCCGGGCCATCTCGCGCAGCCACACCGCCACCCACCTGGTGCACCGCGGCTTCCGCAACGCGCTCGGCGAGACCGCCGCGCAGGCCGGTTCGGAGAACTCGCCCGGCCGCTTCCGCTTCGACTTCACCGCGGCCGGGGCGGTTCCCCCCAGCGTGCTCCGCGACGTGGAGGACGAGGTCAACGCGATCCTGATCAACGACCTCAAGGTCAACGCCTTCCACACCACCCAGGCCGAGGCCCGCGCCATGGGCGCGCTCGCCCTGTTCGGCGAGAAGTACGGCGACACCGTCCGCATCGTCGAGGTCGGCGACTACTCCCGCGAGCTCTGCGGCGGCACCCACGTGGCCAGCTCGGGCCAGCTCGGCCTGGTCAAGGTGCTCGGCGAGGCGTCCATCGGCGCGGGCGTGCGCCGGGTGGAGGCCCTGGTCGGCCTGGACGCGTTCCGCTTCCTGGCCCGGGAGAGCGTGCTGGTCGCCCAGCTCAGCGAGCAGCTCAAGGCGCGCCGCGAGGAGCTGCCCGAGCGCATCGACGGCATCCTCACCCGGCTGCGCGCGGCGGAGAAGGAGCTGGAGCGGCTGCGCTCCGCCCAGGTCCTCGCGGTCGCGGGCGAGCTGGCCGCCGGCGCCGCCGACCTGAACGGCGTGGCTGTCGTGGCGCACCGCGCGCCTGCTGGAACTACCCCTGATGACCTGCGTAAACTCGCCCTGGACGTGCGCGGCCGGTTCCCGGCTGAACGCGCCGCGGTGGTTGTCGTGGCCGGAGTTCCCTCCGATCGGCCGGTCGTCGTCGCCGCTGTCAACGAGGCGGGGCGCGGACGAGGGCTCAAGGCGGGCCAGTTGGTCGGCGTCGCCGCCAAGGCGCTTGGGGGTGGCGGTGGCGGCAAGGACGATGTCGCGCAGGGTGGCGGAGCCCGGCCGGAGGCGATCGGCGACGCGCTGCGCGCCGTCGAGTCGGCGATCTCCGCGGCGATCGCGTGAGCGTGCCGTGAGACGGGGCGTCCGGCTCGGGGTGGACGTCGGCTCGGTCCGGATCGGGGTCGCCCGCAGCGACCCCTCCGGCCTGCTGGCCACCCCGGTCGAGACGGTCCGGCGCGGCAAGGGCGATCTGGACCGGCTCGCGGCGCTCGCGGCCGAACACGAGGCGATCGAGGTCGTGGTGGGCCTGCCCACCACGCTGTCGGGCCGGGAGTCGCACGCCGCGTCGGCCGCGCGGGACTTCGCCGCCCGCCTGTCCGTACGGCTGGCGCCGGTCGAGGTCCGGCTGTACGACGAGCGCCTGACCACGGTCACCGCGACCCAGGGCCTGCGCTCCAGCGGCGTCAAGGCCAGGAACCAGCGCGACATCATCGACCAGGCCGCGGCGGTAGTACTGCTCCAGGCCGCCCTGGACACCGAACGCAGCACAGGAAGACCACCCGGCCACCCTCTCGACCCGCCCCCCGGTGGAGAAACGCGCGGCGGGACCGCCCGGTGACCCCGGTGGACGGGGACGACAGCCCGTTCCTGCTCTCCCGCGACGACGGCAAGCCACCGAAACAGCGCGGCAACCGGACCAAGGTGATCGTGGTCACCGGCACGGCGGCGGTCGCCGTCGCCGGGATCGTCGGGGCGCGCCTGGTGCTCGGCCCGCTGCTGGCGCCCGACGACTTCGAGGGCACCGGCACCGGCGCGGTGACCGTGGAGATCAAACCGGGCCAGACCGCCGGGCAGATCGCCGAGACCCTCTCGGAGGCCGGCGTCGTCGCGACCGCACGGTCCTTCGTCCGGGTGGTCCGGCAGCGCGACAAGGAGAACAGCCTGCGGCCGGGACGCTACCGGCTCAACCGGGGCATGGCCGCCGGCGCCGCCCTGGACCAGCTGGTCAGCGGCAAGGCCCGGCTGATCAAGAAGGTCGCCGTGCCGGAGGGCATGCGCGTCAACGAGGCTTTGGCCAGGCTCGCCACCGGCTCCGGCATCCCGCTGGCGCATTTCCAGCAGGCCGTCGCCCAGCCGCTGGGCCTCGGCCTCCCGCAGTACGCCAAGGGGCAGGTCGAGGGCTTCCTGTTCCCCGCCACGTACGAGATCGAGACCGACACCACCGCGCAGAGCCTGCTCACCGCCATGGTCGCCAAGTACCGGCACATGGCCGAGCAGATCAGGCTGGAGGAGAACGCCGCCAAGCGGAAGCTCACCCCGCTGCAGGCGCTCACCGTGGCCAGCATCATCCAGGCCGAGGGAGGCCGGGACGAGGACTATCCGAAGATCGCTAGAGTGATCTACAACCGGTTGGCCAAGGGCGCCAAACTGGAGATGGACTCGACCGTCCTCTACGCCCAGGGCCGGCATTCCCTCCGAGTCTCCGCGAAGGACATCAAGGTGAGCTCGCCGTACAACACCTACCGGCACACGGGTCTGCCGCCGGGGCCGATCGGAAGCTCGGGGGAGAAGGCGTTGCACGCCGCCCTGCATCCGGCCAAGGGTGATTGGTACTGGTTTGTCACCACCGATCCAGGACGTAGAATCACGAAATTCACTGACAAGGAAGCTGAGTTCGTGAAATATCGGGAAGAGCTGAACAGATACCTCGGGGCCGACTAGGCCACCGGTTCACCGCCCATGACCTCCCCCGATGTCGCGGGCGGCCGAGCCGAGCGACCAATCCGACCCGCCTCCCCCCTCGGTTCTGCTCTCTCGCTTGACGCGGAGCGGGTCGGACCGGGAGATTGGCCTGCGCACTATGAACGATCTCGACATGGACTCGCTGCTGGGCGACGCCGAGGACGAGGGGCCGTCCCGGCGGCGGTCCCGCGCTCCCTCCCGCCGCCAGCAGGCGCGCGGCCGCAAGCGCCGCCGCCGCACCCGCCGCAAGGGCGCGGCCGCCTCGATCATCGCGGTCGTGGTGATCGTCGCCATCCTGGGCGGCGGCGGATACCTGGCCTACAACTGGGTCCGCGGGGTCATGATCCCCAAGGATTACACCGGCCAGGGCAGTGGTGAGGTGACCATCGAGATCGCCGAGGGCGCGTCGGCGGGTGAGGTCGCGCAGACGCTGGAGGAGCAGGGCGTGGTCGCCAGCGCGCGGGCCTTCGTCAACGCCGTCGACGCGGCGGGCAAGGGCGCCTCGCTCCAGCCGGGCTCCTACGTCATGCGCAAGCAGATGTCCGCCGCCGCGGCGGTCATCCTGCTGGATCCCGAGCACCAGGTGCTCAGGAAGGTCACCATCCCCGAGGGCAACCGGCTCAGCAAGATCTTCACCACCCTGGCCACCGCCACCGGCAAGTCCGTGGACGAGTTCAAGGAGGCGGCCCGCGGCGACCTCGGCCTGCCCGAGTACGCCAAGGGCAAGCTGGAGGGCTACGCCTTCCCGGCCACCTACCAGTTCCCCCCGAACATCTCGGCGAGCCAGATCCTCACCCGGATGGTCGACCGCTTCAACGAGACCGCCGCCAAGGACGACCTGGAGGCGGAGGCCGGCAAGCGCGGCTTCAGCCCGCACGACATCATGACGATCGCCAGCATCGTCCAGGCCGAGTCCGGCAGCCAGGACGACATGCCCAAGGTCGCCCGCGTCATCTACAACCGCCTGGCGCTCAAGCCGCCGATGCTGCTCCAGATGGACAGCACCCTGATGTACGGCCTCAACAAGTACGGCATCGCCGCCACCAACGCCGAGACCCAGAGTAACTCCAAGTACAACACCTACAAGTTCCACGGCCTCCCGCCCGGCCCGATCTCCAACCCGGGCGACCACGCCATCCAGGCCGCGCTGCACCCGGCCAAGGGCGACTGGATCTACTTCGTGACCACCGACCCGGCCAAGGGCATCACCAAGTTCACCGCCAGCGAGGATGAGTTCTGGAAGCTCCGCGACGAGTTCAACCGCAACAACCAATGATGAGGCGCGCCGCCGTTCTCGGCTTCCCGGTCACGCACTCGCTCTCGCCCGTGCTGCATCGCACGGCGTACGAGGCGCTGGGCCTGACCGGGTGGCGCTACGACGCGATCGAGTGCGCCGAGGACGGCCTGGCCCCCTTCGTCGCCGGGCTCGGCCCGGAATGGGCGGGCCTGTCGCTGACCATGCCGCTCAAGCGGGTGGTGTTCCCGCTCCTGGACACCGTCTCCGGCCTGGCCGTCCAGGTCGGCGCGGCGAACACGGTGATCTTCAGGGACGGCGCGCGGCACGGCGAGAACACCGACGTGCACGGCATCGTGCGGGCTCTGGCCGAGGCCGGGGTGTCCCGCCCCCGCTCCGCCACCATCCTGGGCGGCGGCGCGACGGCCGCCTCCGCCCTGGGCGCGCTGCGCGAGCTCGGCCTGGACGAGGCCGCGCTGGTGGTCCGCGACCCGGCCAGGGCCGGGGAGACCCTGGCGGTGGCCGACCGGCTCGGCCTGAGCGTGCGCACCCAGACCTTCGACAAGTTCGACGCCGAGGTGGACCTGCTGATCTCCACCCTGCCCTCGGGCGCGGCCGACGCCTTCGCGGGCGTGGCCACCCGGGCCGGCGCGGTGTTCGACGTGGTCTACTCGCCGTGGCCGACGATGCTGGTCTCGGGAGCGCGTAAGGTCATAGGCGGGTTCTCGATGCTGCTGCACCAGGCCGCGCGCCAGGTGGAGCTCATGACGGGCAGCACGATCGCCCCGGTGGAGGAGATGCGGCGCGCCGGGGAGGCCGAGCTGATCAGGCGCGGGGAATGAACCGGAGCAGTTCTCGGTTCATGATAGTGTTGTAAATCGATCGGTCTGGCATACCAGCTGGACGCGCAAGCGGAGGTCCTCCTCCCACCTGATCGGCCGAGAGGCCGACGGGTCAAGGATCACATTGAGAGTTTTCGGACTCAGTGGCCCCGCATGCGTGACGTGTGGGGTCTTTTGTCGTTTCTTCCACACGGTCGAGCACTCAAGCGGAAGTCCCTTGGAGGTCCCATCAGCACCGAGCCCCGCATCAATGATCGTATTCGTGTGCCCGAGGTTCGCCTCGTCGGCCCGAACGGCGAGCAGGTCGGCATCGTGTCCATTCATGACGCGCTGAAGCTGGCCCAGGAGGCCGATCTCGACCTGGTCGAGGTGGCCGCCACCGCTCGTCCGCCCGTGTGCAAGCTCATGGACTACGGCAAGTTCAAGTACGAGTCGGCCATGAAGGCGCGCGAGGCGCGCCGCAACCAGGCACACACGATCATCAAGGAGATCAAGCTCCGGCCGAAGATCGACCCGCACGACTACGAGACCAAGAAGGGTCACGTCGTGCGCTTCCTCAAGGCGGGGGACAAGGTCAAGGTCACGATCATGTTCCGCGGGCGCGAGCAGTCCCGGCCGGAACTGGGCTTCAGACTCCTGCAGCGGCTCGCCGAGGACGTCACGGAGCTGGGCTTCGTGGAGTCGCAGGCCAAGCAGGACGGCCGGAACATGATCATGGTGATCGGGCCGCATAAGAAGAAGGCTGAGGCCAAGGCCGAGAAGGCGGCGGCCAGGGCACAGCGCGGCGATGAGTCAGCGGGTGATCCCCCCGTGGAGGCCGCCGCGAGCGAGTCGCAACCACAGCAGTAACACGCTGTGAAGTCGGGGCCGAGGCTGGTCTCGAACGAGTCAGGCATGCCGGTGACTCGGGCCCCGACAAGGCCCGGGGAACCGGCACGGGAACAAACGAGGGAGAGACGGCTCCATGCCGAAGATGAAGACGCACAGTGGTGCGAAAAAGCGGTTCCGGATCACCGGTTCCGGCAAGATCATTCGCCGGCGTGCCAACCGGAAGCACCTTTTCGAGCACAAGCCGTCCACTCGTACGCGCCGGCTGGAGAATGACATCGTCATCTCCGAAGCCGACCGCAAGAAGATCAAGAAGCTGCTCGCTAAGTAACCCCCGGGGAGATAGATACACATGGCACGCGTGAAGCGGGCGCTCAACGCCAAGAAGAAGCGCCGCGTCGTCCTCGAGCGGGCGAGCGGCTACCGGGGTCAGCGGTCCAGGCTGTACCGCAAGGCCAAGGAGCAGATGCTCCACTCGATGACCTACGCCTACCGGGACCGCAAGGACAAGAAGGGCACCTTCCGGCGCCTCTGGATCCAGCGGGTCAACGCGGCGGCCCGGGCCAACGGCATGACCTACAACCGGTTCATCCAGGGCCTGCGACTGGCCGGCATCGAGGTGGACCGCAAGATCCTGGCCGACCTCGCGGTCAATGACAGCCAGACCTTCGCCACGCTGGTCGAGGCCGCCAAGAAGGCGCTCCCGGCCGACGTGAACGCACCGGTCGCCTGAACCGTCGTACGCGCGGAGGGGCTCACCGACGAGGTGGGCCCCTCTTCATGTTGCGGCTAAAGTCGTCCCCGAACCAAGGGGGATCATGTCCGAGCTGACCAACATCAAGTCGCCCCGGGTGAAGGCCGCCCGGCGGCTGACCAAGCGCGCCTTCCGGGACCGGGACCGCGCCTTCCTGGCCGAGGGGCCGCAGGCCGTCCGGGAGGCCCTGGCTCTGGACGGGGTCACGGTCGAGCTGTTCGCCACCGCCGAGGCCGAGCTGCGGCACCCCGAGCTCGTCACCACCGCCAAGCTGGCCGGGGTGCCGGTCTTCCGGGCCAGCGGCGAGGTGATGGCCGAACTGGCCCAGACGGTCACCCCGCAAGGGCTGCTGGCGGTGTGCCGGTTCGTGCACGTGCCGCTGGAGCAGGCGGTCGCCGCCGACGCGCGGCTGGTCGCGATCCTCGCGCACGTCCGCGACCCGGGGAACGCCGGGACCGTGCTGCGCACCGCGGACGCGGCGGGGGCCGACGCCGTGGTGTTCACCGACGCGTCGGTCGATCCGTACAACGGGAAGTGCGTGCGGGCCAGCGCGGGGAGCATCTTCCACCTGCCCCTGGTGACCGGGGTGCCGGTGGGCAAGGCCGTGCAGGACCTGAAGGGCCGCGGGTTCCGGGTGCTGGCGGCCGACGGGACCGGGCGGCGCACCCTCGACGAGGTGGCGCTGGAGGCGCCGGTGGCGTGGCTGTTCGGCAATGAGGCCTGGGGGCTGCCCGCCGAGTTGCTGGCGCTCGCCGACGAGGTGGTCCGGGTGCCGATCTACGGTCGCGCCGAGAGCCTCAACCTAGCCACGGCGGCCGCCGTCTGCCTGTACGCCTCCGCGCGTGTTCACCGGCAGAAGTGAACACTGGCTTGGACGCGCCTGTGTCTGGACTGAGGAACGCAGGTCGCGGAGCGGCCGGAGTGACGAGGGAAGACACAGGCTCCCGGGGCGGCCAAGCCCGCCGATCCGGAGGATCGGCCATGAACACGTAGAAGAGCCGCGTACCGAGCCTGACAGAGTGCTCGGGAAAACCGCTATTGTCGGGCCTGACGGCTCATAGAGCAGGTGTGACGGGTACTCGATCAGTGACCCCCGGCTGGAGGCGGTCCCCTTTGCGTGGCGAAAACACCCATGACCGGGTGCCAGACCCGGCGAGTGTGATCGCTGTAGATGATCTCCCGGACGGCCTGGTGGCCGTGGACGGAGCCGGCACGGTGCTGGCCGTCAACCGGGCCGCCGAGCGGCTCACCGGGGTGCGCAGGGGCGACGCGGTCGGCGCCCATCTCACCGACGTGCTGCCGTTCCGCGATTCCGACGGCCACGACTGGTGGAAGTGGCTGGACCCGCACGGCGGCCTGTCCACCCGGACCCGCCAGGTGGAGCGCCCCGTCGTGCTGGACCGCCGCGAGCTGCTGGTCGCCGCCCGGTTCGTCCGCAGCCCCGAGCGCGGCGGCCGGGTGATCCGGGTGGTGATCACCCTGAGGGACACCGCCGCCCGCAGCCGCCTGGAGCGCAGCCGCGCCGACCTGGTCTCCACCGTGGCGCACGAGCTGCGCTCCCCGCTGACCAGCGTGAAAGGCTTCACCGCGACCCTGCTGGCCAAGTGGGAGCGGTTCACCGACGCGCAGAAGCTGGTCATGCTGCAGACCGTCAACGCCGACGCGGACCGGGTCACCCGCCTCATCACCGAACTGCTGGACGTGTCCAGGATCGAGTCGGGGCGGCTGGAGATCCGCCGCCAGGTGGTGGACATCCCGGCCAGGACGCGCCGGCTCATCGCGGGCCGGGTGGCGGCGGGGGAGCCGGAGGACCGGTTCGTGCTCACCGTGGCCGGGGAACTCCCAGAGACCTGGCTTGATCAGGACAAGATTGACCAGATCCTTGGCAATCTGCTCGAAAACGCGGTGCGGCATGGGCGGGGTAAAGTCACTATTGTCGTAGAACCCGTGGAGTGGGGAGTGGCCGTGTCCGTGCGCGACGAGGGCGAGGGTGTCGCACCCGAGCAGGTCTCGCGCGTCTTCCGCCAGTTCTGGCGCGGCAACGGCCGCCGCCGCGGCGGCACCGGCCTGGGCCTGTTCATCGTGAAGGGCCTGGTGGAGGCGCACGGCGGCGCGATCAGCGTGCAGCGCGCCCCCGGCGGCGGCGCGGAGTTCCGATTTACCGTGCCCACCGGGGCCCCAGACTTCGCCTAGGGCTTCTCCGGTGGGCTCTCCGGCGCGCGCCGCGCACTAGACGCGGCGGGAATAGACTTTGCTCGCTCAAGCCCTGGATACGGAGCTCTCTCTTGTCTGATTACGACCCGGTCGAGGTGACGCCGCTGCATGCCGACGAGCTGGCGCGCGCGGAGGCCGACGCCCTCGCCGCCATCAAGTCGGCCGCGGATCTCGACGCTTTGAAGCAGGTGCGGCTCGCCCACGCCGGCGACCGTTCCCCCATCGCGCTGGCCAACCGGGAGATCGGCGCGCTGCCGCCGGCCGCCCGCGCCGAGGCCGGAAAGCGCATCGGCGGCGCCAGGAAGGCGATCGCCGACGCGCTCGCCGCCCGGCAGGCCGAGCTGGAGGCGGAACGGGACGCCAAGGTCCTCATCGAGGAGACCGTGGACGTCACGCTGCCCTGGGACCGCGCGCCGCGCGGCGCCCGCCATCCGCTGACCACGCTCCAGGAGCGCGTCGCCGACTGCTTCGTCGCGATGGGCTACGAGGTCGCGGAGGGCCCCGAGCTGGAAGCCGAGTGGTACAACTTCGACGCGCTCAACATCGCGCCCGACCATCCGGCCCGCTCCGACCACGACACTTTCTTCGTCGAATCGGTCGAATCCGGAAAAGTCCTGAGAACGCAGACGTCCCCGGTGCAGATCCGGGCGCTGCTCGCCCGCGACCTCCCGGTGTACGTGATCTCGCCCGGCAAGGTGTTCCGCACCGACGAGCTGGACGCCACCCACACGCCGGTCTTCCACCAGGTGGAGGGCCTCGCCGTGGACAAGGGCCTGACGATGGCGCACCTGAAGGGCACGCTGGACCGGTTCGCCGAGGTCATGTTCGGCGAGGGCATCACCACCCGGTTCCGGCCGAACTACTTCCCGTTCACCGAGCCGTCCGCCGAGATGGACCTGCGCTGTTTCGTCTGCCGGGGTTCCTCGGCCACGCCGGGCAGCCCGCCGTGCCGTACCTGCAAGTCCGAGGGCTGGATCGAGTGGGGCGGCTGCGGCATGGTCAACCCGCGGGTGCTGGTGGCCTGCGGCGTCGACCCGTCGGTCTACTCCGGCTTCGCCTTCGGCATGGGCATCGAGCGCACGCTGATGTTCCGCCACAACGCCGAGGACATGCGCGACATGATCGAGGGCGACATCCGGTTCACCCTGCCGTTCGGACTGGAGGTCTGATGAAGGTCCCGCTTTCCTGGCTGCGGGAGTATGTCGATCTCCCCGCCGTCACCGCGCACGAGGTCGCCGACAAGCTCACCGCGGCCGGGCTCAAACTGGAGAACATCGCCTCGCACGGCCACGAGATCAAGAACGTGGTGGTCGGCCGGGTGCTGGAGATCGAGGAGCTCGCCGAGTTCAAGAAGCCGATCCGGCACTGCAAGGTCGACGTCGGCGAGGCCGTGCCCCGCGAGATCGTCTGCGGCGCCGTCAACTTCGTGGTCGGCGACGTGGTGCCGGTGGCGCTGCCCGGCGCGGTGCTGCCGGGCGGGTTCGAGATCGGCTCCCGCAAGACCTACGGCCGCCTGTCCGACGGGATGATCTGCTCCGAGGCCGAGCTCGGCATCGCCGAGTCCTCGCCGGGCATCCTGGTGCTGCCCGCCGACACGGTGCTCGGCGCGGACGTGGTCGAGCTGCTCGGGCTGCGCGACGACGTGCTGGAGCTGGAGATCACGCCGGACTGCGGCTACGCGCTGTCCATCCGCGGCGTGGCCCGCGAGGCCGCCACCGCGTTCGGGGCGGCCTTCCGCGACCCGGCCGCGATCGACTACCCGGTCGCGGGCGGCGCCGCGCACCCGGCCTCGATCGCCGACCCCACCGCCTGCGACCGTTTCGTGCTGCGCGCCGTCTCCGGCTTCGACCCGGCCGCGCCGTCCCCGCTCTGGATGCGGGTACGGCTGGCGCGTTCCGGCATGCGCCCGGTCTCGCTGGCGGTGGACGTCACCAACTACGTGATGCTGGAGCTCGGCCAGCCCCTGCACGCCTTCGACCGGGCCACCGTCCAGGGCGAGATCGTGGTCCGGCGGGCCGAGCCGGGGGAGACCCTGGAGACCCTCGACCACGTCGTGCGCAAGCTGCACGTAGAGGACATCCTCATCACCGACGACTCGGGCCCGATCTCGATGGCGGGCACCATGGGCGGCCTGGCCACCGAGATCTCCGCGGGTTCCACCGACATCCTGATCGAGGCGGCGCACTTCTCCGCCACCGGCATCGCCCGCGAGTCCCGCCGCCACAACCTGGTCAGCGAGGCCTCCAAGCGGTTCGAGCGCGGCGTCGACCGCGAGCTGCCGCTGGCGGCGTCCTGGCGCGCGGTGGATCTGCTCTGCACCCTTGGCGGCGGTACGGCCGAGCCGGGCGTCACGCACGCCTCCGTCGAGGTCGCGCCGGTCGCCATCACCATCCCGGCGGGACA
The DNA here is from genome assembly GCF_039871605.1 of Acrocarpospora sp. B8E8. Classification (NCBI taxonomy): domain Bacteria; kingdom Bacillati; phylum Actinomycetota; class Actinomycetes; order Streptosporangiales; family Streptosporangiaceae; genus Acrocarpospora; species Acrocarpospora sp. B8E8. The sequence goes on along the minus strand of NZ_JBDPLV010000055.1, from coordinate 20,331 downwards.
TCCCGGGCGGGTGGCGGGCGTGCCGTACTCGAAGGAGACCGTGGTCTGGCGGCTGGAGCAGGTCGGCTGCGAGGTCGTGGACGGCGCGGTGGCGCGGGGCGGCGGGCACGGGGTGGCCGCGTCCGGCGTGGTGTCCGGCGGTGACCTGGCCGGGAAGCTGGCCGTCACCGGGGAGAACCCGATCACGGTCTACCCGCCGTCCTGGCGGACCGATCTGACCGACCCGAACGACCTCGCCGAGGAGGTCATCCGGCTGGAGGGCTACGACCAGCTGCCCTCGGTGCTGCCCGCCGCCCCCGCCGGGGCCGGGCTCACCGAGACCCAGCGGCTCCGCCGCCGGGTCGGCCGCGCCCTGGCGCTATCCGGATATGTCGAGGTTCTGTCGTATCCGTTCATCGGGGTGCGGGATCTGGACGGCCTGCAGCTGCCCGAGGGCGACGCGCGCCGCCGCGCCACCCGGCTGGTCAACCCGCTCAGCGAGGACGAGCCGCTGATGCGGACCACGCTGCTGCCCGGCCTGCTCAAGACGCTGGTCCGCAACGTGGGCCGCGGCTTCGCCGACGTGGCGCTGTTCGAGACCGGCCTGGTCTACCGGCCCAAGCCCGACGCCCCGGCCACCGCGCCCATCCTCAAGGTGGACCGCAGGCCGGCCGACGACGAGCGGGACTGGATCGAGGCCGCGCTGCCGGACCAGCCGGTCCGGGTGGCGGTCGTGCTGGCCGGGGAGTTCGACCGGTCCGGCTGGTGGGGCCCGGGCCGCGCCGCCTCCTGGGCGGACGCGATCGAGGCCGCCCGTTCGGTGGCCCGCGAGGCGGGGGTCGCCTTGGATGTGCGGGCCGACCGGCATGAACCCTGGCATCCTGGCCGCTGCGCCGCCCTCTACGTGGACGACACGCTGGTCGGTCACGCGGGCGAGTTGCATCCGCGCGTCGTGGAGGCCTACGGGCTGCCGCCGCGCACGGCCGCGATGGAGCTGGAACTGTCCCGCCTCACCCCGGCCGGGCCCGCGCAGACGCCGCCGGTGTCCACCTACCCGGTGGCCACCCAGGACGTGGCGCTGATAGTCCCGGCCGACACCCCGGTGACGGCGGTCGAGGCGGCGCTGCGGGCCGGCGCGGGCGAGCTGCTGGAGTCGATCCGGCTGTTCGACGTGTACGCGGGCGCGCAGGTGGGCGCGGGCAACAAGTCGCTCGCCTACACGCTGCGCTTCCGCGCGCCGGACCGCACGCTGACCGCCGAGGAGACCACCGCCGCCCGGGAGGCCGCCGTCGCGGTCGCCGCCGAGCGCACGGGAGCTCAGCTGCGCGGAGCGTGACCAGGGCCGCCTGATCCCATCCGGGAGGAGAATCCCGGATGGGATCAGGCGGCGGCGGACTGCTCCCCCCGGCGAGCACGCTGCTCAAGCGCGTGCTCGTCGGTGCGGGAGTCGTACGCCCGGAACCTGGGCAGCAGCGCGCCCAGCGCGAGCACCCCGCCGACGCACAGCAGCCCGCCCGCCCCCAGCGAGAAACGTTCCCCGCCCAGGTGGGACATGAGCCCGGCCCTGCCGTTGCCCAGCATCGGCCCCGCCGAGTACGACAGCAGCTCGATCCCCGCCAGCCGCCCCCGGTACTCATCCGGGATGGTCTGATTCCAGATCATGCCCCGGAAGATGCCGCTGATCATGTCCGCGCCCCCGGCGAACACCAGGCAGGCCACGATCAGCCAGATGTTCGGCATGATCGCCGCGACGGCCACGCCCACGCCCCACAGGGCCGCCGAGACGATCACCCCGAGGCCGTGCCGGTGCACGTGCGCGGTCCATCCCGACGTGAGCGAGGCGAGCACCGACCCGATGCCGCCCGCCGCCGCCAGCAGGCCGAGCGCGAACCGCTCGTTCTCGCCGCCGTAGTGCTCGGCCAGGAACGGGAAGAGCGCGTTGGACATGGCGAAGAACATCGCCGCCATGTCCACCAGGTAGGTGCCCATCAGGTCGGGTCTGCGCACCGCGTACCTGACCCCGTCGAGCAGGGACTCCAGCGAGGGCGGCGCCGCGTCCTCGGCCGGGGCGGCCGTCGCCACCCGCACCAGCAGCAGCAGCGACAGCAGGAACGACACCACGTCGATGCCGTAGGAGGTCGCCGGCCCGAAGCTCACCACGATCACCCCGCCGAGCGCGGGCCCCGCGATGCCCCCGATATTGCGGGTCATGCCCTGGATCGCGAAGGCCGCCCCCATCTGGTCGAGCTTGAGCACCCGGTTGATGACCGCCTGCTCGCTCGGCCCGCGCACGCTGTACAGCCCCGCGCTCAGCGCCCCCACCACGAACAGCACCCACACCTGCGGCTCCGGCATCAGGGCGTTCACCATGAGCAGCAGCGAGGCGCCACAGAGCCCCACCTCGGAATAGATCATGATCTTGCGCCGATCCAGCGCGTCCGCGATCGCGCCGCCCCACAGCCCGCCGACCACCATCGGCGCGAACTCCACCACACTGACCAGGCCCACCATCAACGGCGAATCGGTCAGCTCCTTCATCTGGTACGGCACCGCGACCAGCGTGATGAAACTCCCGAACATGGTCACCAGCGAGGATCCCAGCAGCAGCCGGAAGTCACGCGATTCGCGGATGGGGCTCACGTCCATGCGCATACGCCGCAGGAAGCCCGGGGAAGTTCGTGACACGAACGGCCATAATCGCCGGATCGGCGGCACGACCGCAACGCATTTTCGCGCTAGCGCGAGCGGTAGCAACAGTGGTCAGATGTCACACATCCACTCACACGCGGCCAAGGCAGAGTCCAAACTGTCAAACACCATGGGGCGGTGAAAACGTGTGCTGAGGACTTACCAGGAGATCCGTGACAAAGTTAACGAGCTCGCCCGTGAGTCTCTCCTGAATCAGTTGCCGGAGAGGGCGCGGCCGCAGTTTCTGGCCGAGTACGAGGCGGTCGCCGAGGCGGCGCCGGAGCGGCTTCAGGAATTCCTGCACCAGTGGTGGATGAAGGCGTTCGAATCCTGAGGGAGTCAGGTGCCCAGCACCTGCTGGCGGAGGCGGGTTTTGAGGATCTTGCCGCCGGGGTTCCTGGGCAGGTCGGTTTCGTGGAACCAGATTCTGACCGGGATTTTGAAGGGCGCCAGGGACTCCTTCAGGAATGCCTGGAGTTCTTCCTGGGTGGCGGGGGAGCGGAGTTTCACGATCGCGCCGACCTGTTCGCCGAGCTCGTCGTCGGGGATGCCGATGACGGCGGCGTCGTCGATGGCGGGGTGTTCGAAGAGGGCGGCCTCCACCTCGGCGCAGTAGACGTTCTCGCCGCCCCTGATGACCATGTCCTTGGCGCGGTCGACGATGTAGACGAAGCCCTCGTCGTCGACGCGGGCCAGGTCGCCGGTGTGCAGCCAGCCGCCGACGATGGTCTCCGCCGTGGCGTCGGGGCGGTTCCAGTAGCCCATGATGACGATCGGGCCGCGCAGGCAGAGCTCGCCGACCTGGCCGCGCGGGAGCTCCGCGCCGGTGGGCTCGCAGATCCTGACGTCGACGACGGGCAGGGGGAGGCCGACGCTGCCGGGTCTGGCGAGGTAGCTCCTGCCGCTGTTGTAGATGGCGAGGGCGGTCGTCTCGGTCATGCCGTACCCGTTGGAGGGCGTGCGGCCGGGGAGGAGTTCGGTGAGGCGTTCGAGGAGTTTGGGCGGGGCGGGAGCACCACCGTACGAGACTCCGGACAGGGTGGAAATGTCGTAGGAGCCGAGCGAGGGGTGGGAGAGGAGCTGCCAGGCGTTGGTGGGCACGCCGCTCAGCACGGTGATCTTCTCGCGTTCGATGAGCCGCAGGGCGGCCTCGGGGTGCCACTTGTACATGAGGATCAGGCCGTTGCCGCTGAACATGGTGGTGAGCAGGACGGCGAAGCAGCCGGTCGCGTGGAACAACGGCACGGTGAGCAGGGTGATCCGGCGCTGCTTGAGCGATTCGCCCGGATCCCTGCCGGCCAGGGCGACGCCGCGCGTCATCGCGTACGCGACGGTCATCGGCGCCTGGGCGAGGTTTCGGTGGCTGCCGAGGGCGCCTTTGGGGTGGCCGGTCGTGCCGGAGGTGTAGAAGATCGTGGCGGGGTCTTCGGGGTGGATGTCAGCGGGCGGAAGCACGACATCAGGTGAAATTTCGCCCAGGACCTCGTCCCAATCGGCCCCCAGTGAACCGAAGGAGCGGGTGACGATCATCGGGATGTCGATTCCGGCCAGTTTGGCCGCGCGTTCCCCGTCGGCGATCAATAGCGTCGCTCCCGAGTCGGACAGGCCGTATTCCAGCTCCCGGCGGGTCCACCACGCGTTCAGCGGGACCGCGACGGCGCCGATGGCGAGCGTCGCCGAGAACGCGACGATCCACTCCGGGTAGTTCCGCATCGCGATCGCGACCCGGTCGCCCTTGCGCACCCCGAAGGAGTCCGCGAGCCGGTGCGCGAGGGTGGCGGCGAGCCGGAAATGCTCGGTGTAGGTGAGCCGCTCGTCCTCGTACACGACGAACTCCTTGCCGCAGTGGAAGGCGCTGTTCTCCAGCAGCGCCCGGAATGTCGCGGGCGCGTGCCTCCAGGCCCGTACGCCCCCGCCCACGTCCTCCATCTCGAACAGCTGCCCCGGCGCCGTCAACCGGGCCTGGACCTGGTCGTTCGTGATGCTCATCCCACGGCTCCCTCACCAAAGGCGGATATTTCACGATACCGACCAGTAGGTATGCGGGCCAAGATCCCGCCACAAGTCCACTCCGTGGACGCTGGCTTGCATGCTCATGCTTCCCGGTGCATACTCTCGTTGAGAGGCAAGAAGATAAGTCCCAGTGCATAAACATACAATCCGGGGGGATCAGGGTGAAAGCGGCCATCGCCGGAGCGAGCGGATACGCCGGAGGCGAGCTGCTCCGGCTCCTGCTCGCCCACCCCGGCATCCAGATCGGCACGCTCACCGCGGGATCGAGCGCGGGCACCACGCTCGGCGAGCACCAGCCCCACCTGCCCGCCCTCGCCGACCGGATCATCGAGCCCACCGGCCTGGAAACCCTCAGCGGCCACGACGTCGTCTTCCTCGCCCTCCCGCACGGCGCGTCCGCCGCCATCGCCGCCCAGCTCGGCCAGGACACCCTGATCGTGGACTGCGGCGCCGACTTCCGCCTCAGCAGCGCGGCCGACTGGACCGAGTTCTACGGCGGCCCGCACGCGGGCACCTGGCCTTACGGCCTGCCGGAACTCCCCGGCCAGCGCGAGATCCTGGCGAACACCAAGCGGATCGCGGTCCCCGGCTGCTATCCCACCTCGGTCACCCTCGGCCTGTTCCCCGCGTTCGCCGTGGGCCTGGTCGAACCCGACGTGGTGGTGGTCGCCGCCAGCGGCACCAGCGGCGCGGGCCGCTCGCTCAAGACGTCCCTGCTCGGCAGCGAGGTGATGGGCTCGGTCAGCGCGTACCTCGTGGGCGGCACGCACCGGCACACCCCCGAGATGACCCAGAACCTCTCCGCCGTCGCCGGTCAGCCGGTCCGGGTATCCTTCACCCCGACGCTCGCCCCGATGGCGCGAGGCATCCTCGCCACCTGCTCCGCCCCCGCCACCCCCGGCCTCACGAAGGCGCGGCTGCGGGAGGCGTACCAGGAGACGCTCAAGGACGAGCCGTTCGCGCACCTGCTCCCGGAGGGCAGGTGGCCCGCGACCGCGATGACCCTCGGCGCCAACACGGCCATGCTGCAGGTGGCGCTCGACGAGCGGGCCGGGCGCGTGATCGCCGTGGTGGCCATCGACAACCTGACCAAGGGCACCGCCGGGGGCGCGATCCAGAGCGCCAACCTCGCGCTCGGCCTGCCCGAGGAGCTCGGCCTGCCCACCACCGGCGTAAGCCCCTAAAAGGTGTCAGCCCGTAAAGGAGAGCACCAGATGAGCGTGACCGCCCCCCTCGGCTTCCGGGCCGCGGGCATCGCCGCCGGCATCAAGAAGCGGCAGGGCCCGCCCGACCCGGCCAACGACAGCCGCGACCTGGCCCTGGTCGTCAACGACGGCCCGTCCAGGGCGGCCGCCGGAGTCTTCACCAGGAACCGGGTCAAGGCCGCCCCCGTGCTGTGGTCGGCGCAGGTCGTCGAGGGCGGCCTGGTCCGCGCCGTGGTGCTCAACTCGGGCGGCGCCAACGCCTGCACCGGGCCCGCCGGCTTCCAGGACACGCACGCCACCGCCGAGAAGGTCGCCGAGGTGCTCCAGGACTCGGCGGGGGAGATCGTGGTCTGCTCGACCGGCCTGATCGGCGAGCGGCTGCCGATGGACCCGCTGCTGGCCGGGATCGACACGGCCGCCGCCCAGCTGTCCCGGGACGGCGGCGTGGCCGCCGCGGACGCGATCAGGACCACCGACACGGTCAGCAAGATCGCCTTCCGCCGGGGCGAGGGCGGTTACATGGTCGGCGGCATGGCCAAGGGCGCGGGCATGCTGGCTCCGGCGCTGGCGACCATGCTGAGCGTGCTCACCACCGACGCCGACCTGACCTCACGGGAACTCGACGAGGTGCTGCGCCGGGCCGTCTCGGTCACCTTCGACCGGCTCGACGCCGACGGCTGCATGTCCACCAACGACACCGTGCTGCTGCTGGCCAGCGCCGCCTCCGGCGTCCGGCCCGACCTGGCCGAGTTCGAGCGCAAGGTCACCGAGGTCTGCGCCGACCTGTGCCGCCAGCTGCTGGTGGACGCCGAGGGCGCGAGCAAGGCGATCGCGATCGAGGTGGTCGGGGCCGCGTCGGTCGAGGACGCGGTGGACGTCGGGCGTACCGTGTCGCGGAGCAACCTGCTCAAGTGCGCCCTGCACGGCGAGGACCCCAACTGGGGGCGGGTGCTGAGCGCGGTCGGCACGACCGACGCGGAGTTCGAGCCGGACCGGCTGAACGTGGCGATCAACGGCATCTGGATCTGCCGGGGCGGCGCGGCCGGGGACGACCGGTCCAAGGTGGACCTGCGCCCCCGGGACGTGACGATCACCATCGACCTGTCCGCGGGCCCGCACTCGGCCACCATCCACACCACCGACCTGACCGCGGCCTACGTGCACGAGAACTCGGCCTACTCCTCATGACGCTGGAGAAGGCCCAGACCCTGATCGAGGCGCTGCCGTGGCTGGCGCGCTTCCACGGCGCCACCATCGTGATCAAATACGGTGGTCATGCCATGACCGAGGACCATCTGCGCGCGCATTTCGCCGACGACGTGGTCTTCCTGCGGTACGCGGGGCTGCGCCCCGTGATCGTGCACGGCGGCGGCCCGCAGATCAACGCCCACCTGGACCGGCTCGGCATCGAGTCGAGCTTCACCGCCGGGCTGCGGGTGACCACGCCGGAGGCCATGCAGGTGGTCAGGATGGTGCTGGTCGGCCAGGTCAACCGGGACGTCGTCGCCGCGATCAACCGGCACGGCCCGTTCGCGGTCGGCCTGTCCGGCGAGGACGCGCACCTGCTCACCGCCGAGCGCAAGCACGCCATGGTAGACGGTGCCAAGGTTGACATCGGCCAGGTCGGCGAGATCGTCCGGGTGGACGCGGACACCGTCGTGGCGCTGCTCGACAACGGCCGCATCCCGGTCGTCTCCTCGATCGCGCGCGGCGAGGACGGCACCGTCTACAACGTCAACGCCGACACCGCCGCCGCCGCGCTCGCGGTGGCGCTGAAGGCGTCCAAACTGATCGTGCTGACCGATGTCGAAGGCCTGTACGCGGACTGGCCGCACAGCACCGACGTGATCTCCACCATCGAGAGCTCCGACCTGGCCGAACTGCTGCCGGGCCTGTCCGCCGGCATGGTCCCCAAGATGGAGGCCTGCCTGACGGCCGTGCGCGGCGGCGTGCCGCAGGCGCACGTGCTGGACGGCCGCAAGCCGCACGCGGTCCTGCTGGAGATCTTCACCGACGAGGGCATCGGCACCATGGTCCGGCCCGACACCCCGAAGGAGGGGGCATGACCCTCTTTGACCGGTTCGAGCGAGCGTTCATGCCCAACTACGGCGTGCCGCCGGTCGCGCTCGCCCGCGGCGAGGGCACCCGGGTGTGGGACGTGGACGGCAAGGAATACCTCGACTTCATCGGGGGGATCGCGGTCACCTCGCTCGGCCACGCCCATCCGGCGCTCGTCGAAGCCGTGTCCACCCAGGTCGCGACGCTCGCGCACACCTCCAACCTGTTCCTGCACGAGCCGGAGGTGAAGCTGGCCGAGCGCCTGCTCGACCTGCTGGCGCACCCCGGCCGGGTCTTCCTGGCCAACTCCGGCACCGAAGCCAACGAAGCCGCCCTGAAACTCGCCATCAAATACGGCAAGACCACCGGCCGCACCTACGTCGTGTCGGCCGAGATGAGCTTCCACGGGCGCACCCTCGGCTCGCTGTCGCTGACCGGCAAACCCTCCATCCGCGACCAGTTCGGGCCGTTCCCGGCTGATGTGCGCTTCGTCCCGTACGGCGACGCCGACGCGCTGGCCAAAGCCGTCGACGAGAACTGCGCGGCCATCTTCCTGGAACCCACCCAGGGCGAGGCCGGGGTCGTGCCGCCGCCGGACGGGTATTTCGCCGCCGCGCGGGAGATCGCCACCCGGACCGGCGCGCTGCTGGTCGCGGATGAGATCCAGTCGGCCATCGGCCGTACCGGGCACTGGTTCGCGCACCAGGCGGACGGGGTCCTCCCCGACATCCTCACCCTGGCCAAGGGGCTCGGCGGCGGTCTGCCGATCGGTGCGGTGGTCGGCTTCGGCGACGCTGGGACGATCTTCGCCGCGGGCGAGCACGGCTCCACGTTCGGCGGCAATCCGGTCTCCTGCGCGGCGGCGCTGGCCGTGCTGGACAACGTCGACCTCGCCCATGTCCGCGTGGTGGCCCAGCGGCTGCGGGACGGGCTGGAGTCGATCGCGCATCCGCTGCTCAAGGGCGTACGCGGGCGTGGGCTCTGGCTGGCCACCGTGCTCACCGCGGACCGCGCCGCCCAGGTGCAGGCCGCCGCGCAGCGGGCGGGCTTCCTGGTCAACGCCGTCCAGCCCGACGCGATCCGGCTGGCCCCGCCGCTGATCATCACCCCGGCCGAGATCGACGCGTTCCTCGCGGCCTACCCCGCGATCCTTACAGAGGCCCAAAATGGTTAGACATTTCCTGCGAGACGATGATTTGTCGCCCGCCGAGCAGGCCGAGATCCTCGACCTCGCCGAAGCGATGAAGAAGGACAGGTACGGCTATCGCCCCTACGAGGGCCCCAAAACCGTCGCCATCCTGTTCGACAAGCAGTCCACCCGCACCCGCGTCTCCTTCGCCGTCGGCATCGGCGACCTGGGCGGCCTGCCGCTGATCATCGACGGCGGCACCTCCCAGCTGGGCCGGGGCGAGCCCATCGAGGACACCGCCAGGGTCCTGACCCGGCAGGTCGCCGCCATCGTCTGGCGCACCTCCGGCCAGGACAGGATCGAGGCCATGGCCTCGGCCAGCGAGATCCCCGTCGTGAACGCGCTCACCGACCAGTTCCACCCCTGCCAGGTCCTCGCCGACCTGCAGACCATCCGCGAGCACAAGGGCGCCCTGACCGGCCTCACCCTCGCCTACTTCGGGGACGGCGCCAACAACATGGCGCACTCCTACCTGCTCGGCGGCGCCACGGCCGGGATGCACATCCGGATCTGCGCGCCCGGCGGCTACCACCCCGATCCCGCGATCGTGGCCGACGCCGCCGCCATCGCCGCGGGCACCGGCGGATCCGTCGCCGTGCTCGACGACCCCGCCGCGGCCGCCCGGGACGCCGACGTGCTCGCCACCGACACCTGGGTGTCCATGGGGCAGGAAGGCAAGGACGAGCGGATCGCGGCGTTCACGCCGTACCAGGTGAACGCCGACCGGCTCGCCGACGCGGCGCCCGGCGCGATCGTGCTGCACTGCCTGCCCGCCTACCGCGGCCTGGAGATCTCCGCCGACGTGCTGGACGGCGCGCACAGCGTCGTCTGGGACGAGGCCGAGAACCGGCTGCACGCCCAGAAGGCCCTGCTGCACTGGCTGGACGCGCGATGAGCATCCCGCTGACCAAGACCGCCCGGCACGCCAGGATCGTCGAGCTGCTCACCCGCAACAAGGTCAGATCCCAGCCCGAACTGGCCAAACTGCTCGCCGAGAGCGGGGTCGAGGTCACCCAGGCCACCCTCTCCCGCGACCTGGACGAGCTCGGCGCGATGAAGCTGCGGGCCGACGACGGCACCCTCGTCTACGCCGTGCCCGGCGAAGGCGGCGAGCGCATCCCGCTCTACCGCACCGGGAACACCGGCGAGAACCCGGACGCCCGGCTGCGCCGGCTGGCCGAGGAGCTCCTGGTGTCGGCGGAGGCGTCGGCCAACCTGGTGATCCTGCGCACCCCGCCGGGCGCCGCCCAGTTCCTCGCCTCCGCGATCGACCACGCCGACTGGGAGTCCATCCTCGGCACGGTCGCCGGGGACGACACGATTCTCGTCATCAGCCGCGACCCCCACGGAGGTGACGTTCTGGCCGAATCCATGCTTCGGCTGACCAACCGTTCGCGTACCAACTCACTGGAGAAGCAATCATGAGCGACCGCGTCGTACTCGCCTTCTCAGGCGGCCTCGACACCTCTGTGGCCATTCCGTTCCTGGCGGAGAAGATCAACGCCGAGGTCATCGCGGTGGCCGTCGACGTCGGCCAGGGCGGCGAGGACATGGAAGTGATCCGCAAGCGTGCCCTCGACTGCGGCGCGGTGGAGTCGGTCGTGGTGGACGCCAGGGAGGAGTTCGCCGCCGACTTCTGCGTGCCCGCGCTGCAGGCCAACGCGCTCTACATGGACCGTTACCCGCTGGTGTCCGCGCTGTCCCGGCCCTTGATCGTCAAGCACCTGGCCGCCGCCGCGCAGCGCCACGGCGGGACGATCGTCTCGCACGGCTGCACCGGCAAGGGCAACGACCAGGTCCGCTTTGAGGCCGGCCTGGCCGCCCTGCACCCCGAGCTGAAGGTCATCGCGCCGGCGCGCGACTACGCGTGGACCCGGGACAAGGCCATCGCGTACGCGGAGGAGAAGAACCTCCCCATCGAGACCACCAAGAAGAACCCGTACTCCATCGACCAGAACATCTGGGGCCGCGCGGTCGAGACCGGCTTCCTGGAGGACATCTGGAACGGCCCGATCGAGGACGTGTACGCCTACACCGCCGACCCGGCCGAGCCCCGCGACGCCGACGAGGTCATCATCACCTTCCAGTCCGGCGTGCCCGTCGCCCTGGACGGCCGCCCCCTGAGCCCGTTCCAGATCATCGCCGAGCTCAACGCCCGGGCCGGCGCCCAGGGCGTCGGCCGCCTGGACATGGTCGAGGACCGCCTGGTCGGCATCAAGTCCCGCGAGGTGTACGAGGCCCCCGGCGCGATCACCCTGATCACCGCCCACATGGAGCTGGAGAACGTCACCGTCGAGCGCGACCTGGCCCGCTTCAAGCGGAGCGTGGACCAGCGCTGGGGCGAGCTGGTCTACGACGGCCTGTGGTTCTCGCCGCTGAAGAAGTCCCTGGACGCCTTCATCGCCGACGCCCAGCGCCACGTCACCGGCGAGATCCGGATGACCCTGCACGGCGGCCGCGCCGTCGTCACCGGCCGCCGCTCCGAGACCTCCCTGTACGACTTCTCCCTGGCCACCTACGACACGGGCGACACCTTCGACCAGTCCCTGGCCAAGGGCTTCGTCGAACTCTGGTCGCTGCCCAGTAAGATCGCCGCGGCCCGCGACGCGCGGGCCTGATCGTTTGTAGGGACGCGCCCCGGGTCCGGGATGGACTCGGGGCGCGTCTCGGTTAAGGTCACGGATGTACCGGGAGGGAGAAGAACGGTGGCGGACAACAAGCCGATGCGGCTCTGGGGTGGCAGGTTCGAGGGGGGGCCAGCGGACGCGCTCACCAGGCTTTCGGTGAGCGTGCACTTCGACTGGCGGCTCGTCCCCTATGACCTGCTCGCCTCGCGGGCACACGCCCGCGTGCTGCACCGGGCGGGGCTGTTGACGGAGGACGAGCTGGCCCGCATGCTCGCCGCACTCGACGACCTGGAGGAGGCCTGCAAGTCTGGCGCCTTCCGGCCGACGGTGGCCGACGAGGACGTGCACACCGCGCTGGAGCGCGGCCTGCTCGAACGGCTCGGCTCGCTCGGCGGCAAGCTGCGCGCCGGGCGCTCCCGCAACGACCAGGTCGCCACCGACCTGCGGCTCTACCTGCGCGACCACGTCCGCACGATCGTGTCCCGGCTGGTGGAGCTGGAGACGGCGCTGATGAGCCAGGCCGAGCAGCACGCGGAGACGGCCGCCCCCGGCATGACGCACCTGCAGCACGCGCAGCCGGTCTCGTTCGGCCACCAGCTGCTGGCGCACGTGCATCCGCTCACCCGCGACATCGAGCGGCTGCGCGACTGGGACAAGCGGGCCGCCATCTCGCCGCTTGGCTCCGGCGCGCTGGCCGGGTCCTCGCTGCCGCTCGACCCGCAGGCGGTCGCCGCCGAGCTCGGCTTCGACGCGGCGGCGGCGAACTCGATGGACGCGGTCGCCGACCGGGACTTCGCCGCCGAGTTCCTGTTCTGCGCGGCCATGATCGGGATCCACCTGTCCCGGCTGGGCGAGGAGATCGTCCTGTGGGCCTCGCAGGAGTTCCGCTGGATCGAGATGGACGACGCCTACTCGACCGGCTCCTCGATCATGCCGCAGAAGAAGAACCCGGACGTGGCCGAGCTCGCCCGGGGCAAGTCGGGCCGCCTGATCGGGTCGCTGATGACGCTGCTGATCACGCTGAAGGGCCTGCCGCTGACCTACAACCGGGACCTGCAGGAGGACAAGGAGCCGGTCTTCGACGCCGTCGACACCCTGCTGCTGGTCCTTCCCGCGGTCTCCGGCCTGGTCTCCACGATGCGGGTGAACACGGCCAAGCTGGAGACCTCCGCGTCGGACGGGTTCGCGCTGGCCACCGACCTGGCCGAGCTGCTGGTCCGCAAGGGCGTCGCGTTCCGGGACGCGCACGAGGCGGTCGGGCACCTGGTGGTGTGGTGCCAGGTCAACGACAAGGAGTTCGGCGAGCTGACCGACGAGGAGCTGGCCAAGGTCTCGCCGCACTTCGGCGGGGACGTCCGGGACGTGCTGAGCGTGCCCGGCGCGCTGGCCGCCCGGAAGGCGTACGGCGGGACCGCCCCCGACCGGGTCCGCGACCAGCTGGACACGCTCCGTGAGACCGTGGACGCGCAGGCGGCATGGGCCACCGGAGCTTGAAGCCGCTGCCGCGCGACTTCTTCGACCGGCCCGCGCACGAGGTCGCCCCCGACCTGCTCGGGCGGGTCGTCGCGCATGGGCCGGTCGCCGTCCGCCTCACCGAGACCGAGGCGTACGGCCTGCCGGGCGAGGACCCGGCTTCGCATTCGTTCCGCGGCCTGACTCCCCGCAACTCGGTGATGTTCGGGCCGCCGGGGCATCTGTACGTGTATTTCACCTATGGCATGCACTTCTGCGCGAACCTGGTCTGCCTGCGGGACGGGCTCGCGTCCGGGGTCCTGCTGCGGGCCGGTGAGGTGATCGTCGGGGAGGAGATGGTCAGATCCCGCCGCGAGAACGGGCGTCCGGTGATATTTCGTGATTTGGCGCGAGGCCCGGCGCGGCTGGCGGTCGCGCTCGGCCTGGCCCGCGAGCACAACGGCCTCGACTGCTGCTCGGACGACGCGATCGTCCAGGTCCTCGAAGGCGAACCCGCCACGGAGATCAAGTCAGGCCCCCGCACCGGGGTCTCGACCGGAGCCGAGACCCCGTGGCGGTTCTGGATCGATGGGGACAGAACGGTCTCGCCGTACAAGCCGCATGTCAGGCGGATCCTGGCGTAGGTCCAGGGAGCAGTGCAGCTGCACAAAGGGATAGTCAACTACGTTCTGTAACGAAGATCTCACGAAAAGACGTAAACTCCTGCGAGATGCACCGTCGTACAGTGAGGATATGACGGTGCTGACTATCGAGCTCGACCCGCAGATGGAAGCCGCTCTGGCCGACCTCATGGTCGACGGCGACAGCCCGGAGACCGCGATCCGCCACGCTGTGCTCGCCGCGTGGCGTCTACGCCGCGACGAACGCATTCGCGCCCAAGCCGAGGCCATTGCGGCAGACCCCGACGACCGCGCCGAGATCCGAGCGATCCAGCGTGAGTTGGACGAGCTGCGTGCGTGGTGACCTTTACCGGTTGCGTGCACCCCGTGACGCGGTAGGCCATGAGCAACGTGGCGAGCGCTTCGCCGTGGTGGTGCAGTCCGACCTTCTCAAGATCTTCTCCACCGTGTTGATCGCACCCACCTCAACGAGCGCGAGGGAAGCCGACTTCCGGCCCACTGTGGATCTCAACGGCAAAGCCACCAGAGTTCTCCTCGACCAGACAACCGCAGTCGACCCGCAACGACTCGGAGATTTCGCCGGACGCCTCTCCCCACAGGAGATCGATGAGGTGGACACCGCTCTGCGAATCGTCTTCGGCCTTTTCTGGTGATTCGCCGCTGGGAGCTCGCCTCGGCCGTCAGGCGGGCCCCAGACCGGGGTCTCGGTGGAGAGCCGAGACCCTGGGGCGGTTCTGGATCTATGGGGACAGGACGGTCTCGCCGTTCGAGCCGCATGTGCGGCGGATCCGGACCTAGGTCCGGGGAGCGTGCGGACCTAGGTTCGGGGTCAGCGGACGTACACGTTGGGCTTGGCGGGGGTGGCCATGCCGTCGCCGATGAAGAAGCTCGGGTGTGGTGGCTGGTTGTAGGCGGTGTTCTGCCAGGCGATGGCGACGCGGTACATCGGGTCGTGTGCCAGGGTGTGGATCTTGCGGTCGGTGACTGAGGTGGTCGCGTAGATCCGTAGCGCCGTGTTGGCCGTGGTCGGCCAGATCACTTCCTCGCGCCAGTCGCCGAGGATGTCGCCGGACAGGGACGGGGTGGACTTCGTGCCGTTGTTGGAGTGCACGCCGGAGGCGGTCAGCAGGCGGGTGTCGCCGCTGGTGCCGTACTTGTCGACGCGGGTGGCGTCCACGAGTTCGCGTACCGGGTCGCCGTCCCACCAGGCCAGGAAGTTGATTGAGGAAGGCTCCCGGCCCAGCGAGCCGCCGGTCGAACTGCGCAGCACGGTGTCGGCGGCCGACCACGCCTCCGCGCCCGCGCTGCCGGCGTAGACGTCGGCCGCCACGCCGCGGCCGTTGTCGCAGGAACAGCCGGACTGCGACCACAGGATCTGGCCGGTCTGCCCGGCCGCCATCCAGGAGTCCGGCCCGCCGGTGTTCTCCGAGGGCATGAAGACTTCCAGCCCGGCTCGGCCGGTGTTGAAGTCGCCGACGTGCAGGGCGTCGCCGTGGCCGAGGCCGGTGGTCCACAGCGGGGCGCCGTTGTCGTTGACCGCCATCGCGCCGTAGGCGACCTCGTCGCGGCCGTCGTTGTCCAGATCCGCGATCGACAGGCTGTGCGCGCCCTGCCCGGTGTACTGGCTGCCGGAGACGTTGGAGTCGAAGACCCAGCGCTGGGTCAGGGCGCCGTTCCGGAAGTCCCAGGCGGCGATCACACTACGGGTGTAGTAGCCGCGCGCCATGATCAGCGACGGCCGCTGCCCGTCCAGATACGCGGTCCCGGCCAGGAACCGGTCCACCCGGTTGCCGTAGGAGTCACCCCAGGACGAGACCGTGCCCCGGACGGGGACATAGTTCACCGTGGACAACACCGCGCCGGTCCTGCCGTCGAACATGGTCAGGAACTCCGGACCGGCCAGGACATAGCCGGAGGAGTTGCGATGGTCGGCAGTGGAGCTGCCTATCACCTGGCCGGTGCCGGATGTGGTGCCGTCCGCCGTCTTCATGGCGACTTCGGCGTCGCCGTCGCCGTCGTAGTCGTACACCTGGAACTGGGTGTAGTGCGCGCCCGCGCGGATGTTGCGGCCTAGGTTGATACGCCAGAGACGGGTGCCGGTCAGCGTGTACGCGTCCATGTAGACGTTGCCGGTGTAGCCGGACTGGGAGTTGTCCTTGGCGTTCGAGGGGTCCCATTTCAGGACGAACTCATAGTCCCCATCGCCGTCCAGGTCACCGACGCTCGCGTCGTTCGCGGCATATGTGTACGCCTCGCCGGATGGCGTGGTTCCTCCGCCCGGGGGCTGGATGGGCACGTCGAGATAGTTGCCGCCGGTAAACCGCAGCGAGGCTGGGGAGGCGGCCTGCTCTGCGCCGTTGACGACCGCCCTCACCGTGTACGACGCGTCCGCGGCGGCCGTGTCCAGATAGTTCGTGGAATTGCTCACCGTGGCCACCCGGGTGCCCCCGCGGTAGACGTTGAACGTGGTCGCGGACGTCTCGGTGCCGAGCAGCCGCCAGGAGACCAGGTTGGCGCTGCCGGACCTGACGCTGATCAGGCCCCGGTCGAGGTCCTCGACCTGCTTCGCCCCGGCGGGAATGGACGTCGGACTGGGGCTCGGGCTCGGGCTGGGGCTTTGGCTCGGGCTTGGGCTGGGGGATGGGCTTTGGGTGGGTGTGGGGCTGGGGACCGTACCCGTACAGACCGTGCCGTTCAGGGCGAACGACGCCGGAGCCGGGTTGCTGGAGTTGTTCCAGGACGCGTTGAAGCCGAACGAGGCCGTCGCGCCCGTGGCCAGCACGGCGTTGTGCCCGGCGTCGACCGCGGTGACCTGCCCGCCGCTCTGAGTGATCGTGGCGTTCCAGGCGCTGGTGACCGCCTGCCCAGCAGTGTAGGACCACACCAGCTGCCAGCCGTTGATCGGATCGCCGAGGTTGGTCACGGTCACGTTGGCGGTGAAGCCGCCCGGCCACTGGGACGGGACGCCGTAGTCGACCCGGCAGCCGGGGGCGGCGGCCTGTGCGGTGACTCCCGTCGAGACGGCCGCGAGCGCGATCAATCCGATGATCGCGAAGCGTTTCGATAGCGTGCGCATGTGCCCTCCACGTGGGGGACTGGGGTTACCACCTTGTACCGAAAGGTTTCGGAAAGCGCTATCCAGGAGGGTCGCTGATTTGGCGGCATCCGCCGGACGGTCCTCTAACCAGCAGACATCCGATGTCCGCGCCCGGCCGGGAGGTGAACGTTTCAGCTCCACTATCCAGTGGCGATAGGGTTTCGTGATCAGGCAGGCTGGAAACGGCCGCCTCCCGACGAGCAATGGGAAACTGGAACCGTGACCGACATCCTCGATGAGCTCGACTGGCGCGACGTCACCGCGCAGACCACCGATGCCGACGCGCTCCGCGCGGCACTGGCCGAGGGTCCGATCACGGTCTATGCGGGTTTCGACCCCACCGCGCCCTCGCTGCACGTCGGCAACCTCGCCACCCTGCTCATCCTGACCCGCTTCCAGCGCGCCGGGCACCGCCCGATCGGCCTGGTCGGCGGCGCCACCGGCCTGATCGGCGACCCCAGCGGCCGCAGCACCGAGCGGGCCCTCAACTCCGAGGAGATCGTCGAGGAGTGGGTGGCCAGGATCCGCGTCCAGGTGGAGAAGTTCCTCTCCTTCACCGGCGACAACGCCGCCACCCTGGTCAGCAACCTCGACTGGACCGCCGGGATGTCCGCCATCGACTTCCTGCGCGACATCGGCAAACACTTCCCGGTCAACCGCATGCTGGCCCGCGAGTCGGTCTCGGCCCGGCTGGCCGGCGAGGGCCTCAGCTACACCGAGTTCAGCTACCAGATCCTGCAGGCCAACGACTACCTGGAACTCTTCCGGCGGTACGGCTGCACGCTGCAGCTCGGCGGCAGCGACCAGTGGGGCAACATCATCGCCGGGGTGGACCTGATCCGGCGGGTCGAGGGCGCGCACGCGCACGTCTTCACCGGCAAGCTGATCACCAAGGCCGACGGCACCAAGTTCGGCAAGACCGCCGGTGGGGCGGTGTGGCTGGATCCGGCGCTGACCTCGCCGTACGCGTTCTACCAGTACTGGCTGAACGCCGACGACCGGGATGTGATCCGCTTCCTCAAGGTGTTCACCTTCCGCACCAGGGAGGAGATCGAGGAGCTGGAGAAGGCGGTCGCCGACCGGCCGTTCGCGCGTGAGGCGCAGCGTACGCTGGCCGAGGACCTGACCACGATGGTGCACGGCGCCGACGAGCTGGCCCGGGTGGTGGCGGCCTCGCGCGCGCTGTTCGGCCAGGGGTCCATCGCCGACTTGGACGAGGGCACGCTGGCTGCCGCCCTGTCCGAGGTGCCCCGGGCGGAGGTGGCGGGGCTCGGCCTGCCGTACGTCGATCTGATGGCGGAGAGCGGCCTGGCCAAGTCGAAGTCCGAGGCACGCCGCGCGGTCAAGGAGGGCGGGGCGTACCTCAACAACACCAAGATCACCGACGAGGAGTATGTGCCGACCGCCGAGGACCTGCTGCACGGCCGGTTCCTCGTGCTGCGCCGGGGCAAGCGCACGATCGGCGGCGTCGAGGTCTCCGGCTAGATCTCCCGAGCGTTCTGCGTATTCGTTCACAGAAACCCGCGCGCCGCGCACCTACCGTTGGGCGACCCCCTCCCAGACGGTGAACAAGGTGGAACGATGTGCGTGGAACAGGACGTGGCCCGGCTGGGCACGGTGACGGCCGACCTCCTCGAGTGCAACCGGCTGCTCGCCGCAGGCGACGCCACGCCCGAGGTACGGCTGCGGCGGGGGATCGCGCTCGACGCGATGCGTGACTATTCGGGCGCCCTGGCAGAGCTGACCGCCGCGCTCGACGGTCCGCTCGGCCCCGACGACCTGGCCGACGCCCACCACCGCCGGTCCCTGCTGCTGCGGCGCTCCGGCCGTTACGCGGAGGCCGAACTGGACGCGACCGCGTCCCTGGTCGCCAAGCTGACCTCGCGCGGGTACATCGCGCGGGCCATCGCCAGAAGCCTGCGCGGCGACCAGCAGGGCGCCTGGACCGACACCGAGCGGGCGCTCCTGCTCAATCCCGGCGAATGGGAGGCCCGCGCGGTGCGCGGCCGCGCGTTCCTGGCCATGGACCGCTGGCGGGACGCGATCGACGATTTCGACTGGGTCATCGAGCTGGGGGAGTGCCCGGTCTACTCGGAGGAGCTCCGGGTGGACCGCGCCGAGGCCCTGCTGGCCATCGGCGAAGCCGCCCGCGCGGTGATCGACTGCAGCCTGGCCCTCGCGGCTCGCGTCCCGTGCCACCCCGTTTCCGGGGCACATCGGGTTCATCTGGTACGGGCCCGCGCGCAGCTCGCGCTGGGGGACGCCGGGGCGGCGCTGGGGGACTGTTTCCTGGCGGCGGCCATCGAGCCGGGTGAGGCGGAGGTGTTCGAGGTGCGGGCTGCGGCATATGAGGCGGCCGGGTGCCCGGAGGACGCCAGGAGTGATCTGATGCGCGCCAACGACCTGCGGGAACCAAGAATTGTTGTGACGCCGTTGACATCCTCCCTGGCGTGAACGCCGGGATTCCCCCACGTCGCCGTGGGGTTCTTACTGCTTCTGCTACGCCGCGCGGGCGCCGTAGGTTGCGGGCGGTGCCAGGGTCGGAATTGCCTCGCCTGGTCTTACCCGCCCTCCACAGTCGTTTCGAGTGTCCGCCAGCCCGGCGGCCACCATGTCCTTGTCCTGCCCTTCGCCGGCGAGGGCCGCCTGCGCGCGCAGGCGCAGACCCTCGGCCAGGATGTTCAACGCGGCCGCCAGATCGCGGTCGTGGTGCTCCCCACAAGACGGGCAATCCCACGAGCGGACCCCCAGCGGTGCTTTCCCGTTGCGCCAGCCGCAGCATGGGCACAACTGGGAGGAGGGAAACCAGCGGCCGACCGTGATGACCGTCCGCCCATAGCGGGCCGCTTTCCCGGCCAGCAGTGTGCGGAACGTGCCCCAGGAGGCATCGCTGACCGATTTCGCCAGCCGGCTGCGGGCCAGTCCTCGCACCGCCAGATCCTCGATCACGACCGTTTGGTTCTCACGGATGATCGATGTGCTGGTCTGGTGCAGGAAATCCCGGCGTGCGTCGGCCACCTTAGCGTGCTGGCGGGCCACCGCGATCCGCGCTTTCTCCCGGTTCTTGCTCCCCTTCTCCTTCCGGGACAGCGCCCGCTGCAGCCGGGCCAGCCGCTTGGCCCGGCGGCGCAGCCACCGCGGATTGGCGATCTTCGTTCCGCCCGACAAGACCGCATAATGGGTCAACCCTAGATCGATTCCGATCTCGGCGTCCGCCTCGGATAGCACCTGCCCGGCCTCCTCGACCTCTATCACGAATGAGTCCTTCGTGCCCCGGGGTGACGCCGCTGCGGCGTGAAAAGGGGAGGCTGTCCCGCCGTACTCCGGATCGTGATGCGCGGGCGGTGGCCTGATCGGCAAGGCTGTGGGCGGCGAGGTCGTT